>DAIOWH010000021.1:0-19060 GCA_036758585.1 Planctomycetia bacterium
AGATGTCGGCCGAGGCGCGGGCGGCACTGACGGCCCAACAGGTCCAGGCGATCAATGTGTCCACCGTCGGCATCGCCGCGCTCACGCCCACGCAAGTCGGTCAGCTCGCCGCCGGCCAAGTGCAGCAGGTGAAGTATGAGCACTTTAGGTACCTAACCGCTCGCGAGGCGCCGCTGCTCACGACCACTCAGATCGCGTCGATCGACAACGAATGGTGGTTCAAACAGATGTCGGCCGAGGCGCGGGCGGCACTGACGGCCCAACAGGTCCAGGCGATCAAAGTGTCCACCGTCGGCATCGCTCAGCTCACGCCGGGCCAGATCAACCAGTTGACCACCGCGCAAGTGCAGCAGGTGAACTTCCACCAGTTCGGCAAGTTAACAGCTCGCGAAGTCCCGCTCCTGACCACCGCTCAGATCGCGTCGATCGAAGGCGAATGGTGGTTCACGCGTATGCCGCTCGAACTGCGCAGCCTGCTCACGCCACAGCAAGTGCAGGCGCTGGACATCTCGGCGATAACCATTCACACGCTGACGCCCGCCCAGCGCAAGGAGCTAAGCGTCGCCCAAATCCAATCGGTCCAACCACACGACTTCCGCTTCCTGACTCCCGAACAGGTCGAGCACCTGACGCCCGCTCAAATGGCCGCGGTAGAGAACTACTGGCAACTGAGGTCGATGCCCGACGAGAGCATGGCGGCCCTGTCGCGCGAGCAGTTGCTCAGCCTCACGCCCGAGGTGTTCGCACGCAGCGTCGGCCTGCCCGAGTCGTTCGCCCCGCCGGAGACCATCGGCGAGAGCTTCGAGCTCACCTCGCTCACGTGCGAACATCACACCGAGGCCGGCCAGCCGCATACCGACGACGCCGGCAAGCAGCACGAGCACCTGGCTGTGCTCGACCTTGTGGCCCCGGAACTCGCCACGCACGTCACGGTCGCCAGCGGCAACTGGTCCGACCCGACCGTATGGCGCAACGGCGCCGTGCCCGGCCAGAACTCGCGCATCATCGTCTCGGCCGGCAACACAGTGACCTTCGACGCCATCTACGTCAACCCAATCAAGACCGTCCGGATCGACGGCGTGCTTCAGTTCGCTCATCAGTACGACACGCAGCTCATGGCCGATACCATCGTCGTCGACGGCAAGGGCACGCTGCGCGTCGGCACGACGGCCCAGCCGATTGACGCCGGCGTCGCCGCGCGCATCCTGATCGCCGACACCGGCCCGATCGACCTGTCGGTCGACCCCAACCAAATCGGCCGCGGCCTTATCTCGCACGGCGCCGTCGAGATGGTCGGCCAACCGGTCACGCCGTACGTCGCGCTCGCGGCGGCGCCGAAGCGGGGCGACACGCACCTGGTGCTCGCAACCGCCCCGACCAACTGGGCCGTCGGCCATCGCATCGTGCTCACCGGCTCGTGGTACGACCAGCACGAAGAGTTCGAGATCACGGCGATCAACGGCAGCGTGGTCACACTCGATCATCCGCTCGAGTTCCACCACAAGACGCCCGAGGGCTACGATCTGACGCATTACGTCGCGAACACGAACCGTAACGTGGTCGTCATGTCGCAGAATGTCGACGTCAACGCGCGACGCGGGCACGTCATGTTCATGCACAGCCAGAGCGTCCAAGTCCACAACGCCGGCTTCTACGGCCTCGGCCGCACCGACAAACGAAACCCAGTGAACGACCCCGTGTTCAACGAAGACTGCGATCTCGTCGACAACACCGGACTGAACCGCCGCGGCCGCTACGCCGTCCACTTCCATCGCACCGGCGTCGACGGCGCCAAGACTCCGGCCGTGATCGACGGCAGTGTCGTCGTCGATAGTCCGGGCTGGGGATTCGTCAACCACGACAGCTTCGTTCACATGGCCGACAACGTCGGTTTCGACGTGGTGGGCGCCGCGTTCGTCACCGAAGTCGGCAACGAGATCGGGTCGTTCCGTCGCAACCTGGCGATACACTCGACCGGGTCGGGTGATGGTCTGGAAAGTCGTGAAGACATTTTCGACTTCGGCCATCAGGGCCACGGCTTCTGGTTCCAGGGACCCGGCGTCGAGGTGGAAGGGAACATTGCGACCAACCAGAAGAACGCCGCGTTCATCTTCTTCACGGAATCGAGTGAGGCCCTGTTCGACGCCGCAAACATGGCGGATCCGACGCTCGCCGCCGGCCGCGCACAGGTGCCGGTCGGCTCGGTGCCGCTGCGGCTTGTGAAGGACAACCTCGCGTTCGCGTCGGGCAGCGGCCTAGAAACCTGGTTCCACCTGACGAATATGACGAGCGGCCAGAGCTACATCGAGAACTTCACTGCGTGGAACACGCACCGCGCCATGTTCATGCCGTATACCGGCCAAACCACCGTCGTCAGCCCGCTGCTCATCGGCAACCGCTCGCACCCGTACGGCACAGCCATCGGCCGCAACGATGTGACCAACAACATCACCTACACCGACGTGCACCTCGCCGGCTGGGAGGTCGGCATCGACGCGCCGGTGCGCCGCGCGACCGTCATCGAAGGCGGCTACTTCGAGACGATCATCGGCATCGAAATCTCAACCACCGTTCACAAGAACCGCACGGTTGACATCAACGTCAGTCCCGAGACGGGTGAAGACCCCGAGTTCGCGCCGCTCACGTCAACTCAACTGCACGGCCACACGCAGTGGGAAATCTTCATGGACGGTACGCCGCAGGTGAAGCACAACGACATCGAGACGCTGTTTGCACCCGATGTCGTGCGACTCGGCACCATCCGATTCAACGGCCGGCAAATCTACTACTTGAAACAGGCCGCCGGTTTTGTGCCGTTCCCGACCGGCGAGCCGCTGGGCGACGGGCTGGCCGGCCTGATTCCACCCGAGCTCGTAGGCAAGACGAACGAACAACTGTGGAGCGAATTCGGCTTGGCGCCCGCCGGCGTCATCGCACCACTCGACGCCGTCCAAGTGCCGGGCATCAACGGACTCGTCGGCTCGCCCTCGGTCTATCCGCCGGAACTCAAGCTGATCAGCCCCAAGTACACCAACAAGCTGGCCGACTATGACCTGGTCTACATTGACGGCGACGGCGAACTGATCCACGACCCGACGCCGGTCGCACTCGACGAGGGCTGGAACCTGATTACGCGAACGATCCACGGCATGCCGCGCACATTTTTTGTCTTTGGCGATGTCGAAGCGCCGACGTTCCAACTCAGCTCCGAGACCAAGCTCGTCATCAATCCGCTCGGCCTCGACTTCGGCTTCAACGTGCACGGCACGATCTTGGACAACAGCTTCGGCCACATGGCATTTCACAAGAAATTCACCGACCTGCGTGAGCGCCCGATAGTGACGCGACCCGACGGCTCGCAGTACATACTGCTCGAATTCACCATCCGAGATCTGGCGGGCAACACCACCGCGGTCGCTCTCGAGCTGACGCTCGACCCGACCGCCCCGGTCATCCAGGGCACGGAGCAGCGCGACCTGCCGCCGCGCGAACTGGCCGTGACGCTGTACGAGCTTCTAGAGTACTACATGATCACCGGCCAGACAGACCTCACTGATCTGGAGCTGCCGGCGCTCGTGTTGTAGGCCATGCGGTCAAGTCGCCTGGTTACACCATAGGGTCTGAAATCGGCTTCGGCCGTTTAACCCGCAGCCGCAGGCGAGGCATGGCTGGCGTCTGTTGTGCCTCGCCTGCGGCTGCGGGTTAAACGAATTCGAACCCCTTTCAACGTGGAGCAGTACTTAGGTTTCAGTACGCCCGGTGCTTGACTTCGCTCAGGCTGGCGGCGAGTTTCTGGAGCGCGGCGACTTGCCCGCCCTTGCGCTCGATCATCTGTTCGACAAGCGGTCGCAATGTAGTGTCGCCGGCGAGGAAGCTCAGATCGCGTTGTAGGGCCGCCACACTGCCCGCGACGGCGTCGGCCAGCCGCCGCAGCATCGAGTCAAGCGACAGGAAGTGAAGGTTGGAGTTCGTGAAGTCCATCGGATAGGAGCCCGGCCGAGGTAGGCCGCGACGTTCGTAGATCAACTCGGCCAGTCGCTCGGCCCAACGACGCTCGTCTGCCAGGATCGAGCGAACCAAGTCCTCCGCCTCCCGATCGTCGCCGTGCGTCCAGAGCCAGCTCTCGGCCAGATACTGAGTCAGCGACCGGCACTCGCGATGAAAAATGCGTTCGAGTATGAGCAGTTGGTTCGACATGACGAGGCAGCTAGAGAAGCGACTCCACCGCAAGCTTGGTCAGGCCGTCCATGGCGTCCCACGCCTTCGGGGCAAGCATGAAAGCGAAATTCGCGGCAACCAAGATGGAACAGAAGAGCACGATGCGACCCGATGAAACCCACGCCGGTGCCTCGGCGTCGCACGGCTCGATGGTCATTACTCGCAGCACATTCACGTAGTAAAACGCGCTGAACACTGTGTTCGCCAAGAGCACAACCAGCAACCAGTAGAGTTTCGCGTCGTACAACACGACGATGATGTTCCACTTGGCGGCGAATCCAGCGAGCGGTGGGATGCCGGTCAAGCTGAGCAGGAACACGGCCATCGCGACCGTCAGGAACGGGCAGCGACGGATAAGACCGCGGTACGAGTCGAGGTGCTCGGAGCGAATCTCGTTGCGAATCAGCGCGACGACCGCGAAGGCGCCGAGGTTCATGAACAGGTATACCATCAGGTAAAAGACCAGCGACTGCAGGGCGGCGGCCTGAGCCGTGCTGGACGCACCGCGCGCCAGGATGATCGCCCCGGCGACCGGCATCATCATGTAGCCGGCGTGGGCAATGGTGGAAAAGGCGAGCAGTCGCTTCAGGTTCTTTTGCGCATACGCCGCCAGATTGCCGTACGTCGCCGTAATGGCCGAGAGGACCGCGATGGCAGCCCCCACGTACATGTCAAGCTCAGGACGACTCGCCGCCCCAACGACTTCGCTACTGGCCGTAAGTGTGATGACCAATCGCGCGAGCAGCGCCATCGCCGCCGCCTTGGACGCGACGGACAGAAAGCCGGCGACTTCGGCTGCCGCACCTTCAAACACATCGGGGCACCAGAAGTGAAATGGCACGGCCGAGATCTTGAACGCTACGCCGGCCAGTACCAGCAACACGCCGAGCAACAGTATGCCGCCGACCGGCTCGCCCTTCCCGTCGGCGATCGCCAGTGCGAGGCTTGGAACATGCGCCGTGCCGTACTTGCCGGCCAACAGGCTGATGCCATACAGCATGACGCCCGAAGCGCCCGCGCCGTAGACGACGTACTTGAGCGACGCCTCGCTCGCGTCGCGCCGGCCCTTCAGGAACCCGGCCAGCGCGTACGATGGTAGACTGGCCATCTCCACCGCGATGTACACCATCAGCAGATGATTGGCCGACGCCATCAGCGACATGCCCAGTGTGGCGCCGAGCAGCAGCACGTAGAAGTCGGCCGAGTCCTCGCGGTCGGGAATCCCCGTCAGCGCCGTAAGCCAGATGACCAGCGCCCCAAACAACAACAGGAAGATGCGGAAGAAAACCGTGAAGCCGTCGAACCGCAGCATGCCGCGCGGCACGTCCGGCCCTTGCAACGTGGTGGATTGTTTCGTCGCGCCGCTCGACTCCTGCGCAGTCGTCTGCGACGTCTTTTTCTTCGACTCCGGGACGACCGCGCCAGAAAACAGGTCGCTCGGCGATTCCACGCCAGAACCCGCCGGCGCCGTGCTCACAAGGTCCGTGAGCGGGCCGATTACAAGTCGGCTCACCGGATCTTGAAACGAGCTCTCAGCCAGCGTGGCGCGGCCCACCAGATTGAGCAACTGACCCACCGCGAGCAGCATCGCCAGCAAGGTCCCCACCAGCGCCACGCCGGTCAGCGACGAAGTCGCCGATCGACCGACCACGCGCCACACGAGCAATAGCACGATCGTTGCCACCAGCAGCAGCTCGGGCGCTACGCCGGCGACCGATCGACCGATGTCGGGAGTCAGTTGTTTCAGGACGGAACTCAGATCCATTCGTCACCTTGAACAGACGCCAGCCTTGTCTCGCGCACCGAACGCTCGGTCATCGCCACACCGGAATCGATCCGGCGACGGACGTCACGGTGCGACTCAATTCCATCACGAGGTTGGTCACCGACGGCTCCATGAAGCTGAACAGCAGGTCCGGGTACACACCCAGCAATACACACAACGCCAACAGCGGCACGGCACAGAGCATCTCGCGCGGCGTGATATCGTAGAGTTCATGGCCATGGCCGCCGGCGCCATGGCTGTGTCCGTGGTCGTGTCCGCCGCCGTGGCCGTGATCGTGGGCCAACTGCGACGGGTGGATCCCAAGGAACACGCGTTGCATCGTCCAAAGGATGTAGCCTGCTGTCAGGATAACGCCCAGCGCCGCGATCACCGCGAGCGACTTGCTGAACTGCCAAGTCGCGAGCACCGTCATCACTTCGCCGATGAAGCCGCACATGCCGGGCAGGCCGAGGCCGGCGAAGAAGATCCCCGCCGAGAGACCACCGTACAGCGGCATCATCGTCGCCAGCCCGCCGAAGCGGTTCAGGTCGCGATGGTGTACGCGGTCGTAGATCACGCCCACGACAAAGAACATGGCGGGCGAACTGATGCCGTGCGCGATCATCTGGAACATCGCGCCGTTGAAGCCCGTTGACCAGACGTTCGGGTTGAAGCCCGGGGCCGTGCTCCAGACGGCAAAGCCGAGGATCACGTAACCCATGTGGCTGACCGAACTGTACGCGACCAGCTTCTTGAAGTCGGTCTGAGCCATCGCCGCCAGGGCGCCGTAGATGATGTTCCACACGCCGATCAGGACCAGCGGCCATGCCAGGTACGCCGCGGCCTCGGGGCACATCGGGTAGGCGATGCGCACGAAACCATAGCCGCCCATCTTCAAGAGCACCCCCGCCAGGATCATGCTGATCGGCGTCGGCGCCTCGACGTGCGCGTCGGGCAGCCAGGTGTGAAACGGGAACACCGGCACCTTGATCGCAAACCCGACGTACAGCATGCCGAACATCAAAAGCTGAAAGCCGAGTCCGTACACCTCGCGATGCCGCATCGCCCAGTCTTGGATCTTCATGATGTCGAAGCTGTGGGCCGGCCCTTCGCTCGTCACCGTCTGAGTGGTCGAGCCGCCTGTCTCAGCCTGCGCGCTCGCCCCGCCCACGGCCCCCAGGGTCAGCACGCGTTCCTCGGACGTGTGCGGCGCGGGGTGAAAGTAGAAGCCGAGCATCGCGATCAGCAGCAGCACGCTGCCCGCGAGCGTGTACAGGAAGAACTTGATCGCCGCGTACGGTCCGCCACGCACTCGACCATCCGGCTCGGTGCGCGAGGGCGCGCCCCAGATGCCGATCAGGAAGTACATCGGCAACAGCATCACTTCCCAGAACACGTAGAACAGGAAGAAGTCGAGCGACAGGAACGTGCCCAACATGCCCGTCTCGAGCAGCAGGTACAGGATGCAGTAGCCGCGAATGTGCTTGGTGATGTTCCAACTGGCGATCATTCCCAGCAGGCTGATCAGCCCCGTCAGTACGACGAGCGGCGCGTTGATGCCATCGACGCCCATGTAGTATTCAACGTGGAATATCTTGATCCAATCGAAGCGGAACACCAGATCGCCCGGCTCATTGGACTTGCCGGCCGCCTTGTCGTCGAGCGCCGCCGACGCCCGCGCACCCAACTCGCCGCCCGAACCCGCGATCAGGCCCATGTAGTCGCCCAGCATCACGAGCGTCAGCGCGAATGTGACGAGCGTCGCCACCAGCGCGATGATCTTGATCTCGCGCTCCATGCGGCCGGGTACGAGCATCAGCAGGATCGCCCCGACCGTCGGGACGAACGTAATCAGGCTCAACAGCAGTGTGTCTGACATGGTTACTTCGCCAAGAAACTCAGAAAGAGGTTAGGCCCTATGCGGCCGATGTACGAAATCAGCGTGAACAGTCCGACCACCGCGACAGCGAGGAACACGATGTACTGCCGCAACTGACCAGTCTGCAGCCGGCGCAGCCACACGCCGGTCGCGTAGACCCAGTCGGCCACGAAGTTCACCGCACCGTCGATGATGCGATTGTCGAACCAGCCGTCGGCCCGGCTCACCTGCACAGTGCAACTCGCCGTGCCATCGATGAAGCGGTCCAAGACGTTCCAATCGAACCCGCGGCAGAACCGGGCCGCGGCCAGCACCGGACGCACGAGCACTGCGTCATACAGCTCATCGAAATACCACTTGTGCAACAGGAAGTCGTGCAACCGCGGGAAATAGCGCACCAACTCGGCCGGGTCGAGCACGCGGAAGAAGTAAAACAAGGTCGACAGGCCGATCCCGGCGAGCACCACCGCCAGAGCGATCATTCCCGCCTTGGCGTGGACCTCGTGCGGCGCGTGCGCCAGCACGGCGTGCGGCGAACTGAACGTCAGAACCCGCTCGATCAGCGGCGTCTTGCCGTTGAAACCGTAACCGACGATCACGCTGAACACCGCCAGCACCGCGAGCGGCGCCCACATCACCGCGGTCGATTCGTGCGCGTGCTCGGCCACGTGGTGATCGCGAGTCTCGCCCGTAAACGTCATGAAGAACAAACGGAACATGTAGAACGCCGTGATCCCCGCGCCCACCGTGGGCAACAAGAAAAGCAACATGTGTTGCTGATGCTGTCCGCCCCAATCCAATGGGCCGCCGAAGTACAACGCCTGGGCCACAATCGCGTCCTTCGAGTAGTACCCGCTAAAGAGCGGTATGCCGCAGATCGCCAGAACGCCAACCAGCATCGTCACCATCGTGATCGGCATCTTCTTCCACAGACCGCCCATCTGCGGCATTTCTTGCGTGCCGGTGCCGTGAATCACGCTGCCCGAACCGAGAAACAGCAGCGCCTTGAAGAACGCATGCGTCAGCAGGTGAAACAGACCGGCCGACCAGCCGCCCACGCCCAGCCCGAGCATCATGTAGCCAAGCTGGCTGACCGTCGAATACGCCAACACGCGTTTGATATCCGTCATCACCAGGGCGATCGTGCCGGCCAGGAACAACGTGATGCCCCCCGTGTACGCAATGACGAGCAGGGCCTCGGGCGTGAAGAAGGCGTAGAACCGACCGACCAGGTACACGCCTGCCGCGACCATTGTCGCCGCGTGAATCAGTGCGCTGACCGGCGTCGGACCTTCCATCGCGTCGGGCAACCAGACGTGCAACGGGAACTGAGCGCTCTTGCCGACGCAACCGATGAACACGCCGATGCCGGCAACCGTCAGCAGTACGTAACCCATCGTGCCGCCGGGCAGGCCAGTCTGTGGACTGAACAACTGCACGGGGCCCGGCGCATCGGCCACCGCCGCCTTGCCGCTTTCACCGACGTTCGCGAGCCACTCGCCCGTCTCGGCATCCCACGAGATTCGCTGCCCCGTCGTCGCGCCGACGCGCACCATCTGGCCGGCCGGATCGCGCACCGTGCGCACCGCATCTTGGATATTGAACGTACCGACCGACGTCCAAATGATCATCAACCCGACGATAAACCCGGCGTCGCCCACGCGGTTCGTGATGAACGCCTTGTTCGCCGCAGTCGACGCGCTCTTGCGCTCATAGTAGAAACCGATCAGCAAGTACGAACACAGCCCGACCAACTCCCAAAACATGAACACCATGAACACGTTGTCGGCCAGCACCAGGCCGAGCATCGAGAAGCAGAACAGCGACAGGTACGTGAAGAACCGCGGGAAGCGCCCTTGGCGGTGTAGCGGCGGATCGCCCGGCGGCACGGCCAGCGGGTCGTGTACCGGGTCGTGCAGTTCGTCGTGCATGTAGCCCGACGAGAAAATGTGAATCGCCGAAGCGATCAGCGTGATCATGAAAAACATGATCACGGTCAGACTGTCGACGTAGAAACCAAGCCGAATCTGCCGGTTGCCGATCCGAATCCAACTGAAGTCCCACTTCCACTCGCCTCGCCCGGCGTGGCCACCCGCGCCATGCGTGGCCGGGCCCGCACCGTGTTCGGCCGAATGGCCGGGCTGACCCGCGCTCGCGTGCGACGTCGCTTCGTGACCCGCCGGCGCTGCGTGGCCCGGGTCTTGGCGCGGCGCGAAGTAGTGCGCCTCGTGGCCGCCGCCGTGCGCGTCGCCCGTCTCGGGGAAGAACTCGGGTGTGAACTCACCGACGTAGATGAACAGCCCAGCAAGGCTCAACAAGAACGAGCCGATAATCGCCGCGCACGCAACCGCAGCGCCCACCTTGCCCCAACGCTTGCCGCCGAGCACCAACACCGTGAACGACGCAAACGGCAGCAGCCACGCGGCAACGTACAACCAAACTGGCCAATTCGGATCCGTCATGTCCTTCTCTTCAACAGCAATCAGCCTCAGTCGTCGGCGTTGACCAATAACAATTCACTATTGGACTTCTCACTGCTTCAACTCGTCCGCCCGGTCCACATCGACCGTCATGTGGTTGTTGTAGAAGTTCAGCACAATCGCCAGCGCGATCGCCGCTTCGGCTGCCGGCAGCACGATGCCGAACAACGCGAACGCCTGGCCGTCGATGCCGAACGGCGTGTAGTACGCGAACGTCACGAAATTCAGGTTCGACGCATTGAGCACCAACTCGGCGCCGATCAGGATGCCGACCGCGTTTCGCTTGGTGGCCATCGTGACGACGCCGCAAACGAACATGACGACGCCAATCAGCAGCACATTTTCAATGGGTACGTTCATGAGACGGCCGCCTTGCGACGTTTCGCGCGGGCGAGGTACGCCGCGCCGATGAGCACGACCAACAGGTGGACCGAGACGATTTCAAACGGCAAGAGATAGCCGATGTTGGCCGGGTCGCGGCCGGCTTTGCCCGCGCTGGCGGCCGGACCTTGCGGCGGGATGCCCAGGAACTCGAGCCCAAGCTGTGTGGTCGATGGCGCATTCTCTGCGGTCAACCCCGACGTGTCGCCCCGCCTAGTCTTGGGCCAGTCGGTACTCATGGTCGCTCCGGCGAGAATGGCCACCAACACCGTGCCGACGACTGCCGCGATGGTCCACTCGGCGCTCGACGTCTTCATCCGCACGAACGGCCCCTGGGCCGTCAACATGACGCCGAAGATCACCAGGATCAACGTGCCGCCCACGTAAATCAGGAGCTGCGTCGCGCCCACGAAATCGGCGCCGAGCAGGAAGAACAACCCCGCCGTACCGACCAGCGCGAAGAGCAGCCAGACCGCGGACCGCACCACATTCGGCGTCACCACCACGCCGATAGAGCAGACGACCGTGGCAAGCCCCATGACCCAAAACAGCACCGTGGGCCACGCGGCAATCATCTTCTGAATGAGGTCGATCAACGCTCGATTCTCCCGACGGACCTGACCGATCGGTCAGATCAGTACACCCTTTCGCGTCGCCCATGCGCCGCGCTCGGCGGCGTGGTGACGATGCCGACGCCGACAATCAACAGCGTGACGCCAGCCGCCACGACCGCGCCGATCTTGCCGCCTAGCTCGGTCGTCACCAACAGCGGCCACAGCGCCGAACCCAGCAGCAGGAAACAACTGATCGGCAGCAAATATTTCAGACACATCTGCATCACCTGGTCGATGCGGATGCGCGGCAACGTCCAGCGAATCCACATCATCACAAAGATCAGGAAATAGCCCTTGACGATGAAGTTGAGCAGGCCGGCGGCCTTGGCCAGAATGTTCGGGACATCGCCCACACCGTCGCCGTTGGTGTCGATCCACCAGCCGAACCATTTCGTCAGCGGCAGCGGGCCGCTCCAGCCGCCCCAAAACATGGTCACGGCGATCCAGGCCACCGCGAGCATGCTGGCATACTCGGCCATGAAGAAGATCAGCCAGCGAAAGCCGCTGTATTCGGTGTGGAACCCGGCGACCAGCTCACTCTCGGCCTCAGCCAGGTCGAACGGCGCCCGCTTCACGCTCGCCGTCGCACAGACGATATATACTATGGACGCAAAGAACGTGAACGGATCGTGGAAGCACATCCAATTCCACACGCCTTCGGCCTGCATTCGGCCGACCGTGTTCATGTTCATCGTGCCGGCCGCCATCACGGCGGGGACCAGGTTCAGCGCCATCGGCACTTCGTAACTGACCACCTGCGCCGCCTCGCGCATGCCGCCGAACAAGGCCCACTTGGAACCCGACGCATAGCCGGCCATGATCACGCCGAACACCTCGACACTCATCACCGCGAGCATGAAGAACACAGCCACGTTCATATTCTGGGCCACCCAGCCATCGCTGAACGGTATCACCAGGAACGCGGCATACGAACCCATCAGCACGATGTACGGGGCGAGTCGAAACAGCGGCCGGTCGGCGTCGGTCGGGATCAGGTCCTCTTTGAGCAGCAGCTTGATGCCGTCGGCGATCGTCTGGAGCCAGCCGAACTTGCCGCCAGTGCGGGTCGGCCCGAGTCGGTCTTGGATGCGGCCCGACACCTTGCGTTCCGCCCAGACGAAGATGATCGCCTGGAACTGGAAGAAGAGCATGATGACGAGGCTGGCCAGGAACGGCCCGATCAGGTTCGGCCAAGCGACCTCGCGAAACCACTGCCAGATGTCAGCGAGCGAAGCGAACACGGGTCGGGCAAGCTCCCGTCGGGTTTAGGCGGTGCGTGGTTGACTATCGGATCGGAGTTGCGGAGCAACTCCTCCACAACGGTTACCGTTAGGAGCGGCGAATATGGCAGAAGAGCCGCGGGGATTCAAGACCCCGGCGAGAATTTCTACGGCCCCGGTCGACGCAAACGTGTAAACTGGCGGCCCACCGTAGATTCCGAAACCGAGGACCAAACGATGAGTCGACCAGCCGTTCGCGCGATCATTCCGATTTGCCTCGCCGCCGCGCTGTTGAGCGTCGGCGCGCGGCCCCAGAAACCGGCCGACCCCATCGGTCCGCCCCAGCGCGTGCCCTATCGCACCTCCGAGACGCTGCACATGATCGTGCGGGCGAAACTCGCCGGAAAAGGCCCGTTCAACTTCATCGTCGACACCGGGGCGCCGATGATGTTCGTCACAACGGACGTGGCGAAGAAGGCCGCCGTCGAGATCGATCGCAACGGCTGGGCCAAGTTCGAGCCGATGGAATTGGAGGGCGGCGCTCGGCTCGATCGCGTCACCGCGCGGGTCGAGGACATCTTCCAAATCCGCGGCATGAACAGTCTCGACCTCGCCGGCGTGCGACTCGATGGCGTGCTCGGCTACAACGTGCTCGCTCGATTCCGCATGGAGTTCGACCTCTCGAAGACGGCGATGAACTGGACTCCGCTCGATTTCGATCCGCCGCTGCCGACGATGCTGCGTGGCGGGGCGAGTACTCCGAAGGAGCTTGAGGCGGCGGGCGGACTCGTGCAGATGTTCGGCGCGTTTCGCGGCGGGCCGCCACCGAAGCCGACGCCCCGCGGATTCATCGGCGTGGAACTGGCCGCGGCCGGCGACGCAGCCGACGCGCGAGTCGAGATCAAGACGGTGCTGGCCGAAAGTCCCGCGGCCACGGCCGGCCTTCGCCCAGGCGACGTCGTCACCAAGTTCGGCGGCAAGCCGGTCGCCACCATTGCCGATGTCCTGAAGCACGCCGAAGCCCTCGGAGTCGATGAGGCCGTTGCCATCGAGCTTCGCCGCGGAACCGACGACGTGAAAGCAACCATCAAGACGGGACGGGGACTATGAGAACGAAGCCGATTGCCACACGATTGCGTACCATTCTGATTACGGCGTTCACGTTTGCGACGGCGACGGCCGCGATCTGCGGAACACGCGCCGACCAAGAAGCGACGCAAGCGCACGACGCGAAACCGGCCGTCGTGAAGTTCGAGCTGCTGCGCTCGCTGCACCCGGCCGTTCAAGTGAAGATCAACGATGCCGGCCCGTACCGACTGATCTTCGATCTCGGCTCGCCCGTGATGCTGATCTCGGGCCGGGCCGCGGCCGACGGCGGACTGATCACCAAGGAGGCCGCAAAGAAGCCGGCATTCTTCGGGATGCGCGGCGAGGGCAAGGTGCGGAAGCTCGAAGTCGGCGAACTCGTCGCCGAAAACGTGCCGGTCATGATCATGGACCACCCGACCATCAAGATGATCTCGGACTTCCTCGGCCCGGTCGACGGCATCGTTGGCCACCCGTTCTTCGCGCGTTACAAGTTCACGATCGACTACCCGGCGGCGACAATGACGTTCACGCCGAACAACCACGATCCGCAGAACGTGATGATGCTGATGATGAACCGCATGTTCATCAGCCGGTCCGACGCGGCCAAGCGGCGAGTTGTCCCCGCCGCGCTCTGGGGTCTCGAGGCGACGAAGCCCGACGGCGACGTCGAGCCGGGAGTGGACGTCGCGCGGGTGTTCGCAGACGGCCCTGCCGCCGCAGCCGGACTCCAGGCGGGCGATCGCCTCCTCACGCTCGATGGCCGCTGGACCGACTCGGTTGCCGACGTGTTCGATGCAGCGGTACTCGCAAAACCAAACACGCCGACGAACGTTTCCGTTCGCCGACGTGATGAGATCGTCACGCTGACTGTGGTTCCGCGAACCGGCCTATGACACCTTGAGCAACTCACACGCCTCGTCATAGCCCGGCGCGGGTCGGCCGCACTCGCTGGCGGTGACGCGGGCCAGAGCGACCAACTGCCGCCAACGAAACGCCGGGCGTGTCGTGGCGAACTCCTCGCTCGCCGTCCGGTAGTACTTCTCGGCGTGCAGGGCACCGTCTTCGCTGGTGGCGTAGCGCAGCATCAGGTCGAAGGCTCCGCGGTGCGGATGGCCCAGCTCACCGTAGCGGTGAATGATCGCCGCCGCACGGCCTTGCAGGTTGCCGCGAATCGCCTCTTCCGCCTCGGCCAACAGGGCCTTGGGGTCCGTCGTCTTCACGCGATCGAGATGCGTGGCGATCGGGTGCGGCTGCCAGTTCTGGAAGTCGCCGCCGCGATTGACTCGGTCAAGCGCGACTTGATAGGCGCCGAGGATCAGGCAGGCAAACGCATTGCGCGGGTTGCTGAATCGGGCCATGTTGCGCCAGGCGTTGGCCGAGTCCGAGGCGTGTACGCCGATCGAGTCGCCATGTACGCTGCCAATCGGCTTGCCGGTGTACTCCTCGCGGGCCGAGCGGCCGACGTCGCGCAGCACGAGTTGATTGGCGGCCAGCGAGATCGCCTCGCCGATCGCGTCGGGTTCAAAACCCTCGGCGAGCGCGGCGGCGGCAGCGGCGGCGGCCTCGTCCGCCGACACCTTAAACAGCGTCTGGCTCATTTGGTCGACCCAGGCGTCGTCGGCCTTGCGATTGCCCGGCTTGCGCCCGAGCAGTTTGTGCTCTTCGAGCAGCTTGGGCAGCAACGTGCGTGGTCGGTCCCACTCGGTGTTCCGCGAGCCTTTCTCAGCCCGCACGCAGTAACGAAGCGACTGACGCAGCATCGTGTGGGCGTGTTGTGCGCCGACCAGATCGAGTAGCACGAACGCTCGGAAGGGCAATACGACCCGATGCACCTCGGTGTTGTCATGCACCGCGTGCAGTAGACTGTTGAAGAGATCCTCTGGCGAACCCTTGGCCAGCGCGGCGAAGGTCCCCTCCGCGACGTCGACGTTCTTGGTTCGCACGGCCTCGCGCACCGCGTCGCCGGCGTCCTGGCCGCCCGACAACTCCGCGGGACGGACTGGGTGCAACACCTCGTTGGCGACGCCGCCCGTTTCGTGAATGCGGCTCGTGTTTCGATAGAGCACCTTGAGCACGGGCAGCGGTTGGCGTCCCTCGGGCATCTCCTGCGACATGTGATAGGCCGGGGCGAGTGCCATGATCGTGTGAAAGCCGGTGTAGTCTTCGCCACCGAACGTCCGCGCGTTGGCCAGCGCACCGGCGGCGACGAGATCCTTCAAACTGGTTCCCGCACGCACACGATCCATAAGCGTGGGCACGAGCTTGTTCACGGGCGTTTCTTGCATGAGCCGCACCAACGGCTCCATCGACCCGAAGTCGATCCGCTCCGGCGCGTCGGCCCCAAACGCCGAAGCAAAGCCCAGGTCGCTGGCCACTCCATAGCCAACGCCAGCCACTAACATGCCACGGCCGATGTCTTCGAGAAATGTCCGCCGAGTGCGGGTCTGCATGAGAGTCCTCCTTCGAGCCTGCCCGGCGGCTTACGGCTCTTCAACGGTCGACAACTGAACGCGCCGCTGGTCAATAGGCTACTGTCCACGGTGCGGAAAGCAACCACAATGTAAGGCCGTACACCAGTGGGGCCGGCCTTCTTGCCTGCCTTGACGGGCAGGCAGGAACGTCCGCCCCATTTGGGCTGTTACTTCGCCTCCCACACGCGCCAGCCTGTGTCGATCGAGCCCATGACGAACCGAATAAGCCGCAATGTCAACGGCCGACCCGGGTCGCCGAACGATAGCCCTTCGGTGCGGATCGTGGCCTGGATTTCGACCTCGTAAAACTCGAAGTCCATGTTGCCGGGCAGCGTCAGAAACGACCGCTGCAGCAGTTGGTCCCACTTCGCGGCGTTGTCCTTGTAGTGCAACGCAAGTTGACGTTCGGCGTCGGAGAGTTGCACGTCGGTGCCCGCCAACAGGTCTTCATAGGTAGGTCCGAGTTTTTGTGACGAGAGAAGGCCACCGGCGTTTTGCGCAAGATCGCCGATCGCGCTGTACCGCGCGATTACGCTGTCGAGCAATTGATCCTCGGGGTTCTTGTGCTTGCGTTTCGATTCGGCGTTGGCCGCAGCGGCCTCGGCCTCGACTTTCTTCTTGGCCTTCTCCAACTCGCTGAGCACGCCCAGTCCGAGACCGAGTTCGTCCTTCGGCTCGAAGCGGCCGCGGTCGGGGTTCCAGCGATACTGCTTGTCGATGCGCGCGTGGAACTCGGCGAGGCCGAGGAACTTGCCGCGCAGTACAGGGAACTGGCGCTCGGACAGCGCGACGCGCTCGACGCCGGTGAGTCGCGGGTGCGCGGTGAGCACCGAGAGTCGGTTGGCCGTGGCCCAATCTTCGCGCCGGATCGCGTCGAGGTACTGCCGGGCGATGACCTCGCGCGGGTCCTTGGGTTGCAACATTGGCCATACGACGAGTGTGCCGACCACGCCAACCGGCACAAGCAGTACAAGCAGCATCAAGAGCCATTTCCACCAACCGGCGCCCCCGGCCGCCTCGCGGTCGGCCCGCGCGTGAGGCTGCCACGTCGCCACGGCGTCGGTCGACGCGGTGCCTGCCGACGGCTCGACCGGCGTGGTCGGCGATGCAAGCACCGGCTCGGGCCGTGGCACTGCGACCACCGGCTCGGCATCGTCTGTTCCGACCAGCACCGTCTCGGGGACGCGCACACCCTTCGCACATTTGGGACACTTCACCGCCCGACCCAACATCTGGTCGCTCACCAGGAAGCGTGCGCCACAACGACACTTCAAGCGAATGTTCATAGCATTCTCGCGGGACCCGAATGAGTCCAATTGTCGCAGACGTCCAGCGCGTGTTCAACGTGCGGAGTCGGCTTTCATTTTTTCGCGAACCAAACCGGCGCCCTCGCGTCTAAACAAGCACACGGGCGAGCGGCTCGGCGGCCGCGGCCTGAGATTGAACTCTAACCGTGCAACGACCATGACGATCAAACGACCGAGTTCCTGGTGCGAAGGGATGCGGGACGAACGATTCGCGGGTCTACGAACGAATACAACCGCCCAGTTTGCATTGCGATTGTGACACCGGTCGAATCTCGACGATCGCACTCCAAGGCCAGGTGTCCCGCGCGATGCCTGGCCTTTTTCTTTGGTGTTACGCGATTCCGCGGCCAGCAGCCCGGCTGCACCCCCGCAGCCGGGCTGCTCGGAAGGTATTTGCACATGCGCGGACCGCGGACCGTGAGCTAGTCCGGTCGATAGCGTCCGGTTGAAGCCCGGAAGAACCTGGTTCGACTCCAGGACGGTCCACTTGAGCAAGAAGTAGACAGAGAACAGAAGTCAGAGGTCAGACGGCGACCGCACGTGCCAGGAGGCAAGATCATGTACCACCGGATCAACGATGCAAGCTGTCTGACCTCTGATCTCTGCTCTCTGACGTCTTCGGCGCGGGCCGGTAGCTCAACGGTTCGAGAGCACTCGGCTGATATCCGAGCGACGGTGGTTCGACTCCACCTCGGCCTACTGACGGCGATCCGGCGCGAGCGGGAGCGGCCGCTGCGGCGAGCGAATGAGCGAGCGACTCGATCAAAACGCACCCGACCGACAACCGAGGTCGTGGTGTAACGGCAGCATCCCGGACTTTTAATCCGGTGGGCGTGGGTTCGAATCCCGCCGACCTCATGGAGGAAGGGAGTTGGGAGTAGGCAGTAGGGGGTAGTGGAAAACAGCAGATGTGAGTTGCTCGCGCGGAATCGGAAAACGAGCACTACTCCCTACTCACTACTGCCTACTCCCTTCCTCTGGCCCGTAGCTCAACGGTCAGAGCGGCCGTCTTATAAGCGGCCGACGCGGGTTCGACTCCCGCCGGGCCGATCGGCGGTTGTAGGTCAGGCTTTAGCCTGACAAGTAGTTGTAGGTCAGGCTTTAGCCTGACAAGACAGGTTTGTGAGTGACAATTAGTCAGGCTGAAGCCTGACCTACACGGGACCAAGGTGCTAGCGGCAGCATCTCTGGCTCTTAACCAGAAGGGTGAGGGTTCAAGTCCCTCTGGTCCCACTTGACGCACTGGTCGTTCAGCGGCAAGGACACCGCACTCGTAATGCGGCGACGTGGGTTCGAGTCCCACCCGGTGCTCTGGCTGATGTGCTCTTTGAAAACTTGGTCGCAGCTTCGCACCCATGATGTAGCGGCAGCCTGCCTGCTTGCCATGCAGGAAGTGCGGGTTCAACTCCCGCTGGGTGCTTTGAGATTTCATATTTGAGATCACAGACGATCGGCGCGTGGGAAAGCTTGGAAATCCGCCTGCCTTGGGAGCAGGAGCACGTCGGTTCGAATCCGACCGCGCCGACTTCGTTCAGGACGTAGGAAAGCCTGGTGAATCCGCCGGTTTCGGGAACCGGTAATCGCGGGTTCGAATCCCGCCGTCCTGATTTTAGTGTTCAGTTTTCAGTGTTCAGTT
>DAIOWH010000021.1:19160-50736 GCA_036758585.1 Planctomycetia bacterium
CGCGGGTTCGAATCCCGCCGTCCTGATTTTAGTGTTCAGTTTTCAGTGTTCAGTTCATCTGACTGAACACTGAAAACTCCCACTGCGGTGTGGCCCAACGGTAAGGCGGCTCCCTGTTAAGGAGACGACTGCAGGTTCGACTCCTGCCACCGCAGCTCGGCGTAGGGTGGGCATCGCCCACCGGAACAACCGGAAGAACAACCGGAACAATCGGCGGTCGAGACACGCTGCAAGAGTGGTGGGCGATGCCCACCCTACGGAAGGGCCAGCCGATCGGCGACGGCAGTCGTTTCGAAAACGGTCGAGCGATGACCCTTGGGGGTTCAACTCCCTCCCCTTCCGCCTCGTAGCGACAAGCTGCCAGCTTGTCGATCGGTTTTTTCGACAAGCTGGCAGCTTGTCGCTACGCGATCGTGCCCTTGGCCGAGCGGCAGAGGCACCGGGCCTCCAACCCGGACAGGTGGGTTCGATTCCCTCAGGGCACTTCCGTGTAGGTCAGGCTTCAGCCTGACTCTGTCGCTCAGCGATCGCGTCAGGCTGAAGCCTGACCTACGAGCTGACCTACGAGCTACAAACGACTCGGGGATCGGCTAAGGGTAGGCTAGCTGGCTTTGAACCAGCGTGTGGAGGTTCGAATCCTTCTCCCCGAACTTTTGTGCGACGTGTCGTGTCTCGAATGGAAATGATCCGGGGCAGTTGCTGCTGGTAGTGACGCCTGGCTCTGACCCAGGAGGCCGTTGGTTCGATTCCAACCCCCGGAACTGCGACGCGTGGAAGTCATCCGGCTGGATGAGGGACCGGTCTTGAAAACCGGCGGCGGCCTTGAGCCGCTTGTGGGTTCGAGTCCCACGGCTTCCGCCTGTAGGTCAGGCTTCAGCCCGACTCGCGGCTCGGCAACGTCGCCCAGGTACGCCAACCGGCAGAGCGGCGCGGCTTAAACCCGCGTGACTGTGGGTTCGATTCCCACGCTGGGCAGTGTCGGCTCTCGCTTCGTGAGTGGCATCGAAGGCGTTCCTTTCGCGGAGCGAAAGACGACATTCACGGCTCGGTAGGCAACTTGGCAGACCAGTCTCGCTTAGAACGAGACATGCTGCGGGTTCGAATCCCGCCTGAGCCACCTAATGCGGTCGGTGCGAGTATTTGTAATGAACAAGCGTGCTGCAATTGTTGATCGCATGCGACGACACGCTGAGGCAGTGGAATTAGCCGAGGCGTACCTTGCGACAGGAGAGCATGCCAACTGGCATGGCTTTCGACCATTGTTTGGTGGTTCTCGCGGTCGGTTGCCGCACCGAGACTGGGTTGCGAATGTCTTTCTGCGCCGAAGGTCAGCAGCCTTGACGCAGTGCGAGAAGACGCTTGAAACGCTGACACGGAAAGCGAAGGATCGCCGAATTAGCCAGCGACGAAGGGAGCGGGATTAACGTTCGTCCTCGTGGAGCAGTCCGGAGTGCTCGCCACCCTGTCACGGTGGAGATCGCGGGTTCAAATCCCGCCGGGGACGCTGGAGGTGCGATGAACGATGTTCGTGCGATTCGTGGTCGGCACAGTTGCGGAGAACCCCTATTGGCTCAACGGCGTCTTTGAGTTGGCGTACCGACTGCGCGAGAACGAGTCGCTGGGTGCCGCTCGAACCGAACAATTGGCGGAAATGCTGGATTGGTACAAGCAGAATCTTCCAGTCCCGCCGTTCGAGGAAGTACTGGCCGCTCGGCGTTGGTCGGATCGAGTGGTGTGTTGGTTTCGCGGCATCCGAAACGAGCCGCTGCGTAGGATGTGGCCCTTGGTGAACTTGCTCGAAGAAGCCGGAACGCCGGTTCGGTTCATCACGACCGCGCGACCCGGCCGCATCCTGTACGAGGACTCGTTTCAGATTGTGGCCGAGACGCCGGGTCTGCGCGAGCAGGACTGGCGGCTCGTCCCGCGGCGATGTCGGGCGAGGAAGTGGCGATGAACGGCACGGTACGCAAACGGAAAAGCGGCGAAGCTCAAACCTTCGCGACTCTGTGGGTTCGACTCCCACTCGTGCCACTTGGGTTGTGCTCCTCACGGCGGCCTGTAAACCCGTTGTCGCAAAATAAGTGAGGCGGACGACGAGAGGTTCGATTCCTCCGCAACCCATTGGGTGAGTTTCCAAGTCTTAATTTGAAATCTCCAATCTGAGATCTGAAATTTGAAATCTGAAATCTGAAATCTGAAATTTGGGACCTCTGGCGCGGCCCGTTCGTCTATCGGTTCAGAGGATACCGGTCTTTCAAGCCGGAGAGATGGGTTCGATTCCCATACGGGCTACTTGGAGTGCGGCGGCTCGACGCCGCTTTGGGTTCTACGGTTGTACGAGACGGAAGAACGATCAAGCGAGAATGGAAAGCGGCGTCGAGCCGCCGCACTCCAAAGCCGGCCCGTTCGTCTATCGGTTTGAGGACGTCAGCCTCTCAAGCTGGAAAGACGGGTTCGATTCCCGTACGGGCCACTTGTAGGTCAGGCTTTAGCCTGACACAGAACGGAGAAAACCAACGATGTCAGGCTGAAGCCTGACCTACGCGACCAAGTGGTGGAACTGGGATACACGCGGCGCTCAGAACGCCGTGCCGCGAGGCGTGGGAGTTCGAATCTCCCCTTGGTCATTCACCGTAGACGGCACGCTCCTCGTGCCGCGTGCCTCTCGCGGGGCGAGAGGTCTACGTTGCTGCAGGCGGGCAGGCGCCCAACTGGCCCTCATGAGGCCGGTGTGCCCGGCTCGATACCGGGGCCTGCAACTGGTAGGTCAGGATTTAGCCTGACTCGTCTGTCATCAGACGGATCAGTGTCAGGCTAAAGCCTGACCTACATCGCGGGTGAGCCAGTGCTCGACTGTGGCTCATAACCACGGACCGCTAGGTGCGACCCCTGGACCCGCAATAGGTAGGGTGGGCATTGCCCACCACGAGCCGAATTGTCGCCCGGTCCGGCCCTGAACTCCAGGTCGCCGTGGGCTCCGCCCACGAGCCGAATTGGTGGGCACAGCCCACCCTACATGGGCGAGTACGCAAACAGGGAAAGCGGCCGGTTTGAGAGACCGGTGATTTGTCTGTGGGTTCGACTCCCACCTCGGTCATTGAAGAAGCGAGTAGTGAGTTGGCAGTAGGGGCGGAAATACAACCCTACTCCTGTCTCTCTACTGCCTACTCCCTGCATCCGGTCCCGTGGTCCAGTGGCCACGACGCCTGGCCTACACCCAGGAGACGATGGTTCGACTCCATCCGGGATCACTTCGGGCTGCTGGTCCAACGGTACGACACCTGGCCTGCAACCAGGAAATCGGGGTTCGACTCCCCGGCGGTCCACTGTGAGTTTTGAGATCTGAAATTTCAAATCTGAAATCTGAAATTTGAGATTTGAAATTTCAGACACGGAAGGCAGCCGGATACGGCTGGCCGGACCGGTTTGCTAAACCGCGTGCCCCGCGAGGGGCGTGTGGGTTCGAATCCCACGCCTTCCGCCTTGGAGTGCGGCGGCTCGACGCCGCTTTGGATGAGTGAATGGCCGGCAGGAAAGGAAAGCGGCGTCAAGCCGCCGCACTCCAAAGGCCCCGATGGTGAAATGGACATCATCCCTCGCTTCTCCCAAGGAAGTCGTAGTGCAGGCGGCTCGCCTGCGGTTTCCTTTGACGACATTGCAGGCGGGCCGCCTGCACTACGCTAACGAGGTGTTCCGGGTTCAAGTCCTGGTCGGGGTGCTGGCGATTGAGATTTGAAATCTGAGATTTGAGATTTTGAGAATTTCAGATGGTGTCTGTGGTGTAACGGTTTCGCATGCGACGCTGTGACCGTCGAGGAGCGGGGTTCGACTCCCCCCAGACACCTTGTGCTCGGTTAACCGCGAGCCGCAGGCGACCGTGTGATGTCCGGATCATATCCGTATCACGACCGAACGCGGTCGCCTGCGGCTCGCGGTTAAACGAGCGAATCTGAAGTGTGAGGTGAACTCATGGTTGCTCGCGTTCTCGAACGCCCGACGCTGGTGTTGAACCGCAACTGGCAGCCGGTGGGCGTGGCCACGGTGGCCCGCTCGTTGGTGATGCTGTGGAACGAGTCGGCCCGCGTGGTCGATCCGGACGATTACCGGCTGTACACCTGGAGCGACTGGTCGCAGCTCGCGCCGCGCGACGGCGATCCGTTCATCCGAGCGGTTCGCACGCGGCTGCGCGTGCCGGAAGTTGTCGTGCTGGTGCGATACGACCGGCTGCCGACGTCGGCGGTGACGTTCAGCCGCCGCAACGTGTACAAGCGCGACCACTTTACGTGCCAGTACTGCGGCGCCCAGCCGGGGAGCGAAGAGTTGACGATCGACCACGTGCTGCCGCGTGCACAGGGCGGCGTGTCGTCGTGGGACAACTGTGTGCTGGCGTGCATCGCTTGCAACAAGCGCAAGGCCGACCGCACGCCGACTCAGGCCGGCATGCGGCTCCGCTCGCGGCCGGTCCGACCGGGGTGGAAGCCGTTGTACGCATCGGCCAGCGTGCGCATCGAGAGCTGGTCGAAGTTCATCAGCGAGGCGTACTGGAACGTCTCGCTCGAAAGGTAGTCGTTTCGCAGCCTCTGGTCCCAGACCGGAGGCTGCTCACACGAGTGTGCTCCTGGGAGAGCAGACGGTCTCCAAAGCCGCCCGACGGGGTTCGAATCCTCGCACTCGTGCTGGAAGTGAGGCGTGAGGCTTGAGGGATGAGGTTTGAGAGGCAGCGTGGCCTGCCGGCACTCAAGCCTCAAGTCTCAAGCCTCACGCCTCTCCGCCGACGTGGCTCGACACAGAAAGGCGCCTGTCTTGTAAACAGGTTCATGCTGGTGCGAAACCAGTCGTCGGCTCTCGAACGTAGCCCTCTCGCGGAACGAGAGGGCTACGAAATGCCCTGCGAGTGTGAGGGACGCACGGCACGCTTCGAACGTGCAAGACGAGGTTCGACTCCTCGGCGGGGTGCTGGAAGAAGGGAATTGGGAGTAGGCAGTGGAGAGTAGGGAACAGGAAGGCAAACGATCACGCGGCACTACTCCCGACTGCCTACCTACTCACTACTCCCTTCCTCCCGTCCTCGGAGTGTGGCGGATTTCGCACGCGACCCTGCGAATGTCGAAGGCCAGGTTCGACTCCTGGCGAGGACATGCAGAAGGGAATAGGGAGAGGCAGTCGGCAGTAGTGAAAGCGAGACCCTACTCCCTACTGCCTACTCACTACTCCCTTCCTTCCGACGCTGGAGCCAGACGGCGAGGCGACTGCCTGCAAAGCGGTTCGAAGTGGGTTCGACTCCCACCGGCGTCTCTTCCAGGTGATGACGTAGATGCCGCCGGGCCAGCGGCGTTCCGGCCCGGGCTGTTGTGGCCCGTGGGCACGGCGCGTTCCGCGTTTGGACTGTGACGAAGGCGACATCGATCGTGGTTAGCTCAGTGGAAAGAGCACCAGACCGTTAATCTGGCTGTCACGGGTTCGACTCCCGTACCACCGACCGCAGACTGAAAACCTGCGGCTGGACGCGAAAGCGTTCAACCACGAAGCCCGAGGGAGGCGGGCGTCCGTTCGATCGGCCGCCATCGTAGACCTCACGCTCCGCGTGAGGTCCGTGCGTCACGTCCCGGCGCACCGGGATGACGACTACGATCGGCGGCAGCACTCGCGAACGCCATGCAGTGCGCGGATACCGCGGCCACCGGCTGTCGGCTGACGGCTGCGAACGTCTTCGAGTGTCGCGATTGGCTCGGCCGCTCGCGAACTCGCCGACCAACGCAGTTGAACACCGACTGCCGCGACTGCTCAAGCAAACTCCGCGTTCGCACGTGTGATCGGCGAACGTTCCGCCGCCTGAGGGTGTCTCTGTGTACCGATGCACAACAGCCGGCTCGCCCCGACAACGAGAGGAGGACACGATGTTCCTACTGAAGCGAATCAAAATCCGCAGCTACGAGATGGGCCTGTACTTCCGCGACGGGGAGTTCCGGGGTCTGCTCGCGCCGGGCAAGCACTGGTTCGTGGACCCGCTGCTCCGGGTCCGCGTCGAGGTCGTGTCGCAGCGCTCGCCGTGGCTGACGCACGAGAAGCTCGACGTCATCGCGAAGTCGGGTGCGCTCCGAGACCGCGCGGTCGTGCTCGACTTGAAGGACTTCGAGCGGGCTCTCGTTTGGATCGAGGGCCGCTTCAGCCACGTGCTGCCGGCGGGTCTGTACGCCTACTGGACGGGCCAGAAGTCAGTCCGAGTCGAGGTGGTCGACGCCCGCAAGGTGCGCTTCGAGCACCCGGACCTGAAGGTCATCGTGCGCTCGGCGATGTCCGACCGCGTGCTCGACGTGTGCACGGTCGCTCGCCACGGGGTGGGCGTGCTGTTCATCGACGGCTCGTTCGTCGACACGCTCTCGCCGGGCCTGTACGCCTTCTGGAAGGGCCAGTCGGATTCGCGCGTCGTCGAAGTGGACACGCGCGAGACGATGGTCGACGTCGGCGGTCAGGACATCATGACGGCCGACAAGGTGACGCTGCGCCTCAACGCGGTCGTGACCTACCGCGTCGTCGATGCCCGCAAGGCCGTGACGGCGACGGACGACGTGCGTCAGGCGCTCTATCGCGAGACGCAGCTCGTGCTGCGCGCGATCGTCGGCGTCCGCGAACTCGACCAGTTCCTCTCTGACAAGGACGCGGTCGCCGCGGACATCGAGTCGGCGGTGCGTGGCCGCGCGGGTTCCCTCGGTCTCGAGATCGCCTCGGTCGGCATCCGCGACGTGATCCTGCCGGGCGACATGAAGGACCTGATGAACAAGGTCACGGAGGCGAAGAAGGCCGCCGAGGCCAACCTGATCGCGCGCCGCGAAGAGACGGCGGCCGTGCGCAGCCAGGCCAACACGGCCAAGCTGCTCGCGGACAACCCGGCCCTGATGCGGCTGCGCGAACTGGAAGTCCTCGAAAAAATCGCCACGGCCGGCGAGATGAAGATCGTGCTCGGCGAAAAGGGCCTCGCCGAGCGCGTGGTCAACCTGTTGTAAGTTCAACGCCTCTGGCCGTTCGCGACAGTCAGGGGCGTTGTTTCTTGCTACTCACGTTCGCAAAGCGAACCGATGTGATCGAGCAAGGTTAGTTCACTCGGTCGGCGCAACCGCCGCATGCACGACGGCGGCAGCCTGGGCGGCCTGAGCTTCGGCCAGGGCGCGGCGGGTCTCGCCGATACTCATTATGAGATAGGGTACGCCCCCCAGAGCGAGCAGCCAGTTGATGACGCGATAGCTCAACATCATGCCCAGAGCAGTCGCGCCGTGCTGACCAGCGATCTCGAACAGCTTCTGCATAGCGCCCTCGCCCAGACCGATGCCGCCCGGCGTGATCGGAATTGCGTTCACCGCCAAGCCCATCGGGGCGACGACCGCGTGTACCCGCAACGGCCAGGGCCCAAGAGCCGACGCCGTGAAGTACAGCGACAGAATCAGGCACGTGTGTACGACCAGACTCATCGCCACCGCGACGACAACCACCACGCGCTTGCCTAGGTAGACTTGCATGGTCGCGAGCAACTCGCGAACCACACCGCCGACCAGCGGCAATCGCTCGAACGATCGCGTCCACGAAGCACGGTACACGAGCGGCGTGAACAGCACGACCATGCCCACCGTCCCAACGCCGGCGACCGCAGCGACCCATGTGCCGAGCGTGCGGAGCGTCGGATTCGATTGGACGTCCTGCCAAAAGAGCATTGCAGCCAGGGCCGCCACCAAACTCATGGCGTATAGACCGACGATGCGGTCGATCGCCACGGTCGAGATCGCCACGGTGCGTCGCTGCTGCTCCCGCGCGAGAAGCACTGCCTTCACCAAGTCGCCGCTCACCGCGCCCGGAATGACCTGGTTGAACATGTAGCCGATGAATCCGATGCGCAGTGCGTCGTGCAAGCGAAACGGCAGCCCCTGTGCCCAAACGAGCAGATACCAACGAACGAACGTGGTGACGATCGCCGTCGCACAGAACACCAACGCGACGGCCAGGCAACTCCAACGCTTCGGCTGCTCCAGCAGTTTCGACAGATCGACTCGATTGGACCACAACAGGTAGCCGAGGATCCCCAGGCCGAGCGCGACTTGAGCGCCGATCTTGGCCGCCGTAACGATGCGCCGAGTGAGACTCTGCATGAGCGTCGATGGACCTCGCTGGTGTAATCTAAGCCGTGACCACCGAGCGCGGCGCGGCAGACGGCTCCGACGTGGTCGGAGCAGCCGGCCCGCCGCGTAGGATCGGTACAAACTGACGGGCCGATTCGCCCACGTCGCGGGCGGCTTCGCGGGCCAGATTCTGAAACACCAACTGACTCCGCACGGACGCTTGCCCGTCGTTCGGTGCGACGCGCGTGTAGCTGCCGTCGGACTGCAGCCGCCGCGCCTTCACCGTGTCGCCCAGCACCGTCGGCAGAATCTCGTCGATGATCCGGGTCTTGAGCCGCGGGTCTTCGATCGGGAACATCACCTCGATCCGCCTGAAGAAGTTGCGCGGCATCCAATCGGCGCTGGCTAGAAACACGTCCGGGCTGTCGCCGTTCTCGAAGTAGAAAATCCGGCTGTGCTCCAGGAACTTGTCTACGATGCTCGTGACGCGGATGTTCTCCGACACGCCCGCCAGACCTGGCCGCAGACAGCAGATGCCGCGAATGACGAGGTCGATCGACACGCCCGCCTGGCTCGCCCGATACAGCGCGTCGATCACCGATGGTTCGACCAGCGAGTTCATCTTCACGATGATTCGCGCCCGCACGCCTGTCTCGGCGTGCCGCCGCTCGCGGTCGATCAGGTCAATCACGCGCTCGCGCAACCCGACCGGGGCCACGACCAATTTCTTCCACTGGTGCCCGCGCGAGTAGCCGGTGAGCAGGTTGAACATCTCGCTCGTGTCCTGACCGAAATCGGCATTGGCGGTGAACAGGCCCAGGTCGGTGTACACGCGCGATGTGGTCGGGTTGTAATTGCCCGTGGCCAAGTGTACGTACCGGCGAACCCCTTCAGGCTCGCGGCGCACGACCAGCGACGCCTTGCAATGCGTCTTCAGCCCGACAACGCCGTAGACCACATGCACGCCCGCCTGTTCGAGCGACCGCGCCCAGACGATGTTGTTCTCTTCGTCGTACCGCGCCTTCAGCTCCACCAGCGCCGTCACCTGCTTGCCGTTTTGCGCCGCCCGGCCCAGCGCGCTGATGATCGGGCTGGGCGCGCTGGTGCGATAGAGCGTCTGCTTGATCGCCAACACTTGCGGATCGTCGGCCGCGCGGTCGATGAAGTCCACGACGCAGCCGAACGACTCGTACGGGTGATGGACCAGAATATCCTGCGCTCGGATGGCGTCGAATACGTTCGCGGTCGTGGCGAACGGGCCGGGCATGCGAGGCATGAGCGGTTCGTCGCGCAGCGGCCGGAACCCCTCGACGCGATGCAGGGCCGCCAGCACGGTCAGGTCGACCGGCCCATCGACGCGATACACGTCGCGCGGCTCGAGGTCGAGCGCACTTTCGAGCATCTGCAGGTACTGCTCGTCGGCGTCGGCCAAAATCTCCAGACGCACCGCCTCGCCGCGAATGCGCTGGCGCAGCGTCTCTTCGATCGTCTGCAGCAAGTCTTCGGCCTCGTCCTCGTCGATCACCAGGTCGGTGTTCCGCGTCACTCGAAACACCGTGCTGCCGAGCACTCGAAAGCCGCCGAACAGGTCGCCGAGATGAACGCGAATCACGTCTTCCAGCAACAGGAAGCGCAGCCGCGACTCGTCGCGCTGCAGCACCACGATGCGGTCCAACACCGACGGCACTTGGACCACGGCGAACCACTGCTGCGACTGCCCCGCCTCTTCGCGCTCGATCAACAGCGCGACGTTCAGGCTCTTGTTGTGTACGTGCGGGAACGGATGGCCAGGGTCGATGGCGAGTGGCGTGAGCACCGGATAGACGTTGTTGGCGAAGAAGCCCTCAACCGCCGCGCGTTCCGTGTCGGTGAGTTGCTCGTAACGCACCCGCTCGATCCCACGGGCCGCAAGCGCGGGGAAGACCTCTTCGTTCAGCACGCGGTATTGGTCGGCGACCAGTTCATGAACCCGCTTGTCGATGGCCGCAAGTTGTTCGGCGGCGTCGAGTCCGTCGGCCCCGTAGTCCTGCGGCTCGAGGCCGGCGTGCAGTTGCTGTTGCAGCCCGGCCACGCGTACCTCGAAGAATTCATCGAGGTTTGAGCTGAAGATCGCGATGAACTTGAGCCGTTCGAGCCACGGGTTCGTCGCATCGCGGGCCTCTTCGAGCACGCGCGCATTGAACTCGATCCAGCTCAGTTCCCGATTGATGTAATGGTGCGGCGCGAGTGCCGCAGTAGTTTCTTGCGACATGACACCGATTCCTTACGCGGTTCGTACGGCTGGGCGCAACGCCACGGTCTGCCGCCGCGCATCTTCGCTCCATATCAGTTCCAGTCGCACGTCGAAAGCGTCTTCAAACAGTTCCGCCTTGCGCTCGGCATCCCAGGCTTCTACCTTGGGGTCGGCCAAGGCGTCGAGCACCAGCCGCACCGAGCCGTCGCCGTGTTCGCAGCCGAGGCTCGTCACGCAACCCGAGTGCGTACGGTCGAGTCCGTCGGCGACGCGCAAGATGCCGCTCAGCCGCCGAACCAGACGCCGGTCGTCGCGATCAAGGCGCCCAAAGTTCGCGTGCGACTTCTTCGGCGGCGCGCGGCGATGGTACCTCGCAACGTTCGCGATCAACTCCACCTCGTGAGCCGAAAAGCCCGGCAACTCGCCGTGCATGATCAAGTGGTACGCATGCTTGTGGTGCTGCGAGTGGTTGATCAGGTAGCCGATCTCGTGCAACAAGGCGGCGGCTTCGAGCACCTCGCGGCCGTGCGGCGGCAGTTCAAACCGCTCACGCAGGCCGTCGAAGATGGCGACCGTGAGTCTCGCGACATGGCCGCAATGCCGTTCATTCGAGCGACATTTGGCCGCAAACGCCCTGACCGTTTCCATTCGGTCTAGTGCCCGCGGCGTCGCCCCAGACTCGCCGGTCCGCTGGCGAATCATCGAGACCAGCAGCCCGTCGCGAATGCCGCGATCGTTCACCAGGATTTGCCGACAGCCCAAATGCTCGGCCAGTCGGGCGATCACCGCGACGCCGGCAACGATGATGTCGGCCCGCGTCGGATTCAGGCCGGGCATCTGCCGCCGGCCGGCCAGCGGCGTCTCGCGCAGCCGGTCCAACAGGTGAACTACGTCGGCCCGGCTGACCTGGTATCCCTGGACGGCGCCGGTCTGGCCGAGCCGCTGGCACTGAATGATCTCGGCCACGGCGGCGAACGTGCCGCCGCTGCCGATCATGAGTTCGGCCGCGAACGGCGGCTTGCCGATCTGTTCTTCGACCTGGCGATCGATCTCGCGCCGCAGCAGTTTCCAGTGTTTCTTCTTAAGCGGATCCGACAAGCAGCATCGCTCGGTCAGGCGCACGGCGCCGAGCGGCATCGAGTGGACCTGGTCGATGACGGCGCCCGCCGCCAGGATGACCTCGGCGCTGCCGCCGCCGATGTCGACCACGGCCATCGAGCGCCCGTCGAGACTGAAGTGGCGCACCGCACTCTGGAACGCGAACCGAGCCTCTTCTTCGGCCGATATTGTTTCGATGCGCACGCCATGCCGCCGCTCAACCTCGCGGCAAAACGCCCGGCCGTTCGTCGCCTCGCGAACCGCGCTGGTGGCGATCGCCCGTAACTCAGCCACCTCGAAGCCGTCGGCGATCGCTTTCATCTTGCCAATAGCCTCGAGCGACTTTTGCATCGACTCGTCGGCCAGCCGGCCGTGCGCGTCGAGTCCGCTGCCGAGCCGCGTCATCTCGCGCTCCTCGTCGAGCACGCGGTACGAGCCGTCGCCGTCGACCTCGGCGACGACCAGCCGAATCGAATTGGTGCCGACGTCGATCGCGGCCAGTCGCGGGTTGGGACTTGTTGCGTTATCCATTCGGACCTCCGAAGGTTGTGCGGTGGAATTATAGCTCGACTTCCGCCCTGCCCAAAGCGGCCGGTTTCCGCCGAGCGCGTGGCGACCGCCGCGACGCTCGTGTGCGCTGCATCTGGCGGAACTGGCGGCGGAGCCGAGCCTGGTCAGCAGGCTGCCAGCGGGCCTGGAATCTCGTACGACGCTCATTCAGTTCGTGCAGCAGCAACGCCTGTAGCGATCGTGTGGCCGTGCGGAGCGCATCGTGCCGATCGCGCCGCCGTTTGTGCGACGCCCGGTCACCCAACTCAGCGACTCGATCGGCCAGGTTTCTCAGGTCGTTGATCTCGCCGAGCGCTTCCTGGAGCGACTCGACTCGTGTGTACAAGTCGTCGCGAAACGCGCGGCGGTAGCATGCGGCGAACAGTTCCATGGCGTAGCGCAGCCGTTTGGCCGCGATGCGCAGACGGTGCAGGCGGTCGAGGTCGCTCAAGTCGCCTCGGCCGGCCGCCCTCAGGTCGTCGAGCCGCACCTGGATGACCTGGTCGGCCATGGTGCCGAGTGTTCTGGCGTCGCCGTGTGCGAGCCGAGGCGAGCCGATGCTGTCGACCAGCGCGCGGGCGGCGCGGCGGAACCGCACGGACCAGCGGGGCAGCACACGGACAAGGTCCCGCTGGGCTCTGCGCGCCGTCGTGTCGAACCCCCGGCGCAAGGCGACCGCGGCGAACTCGTCGAGTGCTTGGCGCCGCGAGTCCAGCATCGCGCGGTGCACGTCCAGATCGCGCACGTCGCCCGCCAACCGACGCAGCCGCCGCGCACAACGACGCAACTCGCGGCGTAGCTTCGGATCGAGCAGCGGCTTGAAGACGGACAGTGCCGCGACGAGTCGCCGGGTCGCGACGCGAAGTTGGTGAACGTCTTCCGGGTCCTTGCCCGGCTGCCTGCCAAGTCGCCGCAGGAAGAGATCCACCGTGGCCGCCCGCGCGCGGACCGCCACCGCGGCCGCGCGTGCTTGCGGCGAACCGCTCGTCAGGCTGGGAAACCACTTGCCGCGAGCCATCGACTGCATTTTAGGTTCCCTTGTGAATCGGGCGACAGTGCTGTTACAGTTGCTCCGTGTCGTGAAGCGTCCATCAACGACGCGTGAAGAACACGTGAACGATGAGCGAGAACAACCAGTCCAATCCGCCGGCCGACCCGGAAGCCATCACGCCCGCTCAGGAACCATTGGCATCTACACAACTCGAGAGTAGCGAGATTTCTCCCTCTCCCCGTTCGCGGGGAGAGGGCCCGGGTGAGGGGTTGCAGGACTGCGAGATGCTGAATTCGCGGCCCCTCACCCCAACCCTCTCCCCCGCGGACGGGGGAGAGGGAGAAGGTGATCGGACTTGTGTAGATACCAATCAGGAACCGCCGGCGACGCAGAAGCCTGCCCCGGCCGCCGCGACGACGGCCGAGGCCGCTGAACCAGCCGCCTGCGCGGAACCGGCTTCGCCGCCCCCCGCGGTCGAGCCGAGGGATTCATCGCCGCCCGACCCGCAGCGCCTGCCGCTGTTGCCGCTGCGCAGCGACGTCGTGTTCCCCGACACAGTCATTCCGCTGGTGGTAGGCCGCGAGCGCGGCATTCGACTGGTCGATGCCGTGATGGACACCGACGATAAGCACGTCGCACTCGTCACGCAACGGGCTGGCGGCATCGAGGACCCCAAGGAATCGGACCTGCACCCGACGCTGTGCATCGCGACGATCTTGAAGATGCTCAAGTTCCCCGACGGCACCACACGGATCGTGGTGCACGGCATGTCGCGGGGGAGGCTGCAGCAAGTGGTCGAGACTGAGCCGTACATGGTCGGCGTCGTCACGACGGTCGAGGACGAGGTGCAGGCCGGCATCGAGACCGACGCGCTCGCACATAGCCTCGTGACGATGTTCAACCGCGTCGATGAGATCAGTCAGGTTCCCGAAGAACTTCAAGTTGCGGTGATGAACACGCGCGAGCCGGGGCGACTCGCCGACCTGCTCGCCAGCGGCCTGCCGTTCTCAGTCGACGAGAAACAAGAGGTGCTGACCGAACAGAACGTGCGGCGACGGATCAAGAAGCTCACCGTGTTCTTGAAACGGCAACTCGAAGTGCTCGAACTGTCCAGCAAGATCCACTCTCAGGTCGGCACGGCCATCAACAAGATGCAGCGCGAGCACTTCCTGAGAGAGCAGCTCAAGGCCATTCGCCAGGAGTTGGGCGAGGCCGAAGACGGCGCCGAAGAGATCGGCCTGCTGCGCAAGCGCGTGGCCAAGTCGAAGATGACCAAAGACGCGCGCGAGCAGGCGACGCGCGAACTGGAACGACTCGGCCAAATGCACCCCAGCTCGGCTGAATACAGCGTGGTGCGCACCTATCTCGACTGGCTGATCGACCTGCCGTGGGACAAGTCGAGCAAGGACCGGCTCGACATTCGCCGGGCCGCCCGCATCCTCGACGACGATCATTACGGGCTGGACAAGATCAAAGAGCGCATCCTCGAATACCTCGCGGTGCGCAAGCTGAAGAAGGATATGAAAGGCCCGATCCTCTGTTTCGTCGGGCCGCCGGGCACCGGAAAGACAAGTCTGGGCCAGTCGATCGCGCGGGCGCTGGGACGGCAGTTCTATCGCATGAGCTTGGGCGGCATCCGCGACGAGGCGGAAATCCGCGGGCACCGACGCACCTACGTCGCCGCACTGCCCGGTCGGATCATTCAGGGAGTCCACAAGGCCAAGACGAACAACCCGGTGTTCATGCTCGACGAGGTCGACAAGGTCGGAGCCGACTTCCGCGGCGATCCGACCAGCGCGCTCCTGGAAGTGCTCGACCCCGAGCAGAATTTTTCGTTTCGCGATCATTACCTCGACGTCGACTTCGACCTGTCGAAGGTCATGTTCATCGCGACCGCCAACACGCTGGCGACCATCCCGCCGCCGCTGCTCGATCGCATGGAGGTGTTGGAACTTTCCGGATACAGCGAAGAAGAAAAGATCGCCATCGCGCACCGGCACTTGATCCCCAAGCAGCTCGCCGAACACGGCCTGGAGCAATCGGCCGTCGAGTTCAACGATGAGTTGCTGATGGAGGTGATTGCGAAGTACACGCGCGAGGCCGGGCTGCGCAACTTGGAGCGGTCGATCGCGTCGCTGTGCCGCAAGGTCGCGCGCGGCCACGCCGAGGGCAAGACTCAGCCCGTGGCGATTCAGGTGAGCGACCTGGCCGAGATGCTCGGCCCGCCCAAGCACTTTCCCGAACTCGCCGACCGCACCGGCGTTCCGGGCGTAGCCACGGGCCTGGCCTGGACCCCAACCGGCGGCGACATCCTGTTCATCGAGAGCACGGCGATGGCCGGCAAGAAAGGCCTGACGCTCACCGGTTCGCTCGGCGATGTCATGAAGGAATCGGCCCAGGCCGCGCTGAGCTACATTCGGTCGCACGCCAAGCAGCTCGAAGTGAACCCGACCTTCTTCGACAAGCACGACCTGCACATTCACGTTCCGTCGGGGGCCATTGCCAAAGACGGCCCGTCGGCGGGCGTCGCTCTGGTCGCGAGCCTGGTGTCGCTCTTGCGCGGCCAGCCGCTGCCGCCGGAGATCGCGATGACCGGCGAGATCACGCTGACGGGCCGCGTACTGCCCGTGGGCGGCGTGCGCGAGAAGCTGCTGGCCGCACGCCGCGCCGGTATCAGCACGGTGCTGCTGCCCGCCCAGAACGCCAAGGACACGATCGAACTGCCTAAGGAGGTTCTCGACGACCTCAGCCTGCAGTTCGTCGAGACCGTCGACGAAGTGATGGACCGTCTGCTTGGCGCGCACACGAAACCGCGCCGCAGCGAAGCAACCGCCCGCCCCAACGGAACTGCGATACAACCCACCGCGCGCAAGATGGCCTGAGCGCCCAAGACGACACGACGGGAGGTAACGATGAAGAAGAATTCTGCGCCGATCCTCTGCCTGGCGATGATATTGGCTCAGTCGGCGTTCGCCGATGACTGGCCGCAGTATCGAGGTCCGAATCGTAACGATGTCTCGGCCGAGATGGGCCTGCTGCGATCGTGGCCGCCCGACGGTCCGCCGCTGGCGTGGACCTACACGGACGCCGGTATCGGCTACTCCGGCCCCGCCGTAGTCGGCGACCGGCTCTACACGATCGGCGGGCGCGGCGACTCGGAGTATCTGATCGCACTCGATATCAAGTCGGTGAAAGACGGCACGGTCGCCGAGGCGTGGAATGCGCAGGTCGGTCCGCTGTTCGATTGGAAGGGAAATCAATGGAGCGCCGGGCCGAGTTCCACACCCACGGTGGATGGCGACGTTGTCTTTGCGCTCGGCGGCATGGGCGACCTGATCTGCGTGGCTGCCGGCGACGGCAAGGATCGCTGGCGCAAGAATCTGCCGCGCGAGTTGGACGCACAGGTCAATCCGATCGGCGGCGGCCCGAAGAACCTGGGGTGGGGCTTCACATGGTCGCCATTGGTCGATGGCGAACGATTGATCTGCATGCCCGGCGGGCCGAAGGGAACGGTCGCCGCGCTCGACAAGAAAACCGGCGACGTGACTTGGCGAAGCAGCGAAGTGGCCGACCAGGCCGCCTACACGTCGCCGATGGTCGCCGACATCGAGGGCGTTCGCCAGTACGTCGTCCTAACCAACCAAGGCCTGTTCGGCGTCGACGCGCGCGACGGCCGAGTGCTCTGGAGCCATCGCCGCCAGCCGCCGTACGGTACCGAGGTGGTCAACTCGCCGATCGTCGATGGTTCGCTGGTCTACGCGACCGTCGGCGCGGGCCAAGGCTGCGACCTGCTGCGCATCACGCGCGGCGGAGACAAGTTCAATGTCCAACCGGTCTACGGCAACAGGAACATGACCAACCACCACGGCAACGTCGCGCTGATCGGCGAACACATCTTCGGGTTCTCGGAAGGCAAGGGCTGGATGTGCCAGGCATTTCAAACCGGCGAGATCGTCTGGGCCGAGAAGGCCAAACTGCGGGCCGGCTCGATGACCTACGCCGACGGCCGCATCTACTGCTACGGCGAAGACGACGGCACGACCGTGCTGATCGAGGCTAGTTCGACCGGCTGGACCGAATCGCGTCGGTTCCGAATCCCGCAGCAGTCGACTCGGCGCAAGCCCAGCGGCAAGATTTGGACTCCGCCAGTCGTTTCCGGCGGACGGCTGTTCTTGCGCAATCAGGAGTTCGTCTTCTGCTTCGACGTGAAGAACAAGTAAGGAACGGGGCCGAAATAGCTCCTCTCGGCCGGCCGGCCACATCGGTGATCTTGTAGTCGTCGACCGTGCCCGCGTAGTGTCCTATCTTCCAGTCCGCCGCCGGCGAGCCGAGGATCGCGGACAGTCTTTCCGCCGCCGCAGAGTCCTGAGCGATCGCGCACGAAGTCACGGCGAGCATGCCAAGCCCTACCATCATCGCGCCCAATCGCAGCACAGTTCCATTCGCTATCCTCATCGTGACCCCTTCAGCAGTTCAAGGGAGGTTGACGAGCCAGCTTGCCAAATCTTCTGCCACAGTCAAGGATGAGGCGGCTTGAGGCGATTGGCGACGGCGTGGGTATCGCGACAATAGGGGCGCACTCTCTCGCGCTTCGGGTTAGTCTGGCGTCGCCCAGTTCGCAATGAGGATGTCTCGCATGCCAGATGATGAACTCGTGACCCGCTCGGCGATTGAACTGGCGGCGATGATTCGATCGCGCAAGGTGTCGCCAGTGGAAGTCGTGAAGGCCGTGCTGGCGCGGATCGAGCGACACAACCCGGCGCTGAACGCCTTCGTCACGGTGCAGGCCGAAGAGGCGCTGTGCGCGGCGGCTAAGGCGGAAGACGCGATCGCCCGCGGCCAGCCGACCGGGCCGCTCTTCGGAGTGCCGCTGCACGTGAAGGACAACCTGCACGTCGCCGGATCGCGAACGACGTTCGGCTCGAAGTTGATGGAAACGAATGTCACTGCCGACGATTGTCCGGCCGTCGAGCGGTTGCGCAAGGCGGGCATGATTGTGATCGGTCGCACAAACACGCCGGAGTTCGGCTGGAAAGGCGTGACCGACAATCGCGTGTTCGGCGCGACGCGCAACCCGTGGAATGTCGCGCTGACGCCGGGCGGGTCGAGCGGCGGCGCGGCGGCGGCCGTCGCGGCAGGGTTGGGACCGATCGGGCTGGGGACCGACGGCGGCGGGTCGCTGCGCATTCCCGCCTCGTTCAGCGGCGTCGTCGGCTTCAAGGCCAGCTTCGGCCACGTGCCGAACTGGCCCGGCAGCGGCGGCGCGATGCTGCGGCACATCGGCACAATCACTCACACCGTCGCCGACATGGCCGCCACGCTCGACGTGCTGGCCGGCCCCGATCCGCGCGACCTCTTGTCGCTGCCGGCCACCGGCGAGCGCTACTTGGCCGATCTCGGCAAGGGGATCCGCGGCAAGCGAGTCGCGTACAGTGCAAGTCTCGGCTACGCGCGCGTCGAGCCGGAAGTGGCCGCGATCTGCCTGCGAGCGGCCGAGCGGTTCGCCGAGACCGGCGCGCACGTCGAGCCGGTGCAACTCGACTGGCGCGATCCGTACGACGCCTGGAGCGTCTTCTTCTTTGGCACCGCCGCCGCATCGCTCGAAAAGAAGCTCGCCACTCAGGGCGACCTGCTCGACCCTGGACTGCGGCGGGTCGTCGACGCCGGCCTCAAACTTCGCGGCGTCGAGTTCGCCAACGCGCTGGCCGCGCGGCACGACTTCTGGGAACAGGTCCGTCGCGTCTACGAGCGATTCGACCTGGTGCTCTGCCCCACGCTCTCGGTGCCGCCGTTCGCCGTCGGTCAAGACGACGCCGACCCGATCGACGGCGAGCGACTCGGGCCGCTGCAATGGACGCGGTTCACTTACCCGTTCAACCTGACGGGCCAGCCCGCAGCCAGCGTGCCCGCCGGCTGGACCAAGGCTGGCCTGCCCATCGGACTGCAGATCATCGGCAACCGACACGCCGACCTGCTCGTGCTGCAAGCCGCCCGAGCCTGGGAAGAAGTGCAGCCGTGGCGCGACAGGCGGCCCGCGCTGTAAGCGGCCGCGACGGGCGAAGTAGGGGACAGGACCAATTTGCCGGGTCGGCCCGACGGGTGCTTCGCACAAACTGTTGCCTTTTCGCCCGGCCCGCTGTGGTCCGAGGGATTGATAGATGGAACTTGTCGACACACACGCCCACTTGGACGACGAGCGGTTCGCATCGGATTTCGATGCGGTGCTGGCCCGCGCGCGGGAAGCCGGGTTGGCGACGATACTCGCCGTCGGCACGACGCTCGAAACCAGCCGCCGCGCGGTCGAGTTGGCTCGGGCCAGCCCGATGATCCGTGCGGCGGTCGGCATCCATCCAAACTACGCGGCGGCCGCCGATCAGGGTGACTGGTCGGCCGTCTGCGACTTGGCCGGCGCACCGGAAGTCGTGGCCATCGGCGAAACGGGGCTGGACCGGTTCCGCAACGACACGCCGTTCGACACACAACTAGACTACTTCCGACGACACATCGAGCTATCCATCGCGCGGCGTTTGCCCGTGGTGATTCATAGCCGCGACGCTGAGCCCGACGTGCTCGCATGCCTCGGGCAAGCCGCCTCCGCCGGACCGCTTGCCGGCATCATGCACTCATTCACCGGTTCGGCCGCCGTCGCCGCCCGATCGATCGAGTTGGGCATGCACATTTCGTTTGCCGGTCAGCTCACGTTCACGAACCGCAAGTTCGACGCGCTGCGCGAGGTTGCTCGCTGCGTGCCGCTCGATCGCCTGCTGGTCGAGACCGACAGTCCCTACCTCGCGCCCGAGCCGCACCGCGGCGGGCGCAACGAACCGGCCCACGTCGCGCTGACCGCGCAACGGTTGGCCGAACTGCGCGGCATGACGCCGGAAGAGCTGGCGTTGCACACAACCGCCAACGCCCGCAAGCTATTTCGGCTGCAAACGCCAGAGGCGTGACCCAAGGAACTGCAAGAAAGGTCGAAAGGTCGAGTTTCGCTCTGTCTTTGTGCTACCGCGGGACGAGCCGGATGGACCTAACGTCGATGAGTGCGCCGTTGGGCTTGCCGTCGCTCCTGAGCACGATGCGCTGCTGGCCGGCCTTGAGCGATAGGTCGCCGAGCTTTTCGCGACGGTAGGTGTCCCAGTTGCCGGTGCCGGCCACCGCGCCGCCGAACGACGCAGCGCCCGCTTCGAGCGCGAATCGACCACCGGCCACGCTCGGGTCGCACGCCCAATCGAACCAGACCGCGTAGTCGCCGGCGCGGGGAATGTCGACCGTCCAGACCGCGTGATCGTCGGCGCTTGTCCACCAGCCCAGGTTGCCGTATTGCGGTTCGAAGACGAGCGTGCTGCCGTAGATTTCGCCGTTGCGCGCCGTAAGCAGCAGCGAACCGTCGTCGGCCGCGCGAACGAGTTCGGGACGGTTGCCATCGAACTCACGTCGCTTGAGCGGCGGCTTGTGCGAACGAAGAAACGCAAGCAGGTCGGCCACGTCTTGCGGCTTCAGGTCCTTCTCCAGACCTTCGGGCATGGCCGATTTGCCGGTGCTGGCCAGCTCTTCCAAGTCGACGCGCTGGATCACGTGAGGTTTGCCGTCTGTGCCGATCAGCGTGACACTGGCGCCAGTCTCGCCGGCCAGCACGCCGCTGAGCACCAGTCCGTTCTTGGTCGCGGCGACGTAGTTGACGTAGCGGGCCTCGACCGCGCGGTTCGGATCGAACAGCGCGGCGAGCAGATAGTCGGTCGGCCGGTCGGCGACCGATGCGAGGTCCGGTCCGACGGCGCTGCCGACCGTGCCGAGCCGATGGCAGGCGGCGCAGGTCTTCTCAAACACGGCCGCGCCCCGTTTGGAGTCGCCGCCCAGATCGCCGACCGTGCGGTAGCCATCGATCACGGCTTGGCGGTCTGCGTCGGCCGATTCGGCCAAGAGTTTCTTGGCGTCGTCGCGCAGGTTCGCATTGCGATGTTGCACAAGTCGCTGGCGCTGCGCCGTGTCGATCTCAGTCGGGTGAATCTGTTTTTCTTGCAAGGCGGCGAGCAGATCCCTTGTCCAGTTTTCGCGCCGCAACAAGACACCGATCACTTCGGTGCGCAGGGTCGGACTGTAGCCGCGCCAGCCGGCGATGAGCAGCTTGGGCACGTCGCCGTCGCGCAGCCGGCCCAGCGACTCGACCGTCGCCGACTGGATCGCCGTCGACGACTGCGGGCCGAGCAGCCCGGCGAGGGCCTGACGGTCTTGGTCGACTTCGTCCGCGCCGCGCGCGAGCAATGGCAACACGGCGATGCGGTCGGCCTCGGGCGCCTGCGGATCGGCGGCGATGCGGCGGGCGGCGGCGAAGATTGAGTCGAGCCGCTTGATCGCCGGCTGCAGTTCGGCGTCGGACTTCTTGGCGAACTTGGCGAGCGTCGAGTTCTGTAGGTCGAGTGCGTCGAGGAAGCTGGCGAGCGCGTCGAGCTGCCAGTTCGCGATGCGTCCATCGACGTCGCGAGTCACGGCGCGAACGAGAATGCCGACCGCACGGGCGTCGTTGCGTCCAACGGCCATGACGATCAGGTTCTGTGCAAGCGAAGGGACGCCGTCGGCTCTCTCGCGGCCGAGCGATGCGAGGGCCGATTCGAGCATCGGGCCGAGCGTGCGATCGCTCACGGAACTGACCACGGCGGCGGAGATGAATGGATCGCGCGAGTCGGCCACAGCGAGTCGGTGCAGCGCCTCGCCCGCTCGGTCGTCGTGCCATTCGCCGAGCGTGTAGGCCAACTGCAAGCGGACTTGGGCGTCGGAGTCGGCTGCGAGTTTGGCGATCGCGGCGCCCAGGTCGGACGTCTTAGCCAGATGCGGCTCGCAGAGGCGCACGGCGTGACGCCGCACGCCGGGGTGCGGATCGGCCAGCGCTCGCAGCAGCGCCGGCGGCTCGAGCGTCCCGAGTCCGTCGAGCGTACACAGCGCGTGCAGGCGGGCGAGAGGCCGATCGCTCGTTGCGGCCATTTTCTCGAGGAGCGGGGCCGCGGATCGGTCCGCACGCCACAACAACATCTGTTGCGCCATGTCGCGCTGCCAACCGCTCGGACTATCGAGCGCGGCGACCAGGCCCGCGGTGTCAAGCCGGTCGAGCCTCGGGATCGGGCGCGGTCGTGAGCCAACGGGGTACATCCGGTAGATGCGGCCCCGGTCGTGGCCCGCGCGCAGGTCGAGTCGTTTCTCCCAATCGTCGGGAATCCACTCGGGATGCTCGATCACGTAGCGATACATGTCGGCGATCCACAGCGACCCGTCCGGGCCGGTGCGCAGCATCGTCGGACGAAACCAGTTGTCGGACGAGGTCAGGAACTCGCTCTCATGCTCGTCGGCCGCGCGCTGACTCTTGAACGTCGTGCCGTCGGGCCGCATGACCTCGCGGTGGACCAGGTTGTGTACCGGCTCGCTGACGAACGCGTTGTTCTCGAAGTGTGGGCCGAACAGGTCGTCGCGATAGACGATCGGGCTGCACGCCGAGGTGAAGCGGTTGGCCGTGTGCAGGTCGTTGAATCGCGCGAGCGTGCGGCTTGTGGGGAACACGGGCGACGCACCTGGGGCGATCGACACGTGCACGCGCGCGTCGGGGGCGGCCAGGTGCGGGTTGCGTCGCAGGTAATGATCTTCGAGCGCGAAGTGCCACATCGGGTTCGAGTTGTTGCCGCCGAACCAATTGCCCCAATCATCGCGGTTGCGGCCGAACTGGGTCTGGCCAGTCTGGGGGTCGATCAGGCCCTCGTCCGGCCGAATGCGAAAGTCGCGGCCGCGAATGTCGACCTCCGCGCCCGATTTGGCCGACTTGATCCGGCCGCCGCTGTCGCCGTTCGCGCCGTAGAGCCAGTTGTCCAGGCCCCACACCAGACCGTTCACGCGATGCTGCTGGTTGCCCTCGGCGAAGCCGCTGTAGAGCGTCTCGCGCACGTCGGCGCGGCCGTCGCCGTCGCGGTCTTCGGCGTAGAAGATGTCCGGCGCGCACGTGACAATCACGCCGCCGCGCCACGGCGTCACGCCCGTCGGGAAGCCCAGACCGTCGAGGAACACGGTCGACTTGTCGTAGCGGCCGTCGCCGTCGGCGTCTTCGAGGAACCGGACGCGCCCGCCGAACTTGCCGCGGTCGTCTTCGCCGCGCGGGTAGTCGCCCATCTCGGCCACCCACAGCCTGCCGTCCGGACCCCACGCAAACGCAACGGGGTCTTGCACCAGCGGCTCGGCGGCCACGAGTTCCACCGTGAATCCCGGCCGCGCCTTCATGCACCGCAACGACGCCTGCGGAGACTTCGGACCCGGCTCCACGTCTTTGAGCAGTTCATTGAACGATCGGCGATCGACCAAGTCCTTGAGCTTCGCCGTGTCTTCGTTCTGCCAGAACAGGCGCCGCGAGTGGATGAAGAAGCCGTTGTCGGTCCAGTCTGCCCGCAACAGGTTTGGGATAGACACCATGTTTCTGTCTTTGGTGGAACTATCGACCACAACCCGCGTCCAACCACGATCTGGAGCAAACAGACGAACGTGTTGCGCGTACGGATCCAGGTAGATCAGGTCGTCATACCCGTCTTCGTCTAAGTCTGCGAACTGAATCTTCTGAAGCTGAGTCGCCGCGATGGGACAGTCCAGTGCGGGTTGTTTCCACGTGCGACCTCGTTCATTCCAACGAAGGAACTGTATGGATGGTCCAAAGGGCGCCCGATTCTGTCGGAAGAAAACGACTTCACATCTCCCATCACCGTCAACATCGCGGAGACGGGCGTCGTGTCTTGGCAAGAACCGTGAGCCACGAGCCCAACGCCACCGACGAACCCCTGCGATTTGGACGGGCGAGTCCTTGACCCATTCCGTGCCGTCGAAGCTCCACATCGGATAGTTGTCGTTGCGCCCGGCCTCTTCGGCCGGCGGCGCCGCCTCGGCGGGCGTCGGCTCGTTCACCTCCATGAACGATGCCCTGCCATCGCCGCCAAGCACACCGAACCGGCACAGGATCGGACTACCGGAGTCATTGTTCAGCGGATCGAAGATAACAGACGGGAACGCCGTCTCTCTCCAAGTCCTCTCGCTGGATCGCCAGACGCGAGTCAGGCGGGTCGAGTTGCCCACGACCACGTCCATGTACCCATCGTTATTGACATCCAGCACGCGCACTCCGTTGTCCTGGCCCGCACTGTTGCGCAGCGGGCGTCCCTTGAGCAGGTTGTGGTTTAGGCGCTCGAACGCCTCGCGGAACGTCAGGAACTTCACCTTGCGGCCGTGCTTGGCCACGGCGTAGTCGATCAGCTCGACGATCTGCTCGGCCTTGATCCAGCCGTGCGGGTGAAAGACGAGGTTGAACGTGCCCTGTTTGATCACCGTGGCGTCGAGCGCGGCCTTCCAGTCTTCGATCGTGATCGGGTTGTTAGGCTTGTGGCGATGTTGGGCCGACCAGTCGCTCGGCACTACGCAAGGGAACTCCCAGCACACGCGGTTGATGACGTACGGATACGGATAGTCTTCGATCGTATTGACGAACGTGCGGTCGGCGGGGATGTACTTGCGAAACCGCTCGCGGCCGTCGGACGTCATGACCAACTCGCGCGGCAGGTCCGGATCGTCGGCTGTGATGATGTTGAACACCGAGCTGTCGATGGCCAGGAAGTTCTTGCCCGGCGTCGTCTTGGCGAATATCTCGCTGAAGAACCGCGGGCTCACCGTGTTCAGCGAATCGCAACAGGGAGTGCGGAACGCGACCGGCCGGTTGCCGGGCACGCTGGCGAGCAGGTCGACGCAGCGATCGAAAGTGGATGTCGCCTTCGCGAAGTCGCCGCCCTGCAAGAGCGGGCAGGGATGATCGACTGTGTGGGTTTCGAGGCTCACGCCCTCCTTGAGCCAGGTTTGCAGGTGCGGATGCCGAGGATCGACCTGGCAGGTCATGATGCTCACCGCCGCGCGGCCGTCGATTCTCTTGAGTCGGTCCAGGATCGGGCGCAGGTACGCCTCCCAGTTCTCTGGCCCGCGCATGTCATCGATCGCCAGCACGACCACCGCGTCGACGCCCTCGTCGCCGACCCACTGCGGCGTGACCAGTTTTGGAAACGTGCGCGAGACGTAGTACGGATTGTTTTCGTCCAGATAGGCCAGGCGGTTGCCGTCGCCGGCGAGAGCGACCGCGCCTGTTGCCGCAAGTGCCAGAACGGTTGCGAGGCAGGAGTTGAGATTCATTGCTGTATCACTCTGTCGGTGTGATCGGCCGGGCGTCGGGGTCAAGTGCGCGGACGGCGATCGGGCTTGTCCACACGCGGCAGACCGTGCGGCCGGCGCCGGAATTGGCCGGCGAGGTCGCGTAGGTCGCGCCGCGCTGCGGCCCGCCATCATACTCGAATAGTGCGACGACCGCGTCCGACTTGTGCGACGGCGGGTCCGCGGGCGCCGACGGGACCGCGAAAAACAGCGGCTTCTGTTCGGGCGAACGGGCCGGCGCCGCCCGCAAGCGCGTCGCGCCACCCTCGTCGCTCGCGTACACCGCGACCAGGCCGTCGTGCGGTCGCTGCGGTGGAACCGCGAAGAAGGCGACGCCCTCGACGCGGTCCCACGCGCCGGCCGACTCGACCCCATCGCGCATCATGAGCTGCACCGCGCCGCCGGCGGCCTTGACCCGGTACACTGGTGCGGGCAGCGCGAGCCGCGGGTCGTCGAGCCGCAGCCGATACATGATCTGGTTGTAATCGTAGCGCGGCGTCTTCTGCCGGCTGCCCGAGAACAGGTCCGAGTAGGTGCCCTCGAAGTAGATCGTGCGGCCGCCGTCTTGATCCAAGAATGCATGCTGGGTCGGGTTGTAGAACGAGTACTTTTCGTGCGTGACGATCTTCCGCGCGTACACCCACGGACCGACCGGCGTGTCGGCCTCGGCAAACCAGACCTCGCCCAGGAGCGACGTGCCGCCCGACTCCTCGACGATCATCACCCAGCGCTGACGGTACTCGTTCCAGCAGACCGAGCCGGCATGCGGCCGGACCGGCTTGCCGGTTTCGATGTCGCGGAGTTGCAGCCACGCCTCGTCGGGTTTGAGCTGGCCGGCGGCGATGAGTTCGGCCTGCTGCTCGTGCGAGAGCGGCGGTGTGTCTCTCTTCCACGAGTACCGCAGCTTGCCGTCGGCGGCGCGATCGAGTCGCGACGCGGCCTTGTCGTAGCGGCTGCCGGGCGCCAGACACGTGAAGCCTTCGTAGGCGGCCGGGTTGCTGATGTCGGCCAGTACCGCTCGCACGCGCACGGAGTAGGGCGCGGAGTAGCCGCAGTACAGATACTCGGCGCCGCCGCCGACCCGAACTCGAAACGGGTGGCCATCGAGATAGAGCGGCGCGGCGAGATCGAATTGTGCGAGCCGATCGAAACTTTGCTTCGTGTCGTTGTAGATCGCCAGGCCACGCTCGAGCGTCACCGCGAGATCTTTCACACGTTCGTATTTGGCGATGAGTCGCTCGGCGCCGGCGTCGTCGCGAACGGTCGCGAGGCCGCCGAGCCACTTCGGGCCGGGGCCAGGGACCGCATCGGCAGGAACCATCGGGCGCGCGAACCCCTTGTCGTCGACGAAATACCGCAGGTCGACGCCGGAGGCGGGATCAGGCCCACCGGTCGCGCCGGTCGCGCGAGGCGGGTCGGATGTCGCTGCGGCCACGCCGAAGTTGCCCAGGGGATAGGACGCGCGGTTTGTGTCGCCCCAAATCCAGAACACCTTGCGGCGATAGAGTGCGGCGTGAACCGAGTCTTGGCCCATGACCTGAGCGTTGAGCACGGGTTCACGGGTCGGTGCGCGATCGCCGACCAGCACGCTGTCGCGGTAGACGCCCTGACCGGTGACGCGGTACAACCGCTCGGCGACGTTCAGCCGCTTGACCTTCACGACCGCACTGCCGCCCGCGGTCGGTCGCAGCCGCACGCCGCGAAAACCGAAGCCATCCTTGGGCGCTTCGTAACCGTGGCTGCGCACGTGAAAGTAAACCTCCTGGCCCATCAAGCCCGGCTCGTGAAACGCGACGACTCCGGCCGAGTCGGTGATGTGCTCAACCTCGTTGGTCGTGCGCAGCTCGACGAGCGGCACGCCGCGGCCGGTCTGCTCGTCGATCACGCTGATCTTGAAGTATGTCGACGGATCGGCGAGCACGTCGGCGGCCAGCGTCGCGGCGATGCAGAATCCGAAGAGAGCGTTACGGCAGTACACATCGGACCCCTTTGTGACACCGGTGGGTATCAACCGCCTTCCACGCCGCGCAGTGTAGCCAGAACGCTACGCTCGTCACAGACGACCGGACCGCGAGGCAGGCGGTCCCAACTGAACGCGCCGACGAGATCGGCGGGCGAGCGCTCGCTGTGAGGTGGACAAAGACCACACCAGTGAGCCAGCAGCCCGACCAGCCGTTCCGGTGCGACACTGCGCTGGCGGAATGTGGCGATCCGTGTGTCGCCGTGCCGCTTGGCGAGTCGAAGGCCATCGGGGCCTAGCACGAGCGGCACGTGTCGGAAACTGGGCGTGGCCAGTGCGAGCGACTCGTAGAGCAGAATCTGACGCGGCGTCGAAGCGATGAGGTCGTCGCCACGAACGACTTCGCTCATCTGCATCGCGGCGTCGTCCACCGCCACCGCAAGTTGGTAGGCGGCGACGCCGCCCCCCTTGCGGACCACGAAATCGCCGACTTGTTCCGACACGTCGACGGCCACGGTCCCATGACGCTTGTCTTGGAACGCGACCGGACCAGGTCGCACTCGATAGCGCAGTGCCGGCGGTCGTCCGGCGGCTGCGAGCGCGACTGGTTCAGACTCGAACCGGCCGCGGCACGTGCCGGGATAGCGTGGACCTTCGTCGCCTGGGTGCGGCGCCGAGGCCGCTCGCTCGATGTCGCTGCGCGTGCACGCGCACGGATAGACGAGGCCAGCCGCCTGCAGTCGCTCGATCGCGGCTTGGTAAAACGACGTGCGCTGCGTCTGGACGTACGGACCGAGCGGGCCGCCACAGTCGGGGCCTTCGTCCCAGTCAAGTCCGAGCCAGCGCAGTTCTTCGATCGCCGCGGCGGCGGCGCCCGGCTTCACGCGCGGACCGTCGAGGTCTTCCATGCGAAGTACGACGGCGCCGCCCTGAGCGCGGACCGACAGCCACGCGAGCAGGAACGTGCGGGCATTGCCGAGGTGCAAGGCCCCGGTGGGCGACGGTGCAAGACGGCCGCGGATCATGACGAGGCCCAATAGAAATGTCTAAGCTCGAAACCTGAATGGCGAAGGAAGCACGAATGTCCAAATGAGCAATGGAACGAAGGCCAGCGGGTGTGCCTCGATACTCGCGCCTCTTTCGACATTCGGCTTTCGTCGGTCGTCATTTCTTCTCCGGCAAACTCTCCTCGACGAAACGGATGACCGTCTCGCCCATCTCGCCGCGATCGACCGTGCTGAAGAAGTGGTCGGTATCGAGCCAAACCTTCTTGGCCCCGTCGCCGGCCGCCGCGTGCAAGGCGTCGGCGAACGGGCGCGGCACAAGCTGGTCGCGAGTGACGTTGAGCAACAAGAGCGGCCGGGGCGCGACCCGCGCGACGTGATGAACCGGGTCGATGGAAATCGGCATGTCGCCCGGATTGTCGGGCTTGGCGAGCACTCCGGCCAGCCTCAGGAAGTTGCCGCCCCCAACGATCGACGCCATCGCCTTGACCCGCGCGTCGTGAGCGACGAACGTGACCCCGGTGATCGCGCCCCAACTGATCCCGACGTAGGCCACACGATCGCGATCGACGTCCGGCCGCGAGATCAGGTAGTCGATCGCGCGGCTGTAGTCGCCGCAGTATTGCAGGAACAACTCGCGGCCTTCGTTGCTTAACATCCAGTTCCCCAAGTCGGGCGACTTGCGATCGGGCGACTTCCGTTCGCCGCGGCCCGGCACGTCGATCGTCAGCACGATGAACCCGTGCTCGATGAACTGGCGTCCGAGCGCCACAATGTAGTTCGTGCTCTTGTTCCCGCCGCTGCCGTATTGCAGCAGCACCGCCGGCCGCTTGGCAACGTCGCCCGCGGGCAGATACAAGAACGCGGGCACGCGATCTTTGTTGATCCCGTTGAACTCGACTCGCAGTTGCGTGAATTCGGCCGTCTCGGAGACCGTGCGCTGCGCGGTATCGAGCGGTTGGTCGTGGGCAACCGCGTAGGGCGAGCGGAGCGGTGGGGGGTCGCCGGCACACACGAACGAAAACCACACCAGCGTCGCCGGTAGACTGAGTCGCGATGCTCGCTTGACCACGTTGCACTCCTGACCAAGAACGGTCGCGCCCGGCGCGCTTAGCCGATGCGGGTAACGATCATCTTGACCGTCGCGGTGGCGCCCTTGTCGAGCCAGAGGTACGCTTGACTCACATCGTCGAGCGGAATGATGCGCACGTCTTGAGGGCGGACCTTGCCCAGCGACATCGCCTGGCCGTCGGCGGCGCGAATGCCGGCGACGTTCACGCGCGCCGGACCGTGGCAATCTATCGCCAGCGTGTAGCCACGCAGCGCCTGTTTCGATGGATGCCGCACCACGGTGAACCGCGACTCCTTATCCAACGCGCTGGTCAGCGTCTTTTCGATCTGGAACGCCGTGCCGCCGCCGACATGGCTCAGCCCTCGTTCGGGCGCAAGTTCTTCGATCTGCCCGACCGTCACCGGATGATCACAGAACTTGCACTGCACCTGCATGCCCTTCATCTTGGGCGGAATGCGCAACAACCTGCCGCAACCCGGACACGCCTGCGTGATTCGTTCGTGCGTCGCCGTCATCGTCGTGCTCATAGTCACCTTTCCTCTCTGAACAGTCGAGTTCTTGGAAAAACTCAGGACGTGATTACCCGCCTTCACGGTGGCAACATTGTGCCACGCGACTGGATGAATCTCAACTGTGCACTCGATCAGTGTGCCGCAAAATGCGGCATTGAGGCCGATGGGTCGGAAACGCGAATGTCGAATGGAGCCAACTCGACTTGTGGAGCTACCCAGGAGAGGAAGCTGTTTCGCCGTAGTTATTCAGAGGCGTAGGCCGGGACCGGATCTACCAGACGCGCCAGCTTCTGAGGCGATGGGTTGGCAGCCGGCATGTCGGCCAGCGAGGCGAGACCAGCATCTGCAACGAGTGACGCAAACGCTGGTTCGCGCAGAAACCGCTTAGGGTCCTCACCGCATTCGATCGCCTTGCGTGCGTATCGCAAGGCCGGTGCGACATGTCAGAGTTCCGCCGCGCCGCGGTCGCGTACAGCGTGGCGGCTAGCCAATACAAGTCGCTCGTGGCCGGTCCATTCACAATCGCCTGCTCGATATCAGCTATGGCAGACTCCGGGCCCTCAGACCACTCTTGTCCGGAGCGTTCAAGGCCGAGCATGGCCCGGTTGAAGCGCGCGGCTTGAAGTGTCGGTTTCAGTTCCAGGGCCTTGTCGAAGCACTCTCTGGCCTCTCTGACTCTACGCCACTGCAAGTAGCTGTAACCCAGATTGTTGTACACCTCGGCCGTCGCCAAGCCGCTCTCGACTGCGACATTGCCCGCATCAACCGCCCGTTCATGGTCGCGTAGTTGGCTGGCACAGTAGGCGAAACAAGCCATCGCGCGGCCATCCGACCCGAGCTTCCTGACTTCGGCGTAGTCGGCTATCGCCAATCCGAACTCGCCTGCCTTCTGGTGAGCGCGTCCGCGCATGTAGAGCGCTTCGGCCAAGTCGGGGTCGGCCTCGAGCGCTCGATCGAGATAGCACACGGCTTGGGCGTGTTGGCCGCTTTGGTAAGCGGCCCGGCCCAGGTTCAACTGGCGGATGCTGTACGGCTCGCGCGTGGCAAGGGTGTAGATCATCGCCGCTGCGGCCGTCACCAGTGTCGCAGCGGCGCTCAACACTGCCCGGCGGTGCACGCGCACCCAGCGACGCGCGCGGTGCGAAGCCGACAAAGCGCCGCGAAGCGCTCGCGCCACCTCGTCCGCGGACGCCGGGCGTTCTGCGACGTCGAGGGCGAGCAGTTGCTCGATAATCGCAGCGGCTCGTGCGTCAACATACGGGTTGACCCGACGCAGCGGACGTAGGCCGCGCCGCTGCTGCTCCTGGATGTACTCCCGCTGTGTCTGGACGTCTACACCATCAAGCCCGCCAAACGGTAGCGCGCCGCAGAGCAACTCGTAGAGCAGAGCCCCGAGCGAGAACAAATCCGTGCGCGCGTCCAACGCGCCGAATAGACGGGCAAGCCCCTCGTGCCCCCCGAGCACTCTGCGGAACCGATCTGCGATGGCGCGACTGTGTTCATAGCCGAAGATCTCGCACAATTCGTCGCATGACGCGCTGGACTGTCTTCTTGCTCAGGCCCAACTCGGCGGCGATCTCGGCGTGGTCGACGCCCCGCCGCAATAGCTCGATGATCCGCTGGTGTTCTTCGGGTTGAGCACGAGTCAGTTCGTCTAGTTGTTCTTGGACACTGACGACTTCACTTGGCGTTGGGTCAGGCGCCATGAGCGACCCCGCCAAACGTGCCGCGGGCCCTTCGAGCGAGCGTTCGCCGCGCGCGTTGCGGCTTTTGGTACTGAAATAGCGGCGATGTTCAGTCACCACCTTGTTCCTGGCCATGCGCGCCAAAAACGCC
>DAIOWH010000022.1:0-28172 GCA_036758585.1 Planctomycetia bacterium
ACGGCTAAATAGCCTTGCACGATTCTGGGACAGTAGCCCGACGCGCCAGCGAGGGGGCACATGGCGAAATCACAAGAAATCAGGCCCGGTCCCTCGCTGGCGCGTCGGGCTACTGTCCCTGCGGACTCCCAGGATCACGCAAGGCCATTTAGATCAGCGCCTGTGGCACATCCCCAATTCCACGCACATCAGTCGCCCGCCCACTAACCGTTTTGGGCTGACGTGGTCGTAGCCAAAAAACGTTTGGTTGGCTCGATGCCGCGTCGATAAGGCGAAGTGAGAATCCCGCCTAGATCGAACCGGTGAGCCGAGCGACTGCAACTCGGGCCCGGTCCCTCCCCTGGAGGTACAAGCCCATGCAACGCGACGTTAAAGTCGGACTCGTGTTAGGTATGCTGCTCGTGGCAGTTGTAGCCGTAGTCTTTTACCGCAAGGAAGACGGGGACCACGAGAAGTTTGCACGTTTGGTGCCCGGCCCCAACGCAGTTGCCGACCAGGCGCGAGTCGCGCTGGGCGCTTCGGCTACTGATCCGTACCCCGTGGCGCCCGAATACGTCGGCGACCGCTGGCAGCGGCCACGCCGGCCTCGATCGGCCGAAGCCGCCGCGCCGCGTACGCCGACCGCCGATCCTGCTCACTCGGAAAGCGCTGCGGCCGAGCCGGCCCGCGGTCCGCGCGTGATTCTGCACCCGCCCGAGTTCGGACCGCCCCCGCAACGTGCGAACCACTCGCCACAGGGAACGGTCAAATCCATTAGCCGCACAAATCGCCCTGACGTTTCCATCCGCAACCTGACATCCGCCGACGCCGCGCAGGAATACGTGATCCGCGAGGGCGACACGCTCAGCGACATTGCCGGCCGAGAGCTAGGGCAACCTGACCTCTACCCGATGATCTACGACGCCAACCGCGACGTACTACGCGATCCCGAGAGCATCCCGGTGGGCCAGAAGATTCGCATTCCGCTGATTCATCGACCAGCGACTCCCCCGGCGCAGCCAGGTCCACAAGGTGCCGCTGAGCCGCCGCAGGCCGCGCCGTCGCGGCCGGGCCGCACCTATGAGGTCCAGGAAAACGACACACTGATCCGCATCGCTCGTCGTATCTACGGACGCGAGTCGATGTACGTCGAAATCCTGCGATCCAATCGCGACCAACTCATCGCGCCCGAAGATCTGCGACCGGGCATGGTCCTGACCCTGCCCTAGCCGTTGCCTTCCGCCCACGCCGGGTTTAGCTTGGGTACATGCCGAGCACTCACTCAGATCACACCTACATCGGCACGTCGGGCTGGTCGTACGAGGACTGGAAAGGCATCGTCTACTCCGAGACCGGCCGCGGCGATACGCTAGCGTTCATGGCCCGGCACTTCGACGCGCTCGAGATCAACGTCTCGTTCTACCGCGACGTGACCCCCGCGATGTCGGAAAGTTGGCTGCATCGCGTCAGACGTATCAACCGATTCCAATTCACGGCCAAGCTGCACCAGCGGTTCACGCATCAACGAAGTGCTGCATTCCCACACGAGGAGTTGGCCGAGTCGCTCGAGGGGCTGCGGCCCTTGCACGACGCCGGTCGGCTCGGCGCACTGCTCGCGCAGTTCCCGTGGTCGTACCGCGACTCACCCGACAGCCGCGAGTGGCTGCGGCGACTTGCTGAGGCGTGCCTCGTCGGGCCGCTGGTGATCGAACTGAGGCACGATAGCTGGCTATCGGACGACGCATTGGACTTCGTGCGATCCCTGGGCGTTGGTTGGTGCAACATCGACCAGCCCGCTCACCAGCACTGCATTCCACCGACCGAATTGGTCGCGTCGTCGATCGGCTACGTTCGCCTACACGGTCGCAACCACGCCCGCTGGTTTGACCACGACGAGGCCAGCCAGCGGTACGATTATCTATACACCGAGCCGGAGATCGACGCCTGGGTCGCCCGCGTACGCCGCATCGCCGCCCAGGCCGAACGCACGTTCGTCTTCACCAACAACCACTTCCGCGGCCAGGCGCCTGCGAATGCGCTGGAACTGATGGCCAAGCTGAGGCGAGTGCAAGTCAGCGTGCCCGATGGACTACTTGCTGAGTATCCCGTGCTCAGCAAGTTCGCCCGCCCGTCGCACCAAGTTCACCAGGGCCGTCTGTTTCAGTAGCGTTGGCTATCCCGAACCGACCTTGCGTCGTTCGCTCACTTGAGCGGCAGTTCCTTGACCTTCCAATCCTCGCGAGTCTGAAGCCCATCCAACGTCCCGCCGCCGCTGACCCAATAGGCGGCGCCCTGGAGCCAAGGTGTTGATTGATGGCCGAAGTGAATCGTGTCGAGAACCAGGTCATGGTCGAAGTGCATGGCGAGAGAATCTCCTGAGTCGTTTCCAAAATAGCGAAGCCCGTCAGGCGTGCTGTCATGCAGGACGGCCGAAGACAGGTCCACGGGCACCCAGCCGACTCCCTCGGCAAAGAACTCCGCCTTGGCGTGCTGTTGATAGTACGCGACCTCGCCCACGCGCTCTCCTGAATTGGCGGAAGTGGCCCATCGGCCGACGAGCAGCCGGGCGGGAATATCGTGCGCCCGCATGGCCGCGACGAACAAGATGCCAAGACCACCGCAGTCCGATGCCGGGCCGTTGCAAACTCGTGAGGCGTGTCGATCCATGCTGCTCAGGTACTCGTACTTGTAGTTTTTCTTGATGTGCAAGAACGCCCGTCGAGCGTACTGCACGTCTGATTCGTCGCTGACACGAACAAGCGCCGTACGTCGCAGCCAGTCTCGAAAAGTCGGTTGCTGATAGTCGATGAGCGCCGTCGCGCTGAGGAATCTTTTGCGGTCCGTTGGGTCAAGCGAAGTTGCGGCGCGTTGGCGAACATCGCCTTGCGTCGGTACGAGTCGGCGGGCCGTGAGTGTGGCCTCATGGCGAACTCGAATACTGATGCGTTGCCGAAGCGCCGCCGCCTGTACTGGCACTCGCGCGAACAATACCTCCTGCTGGAGCGGACTCGACTCCTGAATCACTCGAGCTGTCGGCTCCATCGCCGAAACCACCTTGGCTTGTCCTGGTAGATCGGGGAGCTTGCCCGCAAAGAGTATCCACTCTTGCGCTGATAGATTCGGCCCGGTGATGTCGATCGTGTAGACCGCCTCGACCCGCCTGACCGGCGTCCAGTCCAAGCGAAACGGAGCAGCGACGCGGAGATAGGTCGTCGTCGCAGTCGGTAGAGACGGCGTCGGCGCCGACTTATCACCGGTTCCCGGAACTGGCCACAGGCGGACGACCTTGTCGTGCCCACCAGAAAGGGCCGATTGCCCATCGGCCGAGAACGCAACCGCCGTGACGGCGCCAACATGATCGCGCATGGCGACCAGTTCGCGACGCGACGCAATATCCCAAACACGAGCCGTCCCGTCGGAACTGGCGGTCAGGAGCAATCGGCCGTCGGGCGACAGAGCGAGCGCGTTAACCGCTGACGTGTGGCCGGTGACTCGCCAAAGCTCGGAACCCGTTTAAGCGTTCCAAACTCGCGCCGTGTTGTCGATCGCACCGGTGGCCGCCAGCTTGCCGTCTCGCGACAACGCCACGCTCCATATCTCGTCCGTGTGTCCAGTCAGGCGATGCAGTAGCTTTCCTTCGGCGACGCTCCACAGCCGAGCTGTCTTGTCCCAGCTTCCTGATAGGGCGCGCCTGCCATCCGCCGAAATCGCGACGGATTTGACGGCATGAGTGTGTCCTCCAAACCGCCTGACCATCGTCTGGGCGGCGCCATCGAGGACCCAGGCGGCGTTTCCTTCCCGCGCTGCGACCCACTGGCCATTGCTTCGTCGCTCGCCCCCCGCGCCACACACCACGCGCGTCCCATCGGACGAAATCGCAAGCCCCCACACAGGTGATCGAATGTCGTCGAATCGGTGCGACTGCTGAGGTGGGTCAAGTTGCCAAGTGCGGACGGTCTTGTCCCAACTTGATGAGATGACCGTCTTGCCGTCGGTGGTGAAGGCCGCGCCGGTGACTTCGTCCGTGTGACTGAATCGGTGTGCCATGACGCCGCTTTGCACGTTCCACACTCGGACACTGCCATCGGCGCTCCCCGAGACAACCAGCCCGCCGTCCGGCGAAAAGTTGACCGCCGCGATTGGCCCGGAATGCCCGACAAAACTGCGTGTTTGAGGTTCTTCCGCCGCGGCCAGGGACTCGAAACAAGCGATGGCGAACCAAACCGCGCAGACGCCAACTCGAAGCGGGCTCGGCGATGGAGGTGTGAGGACTTCGGTGCGGCGGGGCAGAATTGAACTGAGTGACATTCAAGTTCCTTTCTGGTCGAGGATGACTGCGGTGTTCGTTGTTGCCCGTCACGTTTGTCAGCGAGCAGGGGCTCGCGGTTGGAATTCGTCGGGGAACCGCGCGGACAATGCCTGCCAGCGTTGCCGGATTTCTTCGATGCTGAGCGGGACGACGGCGCCCGATGCGTCCAAACGGCGTTGAGATAACAGCTCCGCGATGCTCCGGAGGTCGGTTGCGGGGCGAGCGTCTGGACGAAGATCAACGAGGCGGTGGTTGCTCGGGCGGCAGCGGGGCGGGGCACAGCGCCGCGGCGGCTTGATTCATGCGGTCGTAGTCGGCAATGAAGGCGCGAAGTTCGTCGGCGAGATCGGGCCAGCGAGCGACGAAATTCGGTTGGGTCGGGCCGGTCGCCACGCTCGAACGATTCCACATAGACGGCAATCGCATCGTTCAGACGTTGTTCGCGGTCGTTCATGTCACACCTCGTTACTCGTGGTGCGGGCGCCCTGCTTGATGCCAATGAGCGGTCGGCGCCGATCCACCTGGGTTCGTGCGACCGGGTTCAGGTAATTCGCGAAACCGCTCGAAGTCGTCGTCGCGACCGTCCGCATCCATCGCCGGTCCCTGATGACGTAGGCGTAGAACGCGTCATAAGGTTGCGCGCCCGAGAGGCGTTTGCAAGGATTTCCACGGACGTCGCCAATTTTCGCGAGGCGCCCAGCCTTCGCGTAGCCCCGATGGACGATTCAGGAATGCGCCGGCCTGCGGCACCCGCGTGCCCGGCGTGCGTCGCGAGACGCTCAGCGAAGTGGCTGTTTGGAAAACCGATGTGACGACGGGCTTGGCTCAATAGCTCAGTTCAAACCCGAAGTAGAAATTGACGCCCGGCTGGAACACGCCGCGGCCGGGACGTAGGTCGAGGTGCTCGCGGTAGAACTTGTCGGTAAAATTCTCGACGCCAGCGACGAGCAATAGGGAATCGACGGCCTGCCAATAGGCTCGCAAGTCCCACGTCGTGAACCCCGGCGTTTCTAGTTCGCCGAGGCTGACCGCCAGGCGGTCCTGGTTGTCCACGATGCGGGCGGCCAGTTCGACGCCCCAGCGCGGGTTCGGCGATGGGTCGTGGTAGCGCAGACCCAGGCGTGTTTCGAGCGGCGGGATGCCGGGCAGCGGCTCGTGTTCCGCGCCGGCGAAAGCGCTGCGCGGCGGCGGGAAGAACGGCGACGGCGTCACACGCGATCGGTCGCGACCTTCCACGTAACTCATGAGGGCAAAGCCAGTCCATTGCGGGTTGACGTCGTACTCGGCCATCAACTCGAAGCCCGCCAACGTCGCCAGCGGCGTGTTCGTGAACTGTTGGAAGAAACCACTATCCGGATCGGCCGGATCGTTCAGCCGCTCGTCGAACGTGATGTAGTCGTCAATCCACGAATAGAAACCGGTCAACCGTCCGCGGAAGTCGTCGTACTCCGCCTGGATGCCAAGGTCGATCTGACGCAGCCGCTCCGGATCAAGCTCTGGGTCGCCCGAGACGGACGATAGGCCGGGCTTCAGCACACCGATGAACGAACCGACGGCGTACAGTTCCGTCAGCGTGGGCGGCCGCTGGGCGAACGCCAATCCACCCGTCGCCGTCCAGCAGTCGGACAGCTCATATTCAGCCGTTGCAAATGCAGACCAAAGCACGAAGTGCTGTTCGAGACCTGCGCCCAGCAGGGTGGAAATCGGGTCGGGCACGCCATCTACATGGTCGCGGGCGTTTGCGCCAACCCAGTCCACGCGCCCGCCGCTCTTGAACTTGAGTCGGTCGGTCCACGGCAGCGTGTGTTCCACGAAGAGACCTGGGTTGGCCGCGTGCGAATCGGGGATCGGAAAATTCTGTTCGGCGGCCGGCCGCAACGGCTCGATGTCGTTCAGTTCCATCCCCACGCGACGCAGGTCCACGCCGAGCGTCAGTTGCGGCTGGTCCGCGAAACCCCACGTCAACGCCGCGCGAAACCCCGCCGACGACTGATCGACGTCCGTGACCGCCACGCCCGGCACGTCGTTCAACCCGTCGCCATCCAGGTCGCCGAACAAGGCGTCGTCAAGCTCGGGAATCTGTTTGCGCTTGCCCGATCGCTGTGCATTCCCCTCGAACCGCGTGCGGTTGTACCAGGCGTCCACCGTGAAGCGGTCGAAGCTGCACTGATCCTCGATGAGGTATCGCACGTTGTAGCCGTCGGTCACGAGGAAGTCGATGTCGAAGACCAGCCCGGGGAACTCGACATCGGTCTGATCGAGTCGCAAATAACCGAACTCGATGCGGCTGTCGCACGATAGGTCATAGCCAATCATGACGTTGGCGTCGCGCGATTTGTAGCTCGACGGAATCTCGAAGTCGTCGCCCGTCTCGTAGTCGCTGCCGGTGCGGTGCCCGTACTCGGCGCGGACGCCCCAGTCGGTCGAGCCGCCCCAGACGCTCTGCCGGCCGTACCACTGCTCGCCGTTTGTCTGGTAGTTCAGGCTGGTGCGGCCGTGCCACTGGTCACCCGATTCGTAGCGCGGCGTCGCGGTCGTCTCGACGTCGATGAACGAGAAGCCGGGTCCGTAGCGAGCACTGTGCGGCGCTTTAAGCACGATGATGTCGCGAATGATTCCGGAGTCGACCTTGCTCAGCATGGTGTCGAGGTCTGACCGGGCCGGCGAGTAGCTCGCCCCGTCGAGTTGCGTCAATATCTGACCGACGCGATAGCCGCGTACGCGCGGATCGTTTGCGATGGGCGATCGCCGTTGCACTTCGATGCCGGTGCTCGCCTGCGACTTGCCAAGCAGACTTCCGGCGTCGGTCGAGCTACGCAACTCCGACTCGACGCCGGCCACGAGCGTCGCGGTAGGCGTCTCGGCCCGGTCGCGCCGCTCGGCGCTCAGCAGGTTCAGGTCCACCCCGCGATAACCGAGCGGCAGGTCGCCGCTTGTCGGCGCGACCTGCGTCGGCATCGGTGATTCGCCCGCCGCGGGCGGATCCGATTGTGTCGGTTGTTGCGGTTGCGCAGTTTGGGCGACTTCATTGCCGTCGAGAGGCGATCCGCCCGGCTCCACGCCAAGCCCAGCCTGGCCAACCAGCGCCAAGCCCAAAAGTCCCTTGAGGATAAGCGGCCTGCTTTGCACGTCTGCTCCGTTTCGGTGGCACAACCAAAGGGCGCGGTCACTCATCCAACGGTTGCACTTGTCTTTTTCGACAAAACCCGCTGGTTGGTTACAGGTGAAATAGGCCCCGCATTCGCGCCGTACCCGGAAGCCGTCGCCGGCCGCACGCCGGGGCGCACGACGCAGTTTTTTGCGATTTGGCGTGCGCAAGTCGTTTAGCGCGGAGCCGAAGGCGACGCCAGGCAGTTGTCCAGATAGTGTCGTCGCCTTCGGCTCCGCGTTAAACGAAGCGCCTGCGTAAAGTGCGTCGCACACCCCGCCCGTCGACCCACGCTGTGACGCGATTGCGGTCCGTGCCGCGCGAAGTTACGATCCTTGGCGGATGCGTCGCGGAGGTTCCGTCGCCATGAGCTTGGTAGTACTCACGTTGCTCGTCGCCCTGAGTCCTGCCGCGCCCGGTCCGATTCCTCAAGAAGGGCGAGGCCCGCCCACTCAACCGCCCTCGAACACGACCCCGGCCGTACAGCCGTTCGTGGAAAAGTACTGCACCGACTGCCATAACCGCAACGACAAGACAGCCGGGCTTGCCCTCGACCTGGCAAGCGAGCAACCGATCGACCGCGACCTGCGAACGTGGGAGCGGGTCGTGCGCAAACTTGAGTCGCGGCAGATGCCGCCGCCCAATCGCGACCGACCGGACGAACGAGACTACGTCGCCGTGCTCGACTCGCTCACCACCGCGCTCGATCGCATCGCCGCCGATCGGCCGGACCCAGGACGCACCGGCACGTTCCGGCGGCTCACGAGGACCGAGTACCAAAACGCCATTCGCGATCTGCTCGCCATTAAGATCGACGCCGCTGAGCTGCTGCCCGATGATCCGGCAAGCCACGGCTTCGACAACATCACCGTCGCCGACCTGTCGCCCACTCTGTTGGAGCGATACATCACGGCCGCCCAGACAATCAGCCGGCTCGCCGTGGGGCGGCCACAGCAGGCCCCGCGCGGCGACGTGTTTCGCGTCCGCCCTGACCGGACGCAGGAGCAGCATGTCGACGGCCTGCCGATCGGCACGCGCGGCGGAGTGCTCATCCCGTACACATTTCCGGTCGCGGGTGAGTACGACGTCGAAGTGCGGCTCACGCGCGACCGCAATGAGCACGTCGAGGGACTCGCCGAGCCGCACGACCTGGAGATACTCGTGGACCGCGAGCGGATCGCGTTGTTCACCGTCCGTCCGCCGCGCGAGAGGCAGGATCACGCCGAGGTCGATGCACACCTGAAGAAACGCATCGCCGTGAGCGCCGGTCCACACGACCTCGGTGTCACGTTCATCAAGCGTTCGACATCGCTGCTGGAGACCAAACGACAGCCGTACCAGGCCCAGTTCAACATGCACCGTCACGCGCGTACGACGCCGGCCGTCTACCAGGTGTCGATCACCGGCCCGTACGGGTCGAACCGCACGGGCGATACGCCAAGCCGGCGCCGCGTGTTCACGGCGTGGCCCACCGGCCCCGAGGATGAAGGCGAAGCCGCGCGGTGCATCCTGGCCCGGCTCGCGCGGCGGGCCTACCGCCGGCCTGTCGCCGACGACGACCTCGTCGAACCATTGCGGCTGTTTCGGCAAGGGCGGCACGAGGGCGGCTTCGAAGCGGGCATTGAGCATGGGCTGAGTGCGATTCTCGTCAGCCCCCAGTTTCTATTCCGCGTCGAGCGCGAGCCGCCCGGCGTCGAGCACGGCGCGGCGTACCGAATCAGTGATGTCGAGTTGGCGTCGCGTCTGTCGTTTTTCCTCTGGAGCAGCATCCCCGACGACCAACTACTCGATCTGGCCGAGCGTGGCGAACTCGGCCGGCCCGACGTGCTCGACGTCGAGGTGCGGCGCATGCTCGCCGACCAGCGATCGCTTACCCTGGTGACGAACTTCGCCGCTCAGTGGCTGCACCTGCGGAATCTCGAATCGAGCATGCCCGACCAGCGACTGTTCACCGATTTCGACGACAACCTACGCCAGGCGTTCCGGCGAGAAACCGAGTTGTTCATGGAGAGCATCGTGCGCGAGGACCGCAGCGTGCTCGATCTGATCGCCGCCGACTACACCTATGTCAATGAGCGATTGGCCAAGCACTACGGCATCCCGAATGTTTACGGCAGCCGGTTCCGCCGCGTGTCGCTCGACGCCGCCAGCCATCGCGGCGGCCTGCTGCGTCACGGCAGCATTCTGACGGTCACGTCCTATGCCACGCGGACTTCTCCGGTGATTCGCGGCAAGTGGATTCTCGAGAACCTTCTGGGCGCGCCGCCCCCGCCGCCGCCCGACAATGTGCCGCCGCTCAAAGACAACACGATAGCGGCCAACCTATCGGTCCGCGAGCGGTTGGCCGAACACCGATCGGACCGCGCGTGCGCCCGGTGTCACAGTCTGATTGACCCCGTCGGCTTGGCGCTGGAGAATTTTGACGCCGTCGGCCGCTGGCGCGAGGTCGAGGCCGACAAGCGGATCGACGCCTCTGGTGGATTGCCGGACGGCAGTGCTTTTGAAGGTGTGGCGGGGCTTGAGCAGGCGTTGCTGAAACGGCCTGAGTTGTTCGTGCGTACCGTGGCCGAGAAGTTGCTTACGTACGCGCTCGGGCGTGGCGTCGAATCGTACGATGGGCCGGCGGTGCGCAAGATCGTCCGGCAATGCCGCGCGAACGATTTCCGGTTTTCGTCGTTGGTCGCGGGCGTTGTGACCAGTGTGCCGTTCCAGATGAGGCAAACGGATCTGACGGCCGAGTTGCCACGATCGGATCGACCCAACTCGGATTAGCCGACGAGGAGCTATACCGCACGCGGCAGTTTGACTCGTTTAACGCGGAGCCGAAGGCGACCGGAGATGCACAATCCCAGCCATGTTCCGCGGGCGGCCTCGGCTGGGCGCTACACGAAAACGTATCATTCGTGGCCGCGTGCGGTATGACTGTAAGGTCCGGTAGGGCAGACCGGGACGTGAGTCTGCGGTGGCGACGCTACCCAGGCTCGATGCAGAGCAAGACAAACCAAGGAGTCCGGCGATGTTCATCACGAAAAAGGCCCTGCCGCGGCGCACCTTCTTGCGCGGCGCCGGCGCAACGCTCGCCTTGCCGTTGCTCGATGCGATGATCCCTGCCATGACCGCGCTGGCCGATTCGGCGGCCAGCCCCGCACGGCTGCGACGGCTCGGCCTGATCTACATGCCGATGGGCTGCGACATCACACGCTGGACGCCAGCCGGCGACGAGCGACTCGACGAACTCTCTCCCACCCTCAGTTCGCTCGAGCCGGTCAAGGACCATGTCACGGTCATCACAAACCTCGACCTGCAGAACGCCTATCCAGGCACGCACGCGACATCGAACGCCGCGTTCCTGAGCTGCGCCCGCGCGAAGCGCACAGAGAGTAGCGACTACTACCTCGGCACGACCGTCGATCAGATTGCCGCCAGGCAACTCGGCGGCGAGACGCAACTACCGTCGCTGGAGCTGGCCATGGATTTGCTGTCGCTCGTGGGCCAGTGCGACAACGGCTATGCGTGTGTGTACCAGAACAATCTTTCGTGGTCGTCGCCGACCACGCCACTGCCGGCCGAGGCGCACCCGCGCCTGGTGTTCGAGCGGCTTTTTGGCGAAGCGGGCAGCCGGGCCGATCGCCGCGCGGCGCTGCGAAAGCGTGCGAGTCTACTCGACGCGGTGACCGAGGATTTCGCGCGACTGGGTCGCCAACTCGGGCCGGAGGACCGCGCCCGGCTCGGCAAGTACCTCGACAGCATTCGCGAGGTCGAACGGCGCATCCAAAAGGCCGAAGCCAGCGTCCAGGACAATCCGCTACGCGACCTGGATCGGCCCGCCGGCGTGCCGACTGCCTACGCCGATCACGCGCGGCTGATGTTCGACCTGCAGGTGCTCGCACTCGAAGGCGACATCACGCGAGTCATCACGTTTCAGCTCGCCCGCGAGACCAGCAACCGGTCGTACCCCGAGATCGGCGTGTCCGACCCGCACCACCCGCTCACACACCACGGCAACGACCCTGAGAAGATCGCCCGCATGGCCAAGATCAACCAGTTTCACGTGTCGCTGCTGGCGTACTTTCTCGAGCGGCTGGGGGCCACGCCCGAAGCAAGCGGCTCGCTACTGGACCACTCGCTCGTTCTGTACGGCAGCGGCATGGGCAATCCGAACGTGCACGATCACACGAACCTGCCGATCCTGGTTGCCGGCGGCGCGGCGGGCAAGATGAAGGGCCGACGACACATTCGATACAACGAACCGAAGCCGCTTGCCAACCTGCACCTGACGCTGCTCGACAAGGTCGGCGTCCGCCTCGACAAGTTTGCCGACAGCACAGGCAAGGTAGACGACCTGTTCGAGCCGCTGGCAGTGTAGCCGGCCGGGCGGCAGCGCCGCGCGGCACGCGGCGCGATGACTTTGAGCAACCGAAGAACATGGCCAAGTACCGATTCATCGCGTTCGTCCTGTTGCCGGGCCCGCTGCTCGCGGCTGGGGCCCGTGGCGACGATCGCGCCGCACTTTTGGCCGACGCGGTGGAAAAACAGGATCGCGACCGTTTCGATGTGCTGTTCAAGCAAGGCGTCGACGTGAACGCCGCTCAGGTCGATGGAATGACCGCCCTGCACTGGGCCGCTCAGCATGCCGATATCGAGATTGCCCGGCGCCTGGTCGCGGCCAAGGCCGACGTTCAAGCGAGCAATCGTTATGGGGTCCGGCCGCTGTCGTTGGCGTGCGGCAACGCGGCGCCTGAACTGGTCGAGCTGCTGTTGGCGGCTGGCGCGGACCCGAACGCCGCGTTGCCGGGCGGCGAGACCGCGTTGATGACGGCTTCACGCACGGGCGTGCTCGGGTCGGTCCGGTCGTTGCTCGCACGCGGGGCGGACGTAAACGCCAAGGAACGCAACGGCCAGACGGCGACGATGTGGGCGGCCGCCGAGGGTCACGCGGATGTCGTCTACGCATTGATACAAGCCGGCGCCGACTTTCGTTCGCCGCTCGCGTCGGGCTTCACGCCGTTGTTTTTCGCCGCACGCGACGGCCGAAGCGAAGTCGTGCAAGTCCTGCTCAGGGCCGGCGCCAACGTAAACGAGCCGATGCGGCCGAACAAGTCTGGGGGCAAGTCGCCTCGCCACGGCGCCAGTCCGCTCATCATGGCCGTCGAGAACGGCCACTTCGAACTTGCCGTGGACCTCCTCAAAGCCGGCGCCGACCCCAACGATCAGAGGTCTGGCTTCGCGGCCCTGCACGTGATTTCGTGGGTCCGCAAGCCGAACCGTGGTGATGACCCCGACGGCGACCCACCCCCGATCGGCTCCGGCAACATGACCAGTCTTCAGTTCGTTCGCGAGTTGGCCCGGCGCGGGGCGAACGTGAATCTGCGGCTTGATCGCGGCGCCTCCGGACGCGGACGATTGAACCGGACGGGCGCCACGCCGTTTCTGCTGGCGGCCGACACAGCCGACCTCCCGCTGATGCGCCTGCTGGTCGAGCTTGGCGCCGACCCGACGATTCCGAACGCCGATCACGCTACTCCGCTGATGGCCGCCGCCGGTCTTGGCACCATGGCCCCCGACGAAGAGGCGGGCACGGAACCCGAGATGATCGAGGCGGTGAAGTACCTGATCGAGCTCGGCGCCGACGTCAACGCGGTCGACGACAACGGCGAGACCGCCGTGCACGGCGCTGCGTACAACAATGCACCGTCGGTGGTCGATCTGTTGGTTGCTCGCGGCGCGAGGGTCGCAGTCTGGAACCGCAAGAACAAGTACGGCTGGACGCCGCTTGTCATTGCCGAAGGCTACCGGCCCGGCAACTTCAAGCCCTCGCCCGAGACAGTCGCCGCCATCAAGCGGGCCATGCGCGCGGCCGGCGTCTTGCTCCACGGGGATGCCGACGAACCGACAAAGTGCTGTGATTGATTGGCGGCCAGTTCGCTGGTTTACATCCATCAACGGTTGGCAATCACCACAATCGCCCCGATGGCTGTCGCGAGGCCGGCGACGAACAGGAGTATCTTCACCCAACTGTACGGCCGCTCGCCCTGCACCTCGCCGCTGTTCGCGTTCACCACTACCTGATAGGTCTTGTCGCGAAAACGATAGGCCATGAGCCAGACCGGCAGCAGCAGGTGCTTGTACTTGATGGCTGCGTGCCACACGTGCATCGAATCGATTCGCTGCTCGTCGCCGCCGATGCGCCGCTTCACCTCGACTCGCAACGCACCTTCCATGCGAACCTTCGCCTCGTCAAAACCCTTGTCGAGCGGGACCGAGTAGGTCTGGGCCAGGAACCCCGCCAGGAGCTGCTGGCTAAACGGAGCACATTTGTCGAGCGACCACGGCTCCAGTGCGTCGAGCAGTCGCTTGGGGACGGCGGTGGTCGCAGAGACGAGTACGTCGTCGAAGAACTGCTCGAACGAACCCGACGCGTGGCGCCAGCGAGTCCTGGTCTCCTCGCGTTTGTTCTGGCCTGTGCCGACAGTCACCGTGTAGTGCTCGCCGCGCTGGCCGCTGTAGCGAGTGTGTGCCATCGTGTCGAATGTCCAGAACGGCAGGTACAGGCCGTTGAACTTGGCGTTCACGCCGCGGCGTCGGAACTCGTTCGGGGCGAACCATCGCGATTGGACCCATGCGGCCAGGTTCGCCGCCGCGCGGGTCTGTTCGACGTGGAACGGCAGCACGCCGTCGACCGGCACGCGATCCGGCGAGTCGTGTACGTTTTCGCGTTGCAGCGGCGAGCCGCAACAGCCGCATTCGGTGCTCGTCAGCGTCTCGGTGAACACGACCGTCGCGCCGCACGACGAACAGCGAATCTCGCTCGCGGCCACCTTGTCGGTCCGCCCCTGCTCGCGAAGGAGCGTAAGGCGGCCGAGCATCGCCCCATAGTCTTGCTCAGCCGCCGCTGTCGCTTCGTCGAACGCGATCGCCTTGGTCCATCCGCAAAACGGACACTGGAGTTGCTGTTGGCCGATGCTGAACCGCAGATCGGCGCCGCACTGCTGACACGGGAAGGTCCGTCCCTTCCCGTCGTCGATGCTCTGGCCGGCGTCATTTGTTCTGGAGCCGGATGTCGAACCAGGAAGCGGCGGCGGTTCGTTCATGATCGGATGGGTTCGACCTCGGACTCTTGCTTCAACCGGCCGGCGGGGGCGGCGGCTGCACAGTGCCAAACTGAGGGGCGAACTGAGGGACTTGGCCGGCGGGCGTCCACGCGGCGAGCCCTGGCGTCCAGAGCATGACGGTTGGCGCGATCTGGCCGCTCGTGATGCCGGCGGAAATCTGCGCGGCGTTGAACGGGCCGCGCGTCTGACCGTTTGCGGCTATGTGCCACGCGCCGCTGGGCGGCGCCGGCGGCGCCTGGCCTGTCGCAGCGCCCGGCATACCCATCGCCGCAGACTGACCCATCGACTGCATCATTTGGTTGGCCATGGCCATGCCCATGCCGAGGCCCATGCCGTCGGACGCCGCGCTGCCCGACGGGTTCTCGGCCGCGGCCAGCATCGCCTTGCCCATCTGAAACTGTTGGAACCGGCCCATGTCGCCGATCACGCCCATGCTCGTGCGCGTGTCGAGCGCCTTCTCCACCTCCTCGGGCAGCGAGATGTTCACGATGAAGAGTTGCGGGATGTCGAGTCCGTACTCATCGTCGACCCGTTCCTTCGCCTTCGCACGCAGCTTCTGCGACAGCTCTTCATAGCTGCCGGCCAGATCGAGCGCCGCGATCTTGGATTCGCCCAGCAGGTCGGCCAGCGCGGTGCAGATGTTCGACCGCATCAACTCATTGATCTCTTCGGCCTCGAACACGTCGTCGGTGCCGACGAGTTCCTTGAGCAGTGCCTTCGGGTCAACCGCCTTCAGTGTGTACGTGCCGAACGCCCGGATGCGAATCGGGCCGAAGTCGGCGTCGCGCAGCATGACCGGGTTGTTCGTACCCCATTTCAAACCGGTGATCTGCCGCGTGCTGATGAAATAGACCTCCGACTTGAACGGGCTGTCGAACCCATACTTCCAGCCGGCGAGCGTGCTGAGGATCGGCAGGTTGCCCGTGTTGAGCGTGTGCGTGCCGGGTTCGAACATGTCAGCCAGTTGCCCTTGATGTACGAAGACGGCGACCTGGCCGGGTCGCACGATCAGCTTGGCCCCTTGTTTGATCTGGTTGTGATAGCGCGGGAACCGCCACACCAAAGTGTTCTGCGAATTGTCGACCCATTCGACGATGTCGACTAGTTCGCCGCGCAGTTTGTCGAGCAGACCCATGACGTGTTCTCCTTGTCACCACCTACGAGACTCAACAGGCGTCGCGCAGTCTAGGCGCGGCTGTGAATGGTCGTCAAGTGTGGCAAGGTAATTCAAGATGTTTTGGGTGCACGACGCGGTTTGCGATTTGGCGCGCGCAAGTCGTTTAACGCCGAGCCGAAGGCGACGGCAGGCAGTTGTCCAGATAAGTGCCGTCGCCTTCGGCTCGGCGTTAAACGAAGCGCCTGCGCAAAGTGCGTCGCACACCCAGATGTTTCCATCTGCTGTTGCCAATATTCGCAGCTTTTCAAACAATAGTCCCGCTTTCATGCCCGCGGCCACGGAAGTGCGGGCGCAAGGTTTGCCCATCCTGAGGGAAAGGAGACCCCATGAGACTTGCTCGCGTGTGGCTGATCGTCTCGTTCGCGGCCGGCATGGCAATGTCCCCCTTGGCGCGCGCCCAGCAGCCGACCGTGCAACAGATGTTGCAACTGAAGCCGACGCAGCGGTTCGTCGACAGCGACGCGCCTGCCGCTGAGCAACTCGCCGGCTGCAAGAGCGAAGTCGTGCGCGAAGGCCGGGCTACCGGTTGGGTGCTGCGCGACGCCGCCGGTCGCGAGTATCGGCGTTTCATGGATACGAACCGCGACAACCTCGTCGACCAATGGCGCTATTATCGCGAGGGCGTCGAGGTCTATCGCGACATCGACTCAAACTTCAACGGTCGCGCCGACCAGTTCCGTTGGATGAACTCGGGCGGCAGTCGCTGGGCACTCGACACCAACGAAGACGGACGGATTGATGGCTATCATGTCATCTCGGCCGCCGAGACCACTCGCGAGGTCGTGCGCGCGCTGGCCGCCAAGGATTTTGCGGCGATCGAGCCGCTGTTGGTGCGGTCTGGCGACTTCGTCGGAGCGGTCGCCACGCCCGACCGAATCAAACAGGCGCCGGCCAGGGCCAAGGCGCAGTTTGCGACGCTGGCGAGCCAGCTCTCTCATCTGACGGGCGACAGCGAGTGGCGCCGGCTCGAGGCTGGAGTGCCTCTGCTGCTGCCCGGCGATTCGCCCGACGGATCACGCGACGTTCAGGTTTATCGCAACGCACGAGCGATCGTCGAAACTACCGATCGCGCCGACGTACTTCAGTTCGGCGAGTTGGTGCTCGTGGGACGAACATGGAAACTGATCGACCTGCCGGCCTTCGTCGTGGACTCGCCGCCGGCCGTCGCCGCTCGCAATCCGAATGTGCCGAATGTGCCGGCCGAGCCTGAGCCGCCGACGACACCGCCGGTCGACGCCAAGCTGCAGGCGCTGATCGGGCAGCTTCAGAAGCTGGATGACGACGCCGCCAGGCTGACGACCGACGCCGCTTCGATCGCGCGGTACTACGCGGCGCGGGCCGACGTGCTCGAAAAACTCGCCGCCGAGGCAAAGCCCGAAGACCGCGGCGACTGGCAGAGGCAACTCGTCGACAGCTTGGTAGCCGTCGTGCAGGCGCAGGAATCGAAGGATGCGATCGAGCGCCTGAACCGAATCGCCGAAGCCGCGGCCGACGCAAAAGATCAGGAGCCGCTCGTTGGCTACATCAAGTTCCGGGTCATCTCGGCTGAGTACACACGCCGCATGCAGGCTGAAGGCAGCGACTTTGCCGCGATCCAAAACGAATGGCTCGATCAACTGGCGAAGTTCGTCGCCGACTTCCCCGACGCCGATGACACGCCCGATGCCCTGTCGCAGTTGGCTGTCGGTATGGAATTCACCGGCAAAGAAGATCAGGCCAGGCAGTTCTACAAGAAGCTGACCGAGTCGTTCCCAAAGCACACGGCGGCCCAGCGATCGGCCGGAGCGCTGCGGCGACTTGAGTTGGTCGGTCAGCCTATGCAGCTTCAGGCCACGACGCTGAGCGGCGCCGCGGTCGACATCGATAAGCTGCGTGGCAAGGTGGTGCTGGTGGATTTCTGGTCCACCACTTGTGAACCATGGAAGGCCGATCTCACCCGCCTCAAAGAGGTGTATGGTAAGTATCACGCCAAGGGTTTCGAGATCGTAGGCATCGCCCTCGACAAGGATCGCGCGGCGGTGGACCGGTTCGCGAAACAGGCGGCGGTCCCCTGGCCGATCGTGGTGGAATCGGCGGCGATGGACGGCCCGCTGGCGACGCATTACGGCATACTCGCGCTGCCCACTCAGTTCCTTGTGGATGCCAAGGGCAAGGTCGTGAGCCGCAGCATCTACACTTCGCAGTTGGAAGACGAGTTGAAGAAGCTCCTGAAGTAATCGTGCCGGGGGTGTATTCCGTAGCTGCGCCTCGCTCGTTTAACCCGCAGCCGCAGGCGAGGTCGTGTTTGATCCGTGCAATTCGCACGATGCCGACCTCGCCTGCGGCTGCGGGTTAAGCGAGCACGAATGCAATTACGGGTATGCACCCTCGTGCCGGGGCGACCGAAGTCGACCGCTCACTCAACGAGAAGCAAGCCCGCGTCGGTCGGCGAGACGACGCAAGACGGCATACTCGCGGTCGGGCTTTGCGCAAACGACCTGGCGGGCGAGGTGAACGATCGCGAGTGCTGGGACGGCCACGCTCATGGCCAACGTGTACCCCGCAACGCCGCCGAGGCCAGATGCGGAGTCGACGAGCACCCACACACTCAGACCAGTCAGCGCCAGCAGAATGTTGGGCATCTCACAACTCCTGAGAAACAGACGATACAAACCAACGGTGACGTACCAAAGCCGAGGGCGAACCAGGCCGACGCCAGACCGCCGGATCGTGCATGTCCGAGAGCAATCCGACACCGCGGCGGCCGCTGGGGCCGACAAACCGAGGCCAGGCGTCACGGGATCTCTTCCCTCGGTCCATGTTTTGAAGTACGCCTTGTAACGGCAGTCGTTGGTTAGCGACAGGGCCGTCATGCCGATCGCCAGGGCGGCGCCGGCCAACGCCCAGCCGAGTTGTCCAGTACGGACCGCCACGCCGTAACCCAAGGCGAAGCCGCTGGCGGCGTGAACGATGTGGTGCATCATGAAATCGAAGTAGACGCCCGTCACCGTCTCGGTGCGGCAGAACCGCGCGATTTGGCCGTCCACATGATCGAGCAGATACCAGGCGTGCAGTACGAGCACCCCGAAAACGAATCCGGCGGCGGACGGCGTCCCGATCAACACGGCCCCGCCCAGTCCGACGAATAGCGCGGCGCCGGTGACGACGTTTGGTGAGACCCGCATCCGCAACGCGCACCACGTCATGTACACCGCCGCCGGCCGCGCGAACGATCGGGCGAGCAGACTGCCAACCTCTCGCCAGCGCGGCTTCTGACAGGCGGCCCCTAGCTCGCGTACGCCCGGCATCAGTTTCATGACGGATCCTTTCCATGGTCGCCAGCACAGAGAGGTCTGCTCACCAAACGCTGAGCCAGCAGCACCATCGGTCCCGCGCACCATGCCGCCGCCCCGGCGAACCAAACGCCCAGGTTCGCGTCATGGGCCGGCCCGAGTGCCATAGCGCCGCCGAACGCGTACACGACGGCAACACAGACTCGGACGGCCGACCGTATCGGGCCGCCCGCGGCGCAGCAAAGCGTCACCATCAACACCAGGCAGAATGTCGCGGCGGCTGCGCTCGAAAGCGCGATGTGTACCAGCGTTCCCTCGTGCGTCGCGAACCAGTATGCACCCGCCAGCGACGACAACGCAGCGAGCACCGTGGCGAGAAGCATCGCTGGCGTGCGACCGAGCGTCACGAGCGAATAGCGAAGCGGCATGGCAACACCAAGCGCGGCCGCCCCGATCACGAGGCCGCTCGCTGCTGTGAGACCCGGTCGATAGCTGGGAAGGAGCCAGTCGATCACAAGTGTCCCCGGGCCGAGCAGCAGTGCCGAGCAGGGCGCCATCGCCAGCGCGATCACTTCGGCCGTTCCGAGTCCCAGCGCGACGACGCCGACGCGGTCGCCGCTTCGACCAAGCGACTCGGCCTGACGCGGGTAAATGACGTTGGCGACCAGATTCGCCTGATCGAACAGCCACGCCGCCAACAGCATGGCGACCGAGTACCAGCCCAGTTGCTCGGCGCCGTCGGATAGCCAACCGACGATCACCAGTCGGTCCACCGACCGCAGCGCAGTCAGCGCCAGCGCTTCGGCCGCGATCGGCCAACCGCCGAGGATCAGCGCCTGCGTCAGGCCGTGATCCAATCGCGGCGCAAACCGGAGCCGCCCGATCGACCGCACGAAGCTCGCGTTCAGCAACTGAGCCGCCGCCGCGCCGGCCAGCAGACCGAAGTAACCGAACGCGACCGCGCCGCCGGCCATCAAGACAAGGTCGGCCACAGCGCCGACCGCTCGCGCCTGGGCGAGCACCGGAAAATTCTTGGTCGATCGCAGCACGGTCAGGCAGAATCCGTGATACCGTCCAACGACCGCCAGCAGCGCAGCAACCGCGCATGCCGCCGCCCACTCGGCCGAACCACGTGCAGCTTGGACGAACCCGGCGACGACCAAGGCCGAAGCGACAATGAGGCCGGTGCCGACCTCGTTGGTCATCGCCACGTCGGCGATCTGCCGTTTGAGTGCGGTGTCGCCGCGCCCCGTGGCGACGGCGATGTCACGGCCCGCTGCTCGGTTGATTCCGAAACTTGAGTACGTGCCGTACTCCAGCACCGTCCGCATCGTCGACCAGATGCCCATCAGCGTGGGTGCAACCGCCGCACGCAGCACGACACTGGCGATCGCGCCGAGCGCGGTCGCCACCTGGGCGCCCGAGATCAGCGCGAGGCCATCGCGCAACACCGCGCGACGCTCGGAGTCAGTTAAGACAGTGATGGGGCGAGCATCCGTGCTCATGAGTGACAGCCAGGCCAGGGTGCGCCCGATTAGAACGGCCACCTTGCCCGTTCCATCTTACATCGAGCCACGGTATTATCGGGAACCAGCGTGATTGGTCAATCTCAGGGAAGAGGGGGAGAGTCACTCATGGCAGCGTCAACCGTCGTCAATGATGTCCCGCATGTCTTGGCGCCCGAAGATCGGCCGAACGTCGATCACTTGGTTACCGAGGATGACACGCCCGTGGACAACATCTTGTCGGAAAAACAGCAGCGTCTGCTCACCGAATCTCTCCACAGTTCGTGGTCGTTGCAGGCGGGCGATCGCCGGTTCGTCGCGCTGGCCAACGTGGGCCTGTTTTACGCCATACACCGGCCGCCGTACGTGCCGGACATGATGCTGAGCCTCGATGTGTCGCTGCCCCCGGATGTGATTCCCAAGCCGCATCGTTCGTACTTCATCTGGGAGTACGGCAAGCCGCCCGACGTGGTGGTCGAGGTGGTTTCCAACAGAGAAGGCGGCGAACTTTCGGAGAAGATCGGCGGTTACGCCCGTATCGGTGTGAAGTACTACGCCGTCTACGATCCGGAACGGTTGCTCGGCGATCAACCGTTTCGCGTGTTTCAACTGAAAGCGACGAGCTACGTGCCGATGGAGGAGCCGGTCTGGCTGTCGGGCGTCGAAATCGGGCTCCGCCTGTGGCAAGGGCGATACGAGGATCTGGATGCGACATGGCTCCGCTGGGTCGATTCATCCGGCGCGATCATCCTCTCCGGCGCGGAGCGAGCCGCCTCGGAACGCCAACATGCGGAACAGGAAACCCAACGGGCTGAACACGAACGGCAGAGGGCCGAACACGAACGGCAGCGGGCCGAACACGAACGGCAGCGGGCCGAACACGAACGGCAACGGGGCGACAGGTTGGTAGACCAGCTAAGGCGCATGGGTGTCGAGCCGGAGGCATAGGGCCGCCGCCGCACATGAGAACGCATGGATGCCAGCCATTCCGAACCCGAGTCACAACCGAAAAGTCGATCGGAACTCGTTGCGTTTGCGGTCGCCCTCCTAGCGGTCGAGGCGTTGTTCTTTGGAGATGCACTGCGACCGGGTTGGGTGTTGAGCGCAGCCGACTGGCTGCTCGCGAGTGAATCGTTTCGCGAGCCGACAAGCGAGTATTACGAGCCGACGAACCGGCTGCTCACCGATGTCGCGTGCCAGATGGACCCGTGGTTGCAGTTGGCTGGTCGCGAGTGGCGAGCCGGGCGAGTGCCGTTGTGGAACCCACTCGCGGGGTGCGGCTCGCCGCTGGCGGCCAATGCTCAATCGGGCGTGTTCTTCCCGCCCAATCTGATCTTCTTCCTGACCGATTCTCCGCACGCATGGGTTGTGGCGGCCATTCTGAAACTGTTCATCGCCGGCGTCGGTGCGTTCTTGCTCGCTCGCGTTTTGGGTCTGGGGCGATTGGGCCGCTGGTTTGCCGGCCTGTGCTTCCCATTCAGCGGATTCACGATCGTCTGGCTCTGTTATCCGATGGGCGGCGTGGCCGTGTGGTTGCCGCTCGTGCTATGGCTGGTTGAGCTGATCGCAGAGAGGCCTGACCGAAAGCGCGTTGCCTGGTTGGGTCTGGTTATTGGGCTTGTGCTGCTCGGCGGCCATCCGGAAACCGCCGCCCACGTGCTGATCGTTTCGGCGGTCTGGTTGGCGTGGAGATGCTCCTGGCGATCGGACATGGCTCGCTCGCGACGGCTGGTCGGGTCGTTCGCCGCGGCGTCGGCGGTCGGCATCGCACTTGGCGCGGTGCAGTTGGCGCCGTTGGCTGAGTACTTGCTCGCGAGCCAGGCGTGGGCCGAGCGATCCAATCGTGTGCGCGGCCTCCTCGCGTGGAGGCGTCCCGACGTGTTGGCGTCGCCCGCGCTCGCTCTGCCATACGTTTACGGTAGCTATCGCCGCGGACACCCGCATGTAGAGAAGGCGCTCGGAGTCGAGAACTTCAATGAGATATCGGGAGGTTACGCAGGTCTAGCGACCCTGGCGTTGCTCGTGCCGCTCGCGTGGGCCGCGCGATCGCGTCATCGATGGGTTCCGTTCCTGTTCTGCCTCGACGCGTTTTGTCTGGCGGCGACGTATCGGCTTCCCGTGGTCGACAACCTGCTGCGACTGATACCCGTTTTGAACGTGACCCAGAACCAGCGGTTGCTGCTGGTCGTCGCGCTGGTCCACTGTTTGTTGGGAGCCGCTGGTCTGGAGCAATGGTCGCGAGCGGACTGGACGATCCCGCGCCGGATTCGCGTCGCTTGGGTGGGTCTGCTGGCGATCGTCGCGATCTTGCTTTTGGTCGCGGGCGTTCTGATTCGGCGGGCCGACTCGATCATCGCTCAGCGGGCGACCCGTCATTTCGCAAACGAAGCGGTGCGTCGCAGTCTGGATCCAGACGCGCTGGCCGGCCGCGCCGAACACATGGCGCAACAGGTCCAACAGTTTTTCCCGCGGTACTACACGTCGGTCGCCGTCGGAGTCGCCGGCATCGCGATGCTCGTGTGGTGGCGCGGCCTGAACGATCGCGCCCGATCATGGGCGGTCTTGCTCATACCGCTCACGGTCGCCGACCTCTTCCTGTTTGGCCGCGGCTACAATCCGGCGATCCACCACGAACAGTACTTCCCGGACTGTTCCGTTATAGCGCTGCTCCGTGGCGAACAGGGCAACCACGCGACACCGATTCGCGTCTTGTCGCTCGAAGAAGAGTTTCCGCCTAACGTCCTGGGCCGTTACGGAATCGCCGATCTGAGAAACTACGATGCCGTCGAACTTCGGCGTCACCTGGAGTACTTCGGCGGGCTGTGGGCTGACGACGGTACGGCCAGCACGAGCAACGATTGGGCGACCTGGGAGCGGGTCGCCGCGCAGTTGGATCGGTTGCGCCTGGCCAACGTCCGGTTCATCATCTCGACCGCCGAGCCGGGAAATCTCGCCGGCGTAAGACTCGTGCATCGCCACGGGCGAGTAGGAGTGTACGAGATCGAAGGCAGCCGTTTCGTCAGTTTCGCCGCCGACTCGCGGGCGACCGCGCCGGTCGGTCCCGTGCCGGGTGACGTGACGGTTCGAGAGTATCAGCCGGGCTACATCGAGTTGGACGTGGACCTCGCCGGACCATCGGGTCGTCTGGTGGTCGCCGAGACGTGGGCGCCTGGTTGGACCGCATCGGTCGACGGTTCGGCGGTTGAGGCGCTGCCGTTTGAGGGCTGCTTCGTCAGTATTCCAGCGCAGGCCGGTCGGCATCGAGTGATGCTGCACTATGCCCCGCGCAGCTTTCGAGTAGGCGCGACGGTCAGCGTGATCGCGGTCGGCGTGATGGCCGTGCTGATCGCAAGGCCCGGCCGCCGGCGGGAGTCGGCCGAAGCTGCCGCGACTACTTGATCGCAGCGGCGCCGGGAGCGGACGCAACCAGACGCTCCGCGTGTCGTTTCATTCCGCCGCACCGGCTGCATCTTCGTCACCGCAGGCCTGGCAGTCATGCGCCGTCCTTGTCGTCCAAACGATTCAGCCGGTTTGCCCGCAACCGCACCCGGTCACAATCCCGCGGGATTTCCCCGACCTCGCGCCGATGGATGTACTGGTTCAAAGCGACGGAACGGAGTCCCATAGCCACGAAGGAGCGGCCATGCGTCGAAGCTTGATGGTGATCGTGATGGCGTCGCTGTGCATGTTTGGCATGGCGGGACAGCGATCGGCTCGTGCCGACGAGACGTGTTCGCACGGTAGTTGCGCCAGCCACAGTTGTAAGCCGGTGCATCACGCCCTGAACAAGCTGGGGTTCTCTTACTTCATGAAAGGCCATGGATGTTGCAGCAAGGGCAAGAACCCAAACTGCCGAATCTACATTGATCCTCATCGCGCCCCGCGCGATTTCTGGATGCTCCGCTAGACTGGCTCTCCCCCGAGCAGTCTAACTCCCGTCCCCGGCCGAAGTCCTTCCCCCGAAGACTTCGGCCGTGTTTTTTTCACAGCGTTGAGTAGGTCACGTTGAGTAGTTCAAACACAGGGATCAATCGCACAGGTTCCGGCATGCTCAGGTGTAAGTTATCTGCGGCGGTGGAGGCGGCACGGCAGTCCGGCCGGCCGCTCGTCGCACTCGAATCGACGTTGATCTCGCACGGGCTTCCGTGGCCGGCGAACGTAGAGACGGCTCGTGAGGCCGAGGCGGCCGTGCGCAGTGCCGGAGCCACGCCGGCAACGACGGCGTTGATCGACGGCGAGTTGCGAGTCGGGCTGGATGACGGCGACCTGGATCGGCTCGGCCGCGGCGACGGCATCGTCAAGGCGAGCCGACGCGACCTGGCTTGGCTCGCGGCTCGGGGTGGGTCCGGAGGCACGACCGTCGCCGCGACCATGTTCATCGCGCGTCGCGCGGGAATCTCGATCATGGCCACCGGCGGAATCGGCGGTGTGCATCGCGGCGCAGAGACGACGTGGGACGTGTCGGCCGATCTCATCGAACTGTCCCGCATGCCAGTCGCCGTGGTCTGTTCGGGCGCGAAGTCGATACTCGACCTGCCGCGAACGCTCGAGTTTCTGGAGACCCACGGCGTCGCGGTGATCGGCTACGGCACGTCGGAGTTTCCCGCGTTCTTCGCCGAGTCGAGCGGACTGCGGTTGGACGCTCGGGTGAATACGCCCGATGAGGCGGCCGCTGTCGTGCATCACGCGCGACGGATCGGTTCGCCCGGCGGCTTTGTCTTTGCCAACCCGCCGCCACCGGAGGTCGCCGTGCCGCGAGATGTCATGGATCGGCTGACTGTGGCCGCGATCGCGGCGGCCGACAGCAATCAAGTTCGCGGCAAGGAGCTCACGCCGTTCCTGCTTCAAATCATGCGCGAACTCGATCGGGACGAGCGACTACTGCGGGCCAATCGGGCGCTGGTTGTGGCCAACGCCCGCCTGGCCGCTGAGATAGCGTGCGCCTTGGCCGAGCCGCGGCGCTAACGACCCAGCCGTGCGGCGCCGGCGTTGCAGATTGCCAGCGGTTTAGCTTAGATTTCTCCACCGAAACTCGGAGAAACATCGGTGCGAGTGCTGATCACAGGCGGCTATGGCTGCATCGGGACTTGGATCGCGCGGCAGTTGCTCGATCGCGATGTGCCCGTGTGGGTCTACGACTTGAAGGAAGACCTGCAGCGTATGAAGCAGGTGCTCGCGCCGACCCAGCTCGACGCCGTGCGATTTGTTCCCGGCGATGTGACCGACTTGGATCGCGTCGTTGGCAGCCTGCGTGAACATCGCATCACGCACCTCATCCACTTGGCCGGGTTGCAGGTGCCGACCTGTCGCGCGAACCCGATTCTGGGCGCCCGCGTCAACGTGATCGGAACGCTCGCGATGTTCGAGGCCGTGCGGCAACTGGCCCCGCAGATCGAGCGGTTCGTCTACGCCAGCTCGGCCGCAGTCTACGGACCGCCCGACGCCTACGCGCCCGGCCCGCTGGCCGCCGATGTGCGGCTTGTGCCATCGACCCATTACGGTGCGTTCAAGGTCTGCAACGAAACGAACGCGCGGGTGTACTGGCTCGACCACCAGATTCCGTCGATCGGCTTGCGCCCGTGGACGGTGTACGGTGTCGGTCGCGATTTTGGCGTCACCTCCGAGCCGACCAAGGCGATGAAGGCGGTCGTGGTCGGCCGGCGGTACCACATCAGCTATGGCGGGCTGCAGGATTTTCAGTTCGTTGAAGACGTGGCCGCCACGTTCATTCGCTGCCTGGAAGTGCCGTATCAGGGTGCGGGCGTGTACAACCTGCGCGGCGCGGTGGTGGACCTGCCGGCGTTCCATCGCGCGCTCGTCTCGGTGGAACCATCGGCCGCCGACCTCGTGACGCACGGCGATCGCCAACTACCGATCGCATTCGACATGGACGATTCGCCGCTCCAACGCGACATCGGCCGTATCCCGCAGACCCCGCTGGCCGAGGGCATCCGGCGCACGATCGCACACTTTCGCCACTTGCAAGACGAGGGCCGACTGGATATTAGCGAGTTGGAAGGGTGAGCATGAATTGGGAGTACAAGACATTCGTGGTTTCGAAGCGGGGTTTCACCGGCAGCGACGCCGACGAAGAGGCACTGGACAGAGATCTGAATTTCTTCGCACAGCGTGGTTATGAACTCGTGTCGCAGTTTGAAACGCAGGACGATGCGAGGGAGAATCTGTACGTGGTTTTCATCTTTCGTCGAGACATTCCATAGTTTGGGCAGGTAGATCACTTGCTGACATGCCTCATCACCGGCGGAGCGGGATTCATCGGCAGCCACCTGGCCGAGGCGCTGCTCGCACGCGGCGACGCGGTGGCGGTGATCGATGACCTATCGAGCGGATCGCGCGACAACATCGCCGCGATTGCCGAACATCCCCGGTTCCGGTTCGTCGAAGGCTCGGTCGCCGACGATCCGCGACTCGACGAACTGGCGGCTCAGGCGGACCAGGTGTATCACCTGGCCGCCGCCGTCGGAGTCAGCTTTGTCACGCAGTACCCTATCGAGACGGTCGAGCGCAATATTCAGCCGACCGAGCGGGTGCTGAAACTGGCCATGGCCCGCAAGTCGAAGGTCTTCCTGGCGAGTTCCAGCGAGGTTTACGGCAAAGGCTCGGCCGAGCGCATGCACGAAGACGCCGACATGGTGCTCGGCTCACCATCCAAGACGCGCTACATCTATGCGTACACCAAGCTGATCGATGAGTTCCTGGGCCTTGCGTACCATCGCCAGCGCGGGTTGCCGGTGGTCGTCGGCCGATTTTTCAACGTCGTCGGCCCGCGACAGACGGGGCGTTACGGCATGGTGATCCCGCGGTTCGTCGGCCAGGCGCTGGCCGGAGGTCCGGTCGAGGTCCACGACGACGGCAACCAGGTCCGCTGCTTCATGCACGTGCGCGACACGGTGCGAGCGGTCACCGAGTTGATGGAGTCGCCCGCGGCGGTCGGGCAGATCTTCAACATCGGCAACGACGAAGCGATCACGATCCGCCAACTCGCCGAACTCGTCGTCCGTCTGGCCAATCCTGCGGCAAAGATCGAGCACATCAGCTACTCGCAAGCCTTCGGCCCCGGATTCGAGGACGTCCGCTGCCGCATCCCCGACCTCACGCGTCTGCGCAGCACGATCCACTTTATGCAACGCCACTCGATGGAGGATATCCTACGCGAAGTCGTCGAGGCGGAACGCAGTCGGGGCCACTGAATGCGACCGCGATTGTCCGTGGGCATGACCCGATTTATACTTCGGCCATGAAAAGAGCCATTTCGATTCCCGACTCGACGTTTAAGGCGGCGGAGAAGGTCGCCAAACAACTCGGCATGTCGCGCAGCCGATTGTTCGCGACAGCCGTGGAGGCGTTCATCGCGGGGCATCAGAACGGAGGAGTGACCGAAGCCCTCGATCGAGTCTATGCGGAGCGGCCGTCGCGGCTCGACTCGATGTTGGCGAAGATGCAAGCCGCATCGCTCGAAGGTGAAACTTGGTGATCCGTCGCGGTGAGATCTGGTGGGCGACGCTGCCGCATCCGGTCGGCTCCGAACCAGGCTTTGGTCGCCCCGTACTGGCGGTTCAGTCCGACGCATTCAACAAGAGTCGAATCCAAACGGTACTCGACTCGCCCATGCACCGGGCAACGTGCGGCTGGCCCGAAAGGACACGGGG
>DAIOWH010000022.1:28272-48413 GCA_036758585.1 Planctomycetia bacterium
TACTCGACTCGCCCATGCACCGGGCAACGTGCGGCTGGCCCGAAAGGACACGGGGTTGCCCCGAGAATCCGTGGCCAACGTCTCGCAACTCATCACACTCGATCGTTCGTTCTTGACCCGGCGGGTGCGTGCCGTTTCGGCGGCCGTGCTGGACCGCGTCGAGGCTGGCTTGCGCTTAGTGTTGGCGCTGTGATTCGTTTCCTTGGCAGGAGATCCCATGAAAGGCGTTATTCTCGCGGGCGGGCTGGGCACACGGTTGCATCCGTTGACGAAGATCACGAACAAGCACCTGCTGCCGGTGTACGACAAGCCCATGATCTACTACCCGCTGCAGACACTTGTCTCCAGCGGCGTGACCGACATCCTAATCGTCACCGGCGGACCGTGGGCCGGCGAGTTCCTGAGCCTGCTGGGCAACGGCAAGGAATTCGGACTCAAGCACCTGAACTACACCTATCAGCAGGGTGAAGGGGGCATCGCCGACGCGCTGTCGCTGGCCGAGCACTTCGCGGCCGACCAGTCGATCCTGCTGATGCTCGGCGACAATTTTCTGGAGAAGCCGATCAAGGCGGCGGTCGATGAGTTCCGGGCCAACCCGCGTGGCGCCAAGATATTCTGCACGCGCGTCGAGCACCCCGAGTGGTACGGCGTGGTCGAGCTTGCCGGCGACCGCGTGGCCCGCATCGTCGAGAAGCCGAAGCAGCCGAAATCGAACATGGTCGCCATTGGCGTGTACATGTACGACAACTCGGTGTTCGAGAAGATCCGCAAGATCGAGCCGTCGGCCCGCGGCGAGTTGGAGATCACCGATGTCAACAACCTATATCTGCGCGATGGCCAGTTGCGGTACGAGGTCATCGATGGCTGGTGGGCCGACGCCGGCGAGAGCTTCGAGATGTACCTCAAGGCCAACGTGCTGGCGGCGAGTTTGCAGGGCGTGAGAGTGACGCTATGAAGCGGGCGGTAGGTGCGGCGGTTGTCGTCGTGGCGATTGTCGCGGGCGTGGCGTGGTGGCGCCTGGAGGGCGGGTCGCGCGCGGAGATTGTCGCGGGCGGGTACTTCGAGGCCGAACAGATCCAAGTCGGGTCGAAGCTGGGCGGCCGTGTCGCCGACGTGCGGGTTGACGAGGGCAGTCACGTCGATACGGGGCAGGTGTTGGTGGTCTTCGAGACGCAAGAAGTCGAGGCCCAACTCGACGAGGCCCGCGCCGAACGCGACAAGGCCAGCGCGAAACTCGCGGAACTCCGGGCCGGTGCTCGCGCCGAAGAAATCGACCAGGCCGCCGCTCGCGTCGCGCGGGCCAAAGAGAAACTCGCCATGTTGCAGCGCGGACCGCGCCCGCAGGAAATCGAGCAGGCACGACTGCAATTCGAGCGGTCGCGAGCCGAGTACGACAACGCCTCGGCCGTGTTCCAACGACAGGTCGCTCTCTCGGAGCGCAACGCGACTTCCCAGGAAACGCTCGATGCTGCGCGCAAAGCGATGGAGGTCAGCCTGCGCGTGATGGACGCCGACCGACAGAAGCACGATCTCGTCAAGGAAGGCAACCGACCGGAAGAGATAGCCATGGCCAAGCACGAGTTGGAGGAGGCCGAGTCGGCTCACGAGTTGGTGCTGAAGGGTCCGCGCTCGCAGGAAATCGAACAGGCCGAAGCTGCACTCGATGCCGCCGCTGCACGAATTCGTCGCCTTGATGTGCTGCTGCATGAGGGTACGGTCAAGGCCCCGTTGCCGTCGGTCGTTGAGTCGTTCGATCTGCAGCCGGGCGACTTGGTCGCCCCCGGCGCCCCGATCGCTACGCTCGTGCGCAAGGATCAGCTTTGGGTGCGCGCCTTCGTCGCCGAAACTGACCTGGGCCGGATCCAGGATCATCAGAGCGTATCGGTGATGGTGGACTCGTTCCCGGGCCGCCGATTCAGCGGCACCGTGTTGCGAGTCAATCGCGCGGCCGAGTTCACGCCGCGCAACGTGCAGACCTTCGAAGAACGACGAGACATGATGTTTGGCATCAAGGTCCGCGTCGATGACCCCGAAGGCGCGCTACGGCCGGGAATGGCGGCGACGGTGCACGTGCCGAAACAATGACGGAGTGAACGGGTTGAGCGAGAACCACGCGATGTACGCTGCGGCAGCTCCATCAACTCTCCCGGCCGTCTCCGTCCGGTCGCTCACCAAGCACTTTGGCTCGCTTGCCGCCGTGGACAACGTGAGTTTCGACGTTGCGCCCGGCGCGATTTTTGGGCTGCTCGGCCCGAACGGTTCCGGCAAGTCCACGATCATCCGCATGCTCTGCGGCATCCTGCGGCCCACCGCGGGTCGTGCGTTTGTCGACTCGATCGACGTGGCAGCCGATCCTGAGGCCGTGAAAGAACGAATCGGCTACATGTCGCAGCAGTTCGGCCTGTATCGCGACCTCACCGCGTTTGAAAACCTGACTTTCTACGGACGTGTCTACGGACTGAACGGCAACCGCTTGGACGAACGACGACGCGCCGCCGCGGAACTTGTCGGCCTGGGCGACCGGCTCTCGCAACTCGCCGGCGAACTATCCGGCGGTTGGAAGCAGCGACTGGCGCTGGCCTGTGCCCTGTTGCACGAGCCGCGCATCGTGTTCCTCGACGAGCCGACCGCGGGCATCGACCCCGTCGCGCGACGCCTGTTGTGGGACCTGATCTTCGAACTCTCCGGACATGGTTTCACCTTTTTGGTCACGACCCACTACATGGACGAGGCCGAACGCTGCACCGAAGTAGGTTACCTCTATCTCAGTCGTCTGGTCGCCCTCGGCCGACCTATCGATTTGAAATCCCTGCCCGAGGTCACGCCGGCAGACGCCCAGTGGCTCGAAGTAGATTGCCAGCAGCCCACGATCGGACTGCAGGTGTTGCGCAAGCTTGCTGGCGTACGTTGCGCCACGATATTCGGGCAGCTCATTCACTTGATGGTGGACAAATCGCTCGCCGAGGCGGCGATTGCCGAGTCACTCGACCGTGCGGGAGTCGGCCCGACTCACATCATCGAGGTCCATCCTTCGCTCGAGGACGTCTTCGTGACCCTATCGCAACAGCAATCACGCGAATCGGCCGTCGGAAGCGCCGGTTAGAACAACGTGTCGGATATCCGTGTCGGGTCCGAAATGCCGGCCGAGGCAACGACCCGGCGGCTTAACCGGGCAGCCACTCCTTGTGCCAACACGCGATCGTCATAGAATGGCTATCCGCGTACGTCGTTCCGGTCCGAGTGTTTGGTGGAGGGTGAGAAATGACCAGACGGTCCAGAGAGCAGCATTTGTGTGTCGAGTTGTTGGAGTCGAGATTCGCTCCGGCGGGGTATTCGTGGGGCGGCGCGCCGCTCGACGCGCCACCGGCGTTTCCTCGCAGCATCGCGTTCGATCCGCCGGGCATGAGCATACCCAACGGCAGAGCGAACACGCCGGCGGCTGAGCACGCAACGCCGATCAGCGGTGCGTGCATCCCAAGCACGGGAACGCCCTGCGCGCCTAGGCAATAAACAGCCTGGCGTCGTCGACATGGGCTGCCAGCCGCAAGCCGAGGGTCACCCGTCCAGCGAGTCAAGGATCGCCGTCAGGAACGCAGGCAGGTCGTCCGGCTTGCGGCTGGTAATGATGTTGCCGTCGCGCACCACCGGCTCGTCAACCCACTGAGCGCCGGCGTTTGCCACGTCGTCCTTGATCGCGAAGAAGCTGGTCGCGCGGCGGCCGCGCAGTAGCGGCGTGGAACACAGCAACCACGGACCGTGACAGATCGCCGCGACCGTCTTGCCCGCCGCGCCGATCGACCGCACCAACTCGATCATCGCCGGCGTGCGACGCATGAAGTCCGGTGCGAACCCGCCCGGGATCACCACCGCGTCGAACTCCTTCGCCGAAACGGCGGCCGCCGCCGCGTCGCTCCTGGCCGGATAGCCCAGCTTGCTTTCATACGTCTTGCCCGCATCCGGACCGACCAGCACAACCTCGGCGCCGGCCTCGCGAAGTCGATAGACCGGATACCAGACTTCAAGCTCCTGATACTGTTGTTCCACCAGAACCGCCACGCGCTTACCCTTGATCGTCGACACGGTGCATTCCTCCGGGGGTGTTTTGCTGCTCTTCTATGCGGCGGACCGAATCAGTTTCTCCGCGCGGAACCACTCGATCGTCTCCTTCATTCCCTGATCGAATGTCCAGCGCGGCTTGTAGCCGAGCTCGCGTTTGATTTTCTCGCAACTGTAGTCGAGGTTCAGTCCGAGGAATTTGATGCGGGCCGGGTTGATGAGCGGGGGCTTGCCGCGCAGGCCGGCGATGAATACTGAAATCGGCGCGAGGAAACGGGCCAGGCCAAGCGGAATACTGCGAGTCGGCTCAGGCAATCCGGCCAGCCGAGCGGCCGTGCCGAAGAACCGCCGTTTCGACGTCGGATCATCGTCGGTGACGTTGTAGACCTGACCTACGGCGGCCGGTTTCTCAATGGCCAGCATGATCGCTTCGACCAGATTCCCGACGAATATCGAGTTCATCGCCTTGTCGCTCGAGCCGAAGTAGCGAAACTGGCCGTTGCCGATTTTCTCGACCAGACGCGGCACAACCACCCGGTCGCGCGGGCCGTAGATCAGCCCCGGCCGAATCACGGCGACGGGCACGCCGCGGGTCTTGTGGTATTCGAGCACGAGCTTCTCGGATTCCATCTTCGACTGGGTGTAGCCGTCGATGTGTTTCGTCGCTGGCGGCGTTGATTCGTCCGTGCCAAAGTGGTCGCGAGCCTCATAGACGCCGAGCGAACTGACGTGAACGAAGCGGTTGAGCTTCTGGCCGGCAGCCGTTTCGAGCAACACGCGAGTCCCTTCGACGTTGGCGCGGCGATACTCGTCCACCGGCCCCCAATCGCCCACTTTGGCCGCGCAGTGCACGATAAGGTCCACGCCCGATGCCGCCCGCTGTAACGCCGCGGCGTCGGTCAGATCGCCCTCGATTTTCTGAACGCCCCACTGATCGATCAGTCTCGTGTCGCTCGCCGCCCGCACCAGCGTTCGGATATGCCAGCCGTGCGAAATCAACCGCTCGGCCACATGGCTGCCGACGCAACCTGTCGCGCCAGTCACTAGACAAGTCTTCATCGCTGCCTCCTTGCAGTTTTCACTCAGGGCAAGTCAACGGGCACACAACCCACGTCGCTGCGGATTCTACAACAAAACGTGATCCAGGCAAAACTGGCTCCACGTCTCAAGTCTGTCGCGGCCGGCCTGCAACTCGGCAATCGCCACGAACCCAGCCTGAGTGAGCGCCGACTCGCGTCGCCTCACCTTCGGCTGATCGAGGTCGAGCACATGAACGACGCCCAGATGTACTTGGCCGACCGGTGTGCTGTCGTCGTTGATCAGGCCCACGCAGCGCTCGCGGTAGCGCGTTTCGATGACGACCTCTTCCTCGAGTTCGCGGTGCATCGCATCGTGATACGTCACCTCGGCGCCGCCGATCAGTGGTCGCGAATCGTCGAGTGAGATATGCCCGCCGACCCCGATCGACTCCAGCGCGTGCAGTCGCTTCTCTCCCATCTTTTTGCCGCGTGTGTAGCGAAACACCGTGTCAGCCGAGCGCAGCACGCAGTACGGGATGATCTGTTTGAAACTCGGGTCGTCTTCCATTTGGCTGCGCGGCCGAAAGCTGATGTGCCGTCTGTCGAGCAACACGGACAGGTAGCGGTCCACATCGCCGCAGAAGCCCTGGAATCGTCCGATGTCGTCGAGCGCCTGGGCTGGCACAACCATCACCTGTTCGGTCATCGGGTCGGGCATTGCCGTGCGAAGTCCTTTCGGTTCACTCGATCAGCATCGCGTCGCCATAACTGAAAAAGCGGTACTGCTCGTGCACTGCCGTCTCGTATGCCGCTCGCCAGGTTCGCTCACCCGCGAAGGCGCACACCAGCGCCAGCAGCGTGGTTCGCGGCAGGTGGAAGTTCGTGATCATCGCGTCCACTACTCGGAACTCATACGGCGGCCGAATGAACAAATCGGTCTCACCCTGCCACGCCGCCAGCCCGCCGGCCGCCGCGGCCGTCTCCAGCACGCGGACGCACGTCGTGCCGACCGCCACGCAACGACTGCCCGCCGCTCGCCCACGCCGAATCGTCTCGGCCGCCGTCGCCGACAGGCGGCCGCGCTCCGCGTGCATCACGTGCGTGTCGAGCGACTCGCGCACCGGCAGAAACGTACCCAGCCCGACGTGCAGCGTCAACCGCACGAGTTCGACGCCTCGGTCGCTGAGTCGATCGAGCAAGTTGGTGGTGAAGTGCAACGCGGCGGTGGGCGCGGCGACGGCGCCGGGGCTCGCCGCAAACACCGTCTGGTATCGTTCGCGATCGCCCGGCCCCTCCTCGCCGCCGCGAATGTACGGCGGCAGCGGAACACGGCCGTGGCGGACCAGGAACTCGACAGGCGGAAGATCGGGGACAGGTCGCATTCGCCAGTGCCCATCGGGCAACCGCTCCTGCAACACCAGCCGCGCGGCGCCGCCGTCCAACTCAAACACCTCGCCGACGCGCGGACGCCCGCCGGTTTGGCACAACAACTCCCACGACCCGTCCGTCGCCCCGTGCAGAAACAACCCCTCCCAACGGCCGCCCGTCGATACGCGGCGACCGACCAGACGCGCCGGCAAAACGCGGGTATCATTCAGTACCAGGCAGTCGCCCGGCCGGAGGATCGCGGACAAGTCCGCGAACCGACGATGTCCGATTGTGCCGCGCGTGCGATCCACGACCATCAGGCGCGACTGATCGCGCGGCTCGACGGGCCGCTGGGCGATCAATTCCGTCGGAAGTTCGTAGTCCAACTGGTCGATACGCATAGGACGACTGGATTGTCCACGTGGCCGGACGATTTGCAATTCCGCTTTGAGCGAGACCGACCGGAACACCACTGGGAGACCGATGTGCAATCGAAGCGACGTCGCCTGCTGCTGGTGATTACGACACTCGACGTTGGCGGCGCCGAGAAATGTTGCGTTACGTTGGCTACGGGGCTGGACCGCGAGCGTTGGCACGTCGAGGTGTGCAGCGTGATCCGAGCCGGTTCCATGGCCGGCCCGTTGCGCGATGCGGGTATTCCGGTCCATTCGCTCGATGCCTCGCGACTGTGGCATGCGCCCACCGCAACGCTTCGGCTCGCGCGGATAATCCGTCGCGTGCGGCCCGACGTCGTCCACACGTTTTTGTTTCACGCCAACATGCTCGGCCGCCTGGCGGCCCAACTCGCCGGCCGACCTCGCGTCGTGGCGAGCATTCGGGTGGCCGAACGGCGCTTTCGGCATCACCTCATTCTGGAGAATCTGACCTGCCGGCTGAGCGATTGTGTGGCCTGCGTGAGTCGCGACGTCGCTCGATTCGTACGCCGTCGGTGCCATGAGCCGGCCGGCCGTTTGGTCGTAATTCCCAACGGCGTCGATGTCGGTCCGGTCGCCGAGTCGACCCACGCGCGCTCGACTCTCGGACTTCGAGCCGACTCGCGCGTCGCGATATACGTGGGACGGCTCGACCAGCAAAAAGGAGTCGATGTCTTGCTGCGCGCCGTGGCCGAGGTGCGCCGACACATGCCGGAACTCACGGTGCTGCTGGTCGGCGCCGGCCCGCAGCAACGCGCACTCGAACAACTTGCCGGCGAGCTAGGCGTGTCCTCGCACGTGAAGTTCTTGGGCTGGCGGTCCGACGCAACCGAGTTGATTCGGGCAGCGGATTTTCTCGTGCTGCCGTCGCGTTGGGAGGGAATGCCGAACGTCGTGCTCGAAGCGATGGCGGCCGGCCGCCCCGTCATTGCCACTCGCACGGAAGGCACCGCCGAACTGGTGCGGCATCGCGAAACAGGACTGCTCGTACCCATCGACGAACCGAGCGCGTTGGCGGCAGCGATCATTGAGTTGGCGGATCCCGAACGTCGAAAGGTCTGGGGAGATCGCGGCAGAACGGTCGCGGTCGAAGAGTTCTCCACCACTCACATGATTCAGCAATACGAGCAACTCTACGCGTTGCTGTTGAATCGCAAGAACGGCGACCAGCCTTGAGCGAGTCCGTACAGAGCTCTGAACAATCTGAGAGCGATTCCGGCGTTCGCGGGATTTTTTTTCCGGCTGCAACCGGCTGCGGTCCGCTCACTTGCGACGGCTCGTAGCGGCCGGACGAAGAATCTTCTTGACTCTGGCGAAAGCGCGGCTAAGCTGGCCGCCGTGGTTGGAAGTGGGGTGAAGTGGTGATTCATGGTTTTCACCGGTATTTTTCCGCGTGTCGTCGACGCCAAACGACGAGTCAGTATACCCAAGCTGATTCGCGAGCAGTTCGGCAGACCAGCACCGCGAAAACTCTACATCGCGCCCGGATCCTACCAGAGTCTCTGGATCCTGACGCCCGATCAGTTCGAACAGTTTGGTCGGCGATTGACGAGTCATCGCGAGAGTGGCGAGGAGTTGGCCGCGTTTCGGCGGCTGTATTTCGCTCGGGCGGAGCCGTCGGACCTCGACAGGCAGGGCAGGATACTGATCCCCGAACGGCTCGCCGGCCATGCCGCCCTGGGCACCGAGGCGGTGTTGATCGGCATGTTCGATCACTTGCAACTTTGGAATCCCTCGCGCTGGGCGGAATATGAGAGGCAGCACGAGGGCAAGTTTGACGCGACAGCCGAGACGGTCTTCAACGCATCGCTCTGAGACGGTGTGCGTTCTTCCCTCCAGGACAGAGCGTGGCCTCCTTTGCAGGTTCAGTTGGATTTATTGGGGTGTGGGGCTTCACCTCGGTTCGTTCGCCCCGGGCGGGCGGTTCGAGTTGCGGTCACCGGACAAAGGCGTTGGCAGCGGCCAGGGACGAGCCGCGGGTCCTTCGGGGCCACAGCGTCGGCGTCCGGCTTGTGAGTGCAAGTGCGTCGCGGCGGCGGTTCCGAAGCGACGGGACCGGTCGCCGGTCGCGCGGTCGCTCCGGGCGCTCATGAGGGGCCTTGCTCGGGATGGCAAGCAGCCGTCCTGAGCAAGGCCTTGTGTGTTTCGCGCGAGTTACCCGATCGCCGCACGGACCTTGGCCACGAGTTCGCTGAGCGGCAGTGCCTTTTGCTGCTGGCGAGTCGACATGTCGCGCAATGCGAAGGTGTTCGAGGCCAATTCGTCAGGCCCAGCGATCACGGCGACGCGGTGGCCGCGCGAGGAGGCATAGCCGAACTGGTCGCGCAGCGGTTTTGAATCGGGATAGATTTCGCTGCCGATGCCGGCCGCGCGCAGCTCAGCCGCAATCTGAACATATCGCGACCAATCGGCGCTCTGAAAGTTCACCACCAACACCGGGGCCACAGTCGCACGGGTTTGCAGCCAGCCTGCGTCGGCCATGAGTTGCGTGAGCCGGTCGAGGCCGAACGACGCGCCGACTCCGGGCAGTTGGCGGTCGGTGAACAGACCGGCCAGATCGTCATAGCGCCCGCCGGAACAGACCGAGCCGAAGTTTTCGTGACCCGTGATCATCGTCTCGTAGATGACTCCGGTGTAGTAGTCGAGTCCGCGGGCCAATCCGATCTGCAGGACCAGATCGTCAGCCGCGACGCCACCGGCGACGAGCATGTCGCAGACGGCCCGCAGCGTGTCGATGCCCTCGCGCGCGACGGAGTTTGCGCCGAGCGCCTGCTCCAGGCCCGCCAACACATGGTCGGGCCGACCAGCCCCGACCGAGTCGATGAAATCGAGGATGCGTGCCGACGCGTCGCGCGAGAGGATTCGGTCCGGTTCACGAGCCGGGGTCGCCGCGCTATCGTCGCTTTGCGGCGGCGACTCGCCAAACTGCAACTCTCGCAGCACGCCGTCGCGACCGATCTTGGCCAGCTTGTCGAGCGAGCGCAGCACGTGACCGCTGTGCCGCCCCAACGCCAGCGAATCAAGCAGGCCGTTCAATACCCCGCGGTGGTTGACCCGCAGCGAGAACCCAGGCACGCCGATCGCGCGAAGCCCGTCGCAGATCACCAGTCCGATCTCGGCGTCGGTCAGGGCCGATCGCGACCCGATCGTGTCGAAGTCGCATTGATAGAACTCGCGGTAGCGACCGCGCTGCGCCCGCTCGCCGCGATAGACCAGTCCGATGTGATAGCGTTTGAACGGCACGCGAATCTCATCCACGTGCCGGGCCATGAACCGGGCCAGCGGCACGGTGAGGTCGAACCGCAAGGCGAGTTCGCTTTCGCCAAGCGACTGCCCGCGTGCGGCGACCTCGAACACCTGACGCTGCACTTCTTCGCCGCCCTTGGCGTAGAGCACTTCGCGCCGTTCGAGCACGGGCGTGTCGATCGGCACGAAGCCGTAGCGTTCGAAGGTCCAGCGAAACCGCTCGACGATCCAGTTGCGCTGGATGGCCAGAGCCGGCAGGATATCGCGAGTGCCCGATGCGACGCGCGGGTCGATCATCGCACGTGTCGTCCTTCCTGGAAATGCGGCCGCTTGACGCCGCACTCGTGGCCTTGCTGCGAACGATCCGGGGACCACGTCGTCAAGCCGCCGCCGTCCACGGACGCGCATTCTTGCGCCGGTCCGCCGGTGCGTCAAGCCAGCGAGGCAGAGAGTGGTCGAGTTGAGCTTCCCCACGAATTGGGGCGACGCAGTTAGTCTGGCAGGCGGCCACCCGCCAGGGACCGGCCGCTACACGGATTGCGGCGAACCTGCGGCAGCATAGAATAGGTGCCCAGCGCGTGTAGCCTGATCGGGAACCTGCACGCTCCGCGTGCTCCTCCACGTAGGCCAACCATGCACACACCCGCACGACACCAGCCGCCCGCGAGTGGGCATCGCCGTCGAGCACTTTGCGGATTGGCGTTCGGCGCACTGGCCGCGTTCTGTCTCGCCGCCGGGCCTGAATCGTTCGATACGCTCTCGAAACAGTACGAGACTCAGACGAGGCCGCTCGTCACCCGTTTCTGTTTGGAGTGTCACTCGACCGATGAGCAGCAGGGCGAACTCGATCTCGACCGGTTCGCCACGCTGGCCGACGTGCGCCGTGCGCCGCGCGTGTGGCAGAAGGTTGCCGAGATGCTCGACAACGGCGAGATGCCGCCCAAGAAGGCCGCTCAGCCGACCGACGAGCAGCGTAAGCAACTGCGAGGCTGGGTCGAACGCTATCTGAACGCCGAGGCCCACGCGAGCGCCGGCGATCCCGGTCCGGTCGTGCTGCGACGGTTGAACAACGCCGAATACACCTATACGCTGCACGACCTGACGGGCGTCGATCTGCGGCCGGCCCGTGAGTTTCCCGCCGACAGCGCGGCAGGTGAAGGTTTCACGAACACCGGCAACTCGCTCGTGATGTCGCCAGCCCTGCTAACCAAGTACCTCGACGCCGCCAAGGAGATCGCCGACCACGCCGTGCTGCTGCCCGACGGATTTCGGTTCGCATCGTCGACGACCCGCCGCGACTGGACCAACGAGACACTCGCCGACATCCGCGAGTTCTATCGCCAGTTCACCGATTCGCAAGGCGCCAGCCGCGTCAATCTGCAAGGCATCGTGTTCGACACCAACGATGGCGGCCGCTTGCCGCTCGAGCGCTACCTCGCCGCCACGCTCGTCGAGCGCGATGCGTTGCAAGCCGGCCGCAAGACCATCGAGTCCGTCGCACACGAGCGCGGTCTGAACGCGAAGTACCTCGGAATCCTCTGGGCCACGCTGACCGGACGCGAGCCGTCGTTGCTGCTCGACTGGGTCCGCGCCCGATGGCGAGCTGCCCCGGCCGACGGGGCCGTCGCCCTGGCCGGCGAGATCGGGCGGTGGCAGCAGGCGCTCTGGCGATTCACCAGCGTCGGACACATCGGCAAGGTCGGAGGTCCGAAGGCCTGGCAAGAGCCTGTGACGCCGCTCGTCGCGCGGCAGGAGATTCGGCTGAAGGTGCCAACCGCGCCGGATCAGAATGAGGTCACGCTGTACCTCGTCGCGACCGACGCCGGTGACGGCAACGACAACGATTTGGCCGTGTGGGAACGCCCACGGCTCGTCGCTCCCGGGCGAGCGGACCTGTTGCTGCGCGATGTCCGCGAGCTGACCGGCGAGTTGCTGGCTCGTCGCCGGCGCCTGTTCGCCGGCGCGGCCAACTGCCTCAGCGCGGCCGCCGAGGCGATCGCCGCCAAGGAGCCGCTCGAACTGACGCCACTCGCGAAGAAACACAGCGTCGAGCCCGATGTGCTCGCCGCGTGGTTCGAGTATCTCGGCGTCGGCGGCGGCGCCGCGGTCAAGATCGAGTCGCACCTCACCGAGCGTATCACCAGCTCGGCGGGCTACGAGTTCGTCAAGGGCTGGGGATCGCCCGGCACGCCGAACGTCGCCGCCAATTCGTCGGACCAACACGTGCGCATTCCCGGCAACATGAAACCACACGGGGTAGCGATGCACCCGTCGCCGACGCTGCAGATCGCGGCCGGCTGGCGCAGTCCGGTCACGGCCACGCTGCGCATCGAGGCGAAGGTGCAGCACGCACACCCCGAATGCGGCAACGGCGTCGCCTGGTCGCTGGAACTGCGGCGCGGCAACACGCGGCGGCGGCTCGCTGGGGGCGTCGCCCACGGGGCGAAAGAAATCGGCGTCGGGCCGATCGACAACCTCGCCGTGAAGCCGGGCGACCTCGTGTCGCTGCTGATCGGCCCGCGCGACGGCAATCACGCCTGCGATCTGACCGCGGTGGACCTCACACTCACCGGCGACAGGCGGCGCTGGGACCTTGCCGCCGACGTGTCGCCCGACGTGCTCGCGGGTAACCCGCACGCCGACAGCCTTGGCAACCCGGATGTGTGGCACTTCTACACCGAGCCGGTCTCAGCCGACGTCGGCGTTGTCGTCCCGGCCGACTCGGTGCTCGCGAAGTGGCAGGCCGCGTCGGACCCGCAGCGCCGCCAGCGACTCGCCACCGAATTCCAGAGGCTGCTCGCCGAGGGTCCGCCCGATGCCCGCGACAATCCCGACGCGATGCTCTATCGCCAGGTCGCATCGCTCGGCGGTCCGCTTGTGCGCAGCTCGGCTCTACGGGACCGCCGCGATCCGGACGCCGCCGACCCCAACCGCGCGAGCACCGCCGTAGGACTCGATCCGGCGCTGTTCCGTAAGCATCCGAGCGGCGAACCGATCGACCCGGCGAGCTTGTGCGTCAAGGCGCCGGCCGTGATCGAAGTGCGCCTGCCGGCCGACTTGGTCGACGGTTGCGAGCTGGTCACCGCAGGCTCGCTCGACGTTAAGTCGGCGACCGAGGGGAGCGTGCAGCTTCAGGTGCTGACGACCAAGCCGGGGGTCGAGACGGGCCTCGTCCCCGCGTCGCTCAGCGAAACCCACCTCGCCGGCCCGTGGACCTCGGACAACCGCCGCGTGTCGCATGCCGCGCCGGTCATCGTGGCCGACGGCGGCGCCGCGCGGCAACGGTTCGAGGCGGCGTTCGATGCGTTTCGCCGCGTCTTCCCGATCGCGCTGTGTTACACCAAGATCGTGCCCGTCGACGAAGTCGTCACGCTCACGCTGTTCCATCGCGAAGACACGGCGCTACGCCGCCTGATGCTGACCGACGCCGAGGCCGGGCGGCTCGATCGCTTGTGGGACGAGTTGCACTTCGTCAGCCACGACGCGATCACGCTGGTCGACGCCTTTCAGCAACTTCTCGAATACGCCAGCCAGGACGCCGACCCGAAGGTCTTCGAGCCGCTGCGCAAGCCGATCTACGACCGAGCCGCCGCGTTCCGCGAATCGCTCGTCGCCGCCGAGCCGCGGCACGTTGCCGCTCTGCTGGAATTCGCCGCGCGGGCATACCGCCGGCCGCTGACCGAGCGGGAACAAGACGAGCTGCGGGGCTTGTACCGGTCGCTGCGCTCGCAGGAACTGCCGCATGACGAAGCGTTTCGCCTGACCCTCGCACGCTTGTTCGTCGCGCCGGCGTTTCTCTATCGTATCGAGGGCACGGCGCACGCTGCGAACCAAGCGAGCCGCGCAAACGTCGGCGAATCGAACGCGACCGGCCCGCGCTCGGCGCCGGTCTCAGACTGGGAGTTGGCAACGCGGTTGAGCTACTTCCTCTGGTCGTCGCTGCCCGACGCCGAGTTGCGCGAGGTCGCCGGCGCCGGCAAGCTGCACGACCCGGACGTGCTCGTCGCACAATCGCGCCGCATGTTGAAAGACCCGCACACCCGGCGGCTCGCCACCGAGTTCGCCTGCCAGTGGCTTCACATCTACGAATTCAACACGCTCGACGAGAAGAGCGCGCGGCACTTTCCGACGTTCGCCGATCTGCGCGACGATATGTATGAAGAGTCGATCCGCTTCTTCACCGACTTGTTCCAGCGCGATGGATCGGTGCTCGACGCGCTCGACGCCGATCACACATTCCTGAACGAATCGCTCGCCAAGCACTACGCGATCGCCGGCGTGGCCGGTCCCGAGTGGCGGCGAGTCGACGGGGTCAGACGATACGGCCGCGGCGGCATTCTCGGTCTGGCGGCGACGCTCGCGCAGCAATCCGGCGCGTCGCGGACCAGTCCGATCCTTCGCGGCAACTGGGTTTCCGAGGTGTTGCTCGGCGAGAAACTGCCGCGTCCGCCGAAGGATGTGCCGCGCCTGCCCGAAGATGAAACAGCCACCGAGGGCCTGACCGTGCGACAGCTTGTCGAGAAACATTCGAGCGACGATCGGTGCGCCAAGTGCCACGCACGCATCGACCCGTTCGGCTACGCCCTCGAGGGCTTCGACGCGATCGGCCGACGCCGCGACAAGGACCTCGCCGACCGCCCGATCGACGCGCGGACCCGGCTGCCCGACGGCACCGAGCTCGACGGCCTGGGCGGCCTGCGCAATTACCTGCTCAGCACACGACGCGACGTCTTCGTGCGTCAGTTCTGCCGCAAGCTGCTGGGCTACTCGCTCGGTCGCGGCGTGCAGCTTTCGGACGGCCCGCTGCTCGACGAGATGGATCGACAGTTGGCGAAGAACGGATATCATTTTTCCGCGGCGGTGGAGACAATACTTCGCAGCCGGCAGTTTCAGCATCGCCGCGGCGCGTACGAGATTGCCGACGGAGGAGACGAACCATGAACGCGAGCGAGTTCCAATTGAGTCGCCGCGCGATGTTGCGCGGACTCGGCGTCAGTATGGCCCTGCCATGGCTCGAGTCCGTGCCGGTGTGGGGCGACGAACCTTCTCGCGGAGGGCGGGCCAGCCAGGCGCCCGTCAGGCTCGCCGTGCTGTTCTCCGGCAACGGGTTTCACACCAAGGAGTGGTGGGCCAAGGGCGAAGGCCAGCAGATGGAACTGGGCAAGGTGCTCGCTCCGCTGAACGACTTCCGACAGAAGATGCTGTTCATTCGCGGGCTGTACAACGCCGAGGCGCTCAAGGGGAATATTCACAGTTCGCAGACCGGCAACCTGCTGTCCGGCGCGCCGCTCGCGGCCGGCGGCGAAATCCGGTCGGGCACGAGCGTCGATCAACTGCTCGCCCAACGCCACGGCCGCGCGACCAAGGTCCCCAGCCTCGTGCTGGCGTGCGAGAAGTCGAATCCCTCGGTCCACAAGAACTACTCGATGCTCTACAGCTCACACATCTCGTGGAGCTCGCCGACCACGCCGACGCCGCTTGAACTGTATCCCGCGCTGGCGTTCGATCGACTGTTCAAGGACGAGGTCGATCGCGGCGACAAGAGCGTACTCGACGCCGTGCTCGGCGACGCCACCGATATTCGTCGGCAGATCAGCACCGCCGACCGGCGCAAGCTCGACGAGTATCTCGATTCGGTGCGCGAGGTCGAACAGCGCATCGACGAGGCCGGCAAGAAGGGTGAGCTGCAAGGCTGGCGTCCGACGCTCGATCGCCCGAACCTGCCGCGACCGAGCGACGGCATCCCGCAAGACATCGCCGAACACATGAGGCTGATGTGCGACATACTGGTGCTCGGGTTCCAAACCGACACGACGCGCGTAACGACGCTGAAGCTGAATAACGACCACTCATCGTTGCGGTTCCCGCACCTCGGCGTGGACTACATGATCCACCACTTGCTTTCGCACTCCGACACGGCCGACTGGCTGAAGGTGAACCAGTTCTTCCTCGAACAGCTTGCCTACATCGCCCGCAAGCTCGACGCGATCGACGAGGGCGGGCGCACGGCATTGGACAACTCGATGATCCTGTTCTGTTCCAGCATGCTGACCGGCAGCCACGACGCGACGCAACTACCTGTCGTCTTGCTCGGCGGCGCCGGCGGCCGCATCCAAGGCGGGCGCGTGCTTGACTACTTGGGCAAACCCAACCGCAAGATGTGTAGTCTATTCCTGTCGTTGCTCGACAAGGCGGACGTGCATCTCAACGAGTTCGGCGATTCGAACGAGCCGCTTGCCGAGGTCTAAATGGCTTTGCGTGATTCTGGGAGTCCGCAGGGACAGTAGCCCGACGCGCCAGCGAGGGACCGGGCCTGATTTCTTGTGATTTCGCCATGTGCTCCCTCGCTGGCGCGTCGGGCTACTGTCCCAGAATCGTGCAAGGCTATTTAGGACTGTGCCACATTGAGTAGGGTCTGAAATCGGCTTCGGTCGTTTCACCCGCAGCCGCAGACGAGGCATGGCTGGCGTTTGTTGTGCCTCGCCTGCGGCTGCGGGTGAAACGAATGGCGCGATTCTTCGGCCCGTTCGAGTACGCCCGGTAGGATTCGAACCTACAACCCTCGGATCCGTAGTCCGAAGCTCTATCCAGTTAAGCTACGGGCGCGAGCGGCGTTGTGGGCAACGCCAGTCCCCTTTCGCAAGGCTACGTAGAATAAGAACGGCGCCGTGGATCGTCAACCCGACGATTCGTTCTCGCGCTCGAACCTCCGCTGCCGTTGACAGGCCCACCGACCCGACTAGGATATGATCTCGTCACGTCCCCGTTCGGCGGAGGAGCCGCGGCGACGATCGCTTGGTCCCGCGTGCGTTGTTCAAAGGAGTTCCAGTCATGACTCAAATCGAGCTTGCTCGCCAGGGCGTTGTCTCGCGTGAGATGCAGTGCGTGGCCCAGATCGAGCGGCTCGGCCCCGAGCAGGTTCGCAGCGAAATCGCGCGCGGCCGCCTCATCATCCCCGCCAACAAGGTGCACCTCAGGAAAGGGCTTGAGCCGATGGCGATCGGCCTGGCCGCGCGGTGCAAGATCAATGCGAATATCGGCAACTCGGCCGTCACGTCCGAGATTGATTCGGAACTTGAAAAACTGCGGCTATCGGTCAAGTACGGCGCCGACACGGTGATGGACCTATCGACCGGCGGCAACATCGACGCGATCCGCCAGGCGATCATCGACGCCTCGCCCGTACCGATCGGCACCGTGCCCATCTATCAAGTGGTTCAGCAGGTGAAGCACGTCGAAGACATGACGCCGCGAATGATGCTCGACATGGTCGAACACCAGGCGCGTCAGGGCGTGGACTACATGACGTTGCACGCCGGCGTGCTGCTCGAACACCTGCCGCTGACGACGAATCGCGTGACCGGCATCGTGAGCCGCGGCGGAGCGCTGATGGCTCAGTGGTCGATGGCGCACAAGCAGCAGAACTTCATCTATTCGCATTTCGAGCAGTTCTGCGAGATCATGCGCGAGTACGACGTGTCGTGGAGCCTGGGCGATGGGCTGCGGCCCGGCTCGATCGCCGATGCGTCGGACGCGGCTCAATTCGCCGAGCTGCGGACGATCGGCGAACTCACCAAACGCGCCCAGGACATGGGCTGCCAGGTGATGGTCGAGGGGCCGGGACACATTCCGATGGACCAGATCGAGATGAACATGCGCATGGAGGCCGAGCTTTGCAACGAAGCGCCGTTCTATGTGCTCGGTCCGTTGGTCACGGACGTCGCCCCCGGCTACGACCACATCACCTCGGCGATCGGCGCCGCGCTGGCGGGTTGGCACGGTGCGTCGATGTTGTGCTACGTCACGCCCAAGGAACATCTAGGATTGCCGGGGCCGGAGGATGTGAAGGCGGGCGTGATCGCATACAAGATTGCCGCCCACGCCGCCGACCTCGCCCGGCACCGCCCCGGCGCTCGCGACCGCGACGACGCGCTATCGAAGGCCCGCTTCGAGTTCGACTGGAATCGCCAGTTCGAACTGTCGCTTGACCCCGACACGGCTCGCGCGATGCACGACGAGACGCTGCCGCAAGACGTGTTCAAGACCGCGCCGTTCTGTTCGATGTGTGGACCGAAGTTCTGTTCGATGCGCATCACCGACGACATCCGTAAGATGAGCGGTCCGGTGCTGCTCACCGAGGCGCCGACGCCGGTCGGGGCCTGACCGCCATCGCCGCACGACGGCGACGGGAGCCTGCACGTGGCCACGAAAGAAGAACTGACCAAGGCGTACCAGGCCTTCAAGAAGAAGCTGAAGCTCACGCGGCTCGACGACGAGTCGGGGTTGTCGCGCGGCACCAAGGTGTCTCGCGTGCTCGGCATCACGCCGCCGTTCGGGTTCACGCCCGATGTTTGGGAGGAACTCGTTCAGCAGGGCAAGCTCCGCCGCGAACCAGGCGGGACCTATTCATTGGCGCACATCCAGCCGCCGGGCTAGTATTCTGTCAACGCTCAATCTTTGGGTTCGTTTTGCGTGGCCGACGCTGCCAGCGTCGGCGTGAGGCGGTAGGCTGGGTGCCGCACCCAGCCTACGAAGTCCAGGCTATAGGCCGCTTTGGGCGACCTCTCGATCCGGCTGATCGGCCGCGCGAGAGACCGTACCGTACTTTCGTCGCGTTTTCGGAGGGTCGAGTCTGTGTATCAACTCATCAGCTTGCTCGGTCTGCCGGTCATGATCGGCTTGGCGTGGTTGTGTTCGATGGACCGCCGGCGCGTCTCCTGGGGGTTGGTCGTCAAGGGAGTGGTGTTGCAACTGGTCTTTGCGGTGCTGATCCTCAAGACCGGGTTCGGCAAAAAGGTTTTTGACGGCGCCGGGTCGGCTGTTCAATTCGTACTCGATGCGAACCGCGAAGGAACGCGATTCGTCTTCGGCGCCCTGGCCCGGCCTGACGTGTTCGGTGAAGCCATGGGCAACGTCGCCGAGCACGGATTCGTTTTCTTCGTGCAGGTGACTGGCACGATTATCCTCGTCTCCGCGCTCATGTCGGCGCTGTATTACGTTGGGCTCATGCAGTGGATTGTCTGGGCGATGGCCAAGGTAATGCAGGTGGTGATGGGCACGAGCGGGTCGGAGTCGCTGGCGGCGGCCGCGAATGTGTTTGTCGGCCAGACCGAGGCGCCGCTCGTCATCAAACCGTATCTGCCGCGCATGACCCAGTCCGAGATCATGGCGTTAATGACCGGCGGCATGGCTACGATCGCCGGCGGCGTGATGGCGGCCTACGTGGACATGTTGACTCGCGAAGGGTTCAGCGGTGCAGCCGGTCACCTGCTGGCGGCGAGCGTGATGTCGGCGCCCGCGTCGCTCGTGATCGCCAAGATCATGGCGCCGGAACTGGCCGAGTCCGACACGCGCGGCCAGGTTCGCATGCAGATCGAGCGAGAGGGCAGCAACCTGCTCGACGCGATTTGCACGGGGGCGGCCGACGGACTGAAGCTCGCGCTGAATGTCATGGCCATGCTGATGGCGTTCATCGCGCTGGTGTTCCTGCTCAACGCTGCACTGGGTCACGTCGGTACTTGGGTCGCGTCGATGCTCAAGTACCCGGCGACCGAGACATGGCCGCTCTGGGTGGAGTTGGAAAACTTGTCGTTTGACCGGATCCTCGGCTGGCTTTGTCGGCCGCTCGCGCTGGCCATGGGTGTGTCGTGGGATGATTCGGGGCAGGTCGGTGCTCTGTTGGGCAAGCGGGCAATCCTGAATGAGTTTGTGGCCTACAAGGACCTGGCGGCACTGTTGAAGGATGACGCAATCTCCGCGCGGTCGGGCGTTATCGCCACCTATGCACTTTGTGGCTTCGCGAACTTTTCGTCGATTGCGATTCAGATCGGCGGCATCGGCAGCCTGGCCCCATCGCGCCGGGCCGACCTGGCTCGTTTCGGCCTACGGGCGATGATCGGCGGGTTGCTCGCTTCGTTCATGACCGCAACCATCGCTGGGGCGCTCGTGAACTGACCGCCTTCTGAAGGGTGTATTTCCGTAGCTGCGCCTCGCTCGTTTAACCCGCAGCCGCAGGCGA
>DAIOWH010000023.1:0-45060 GCA_036758585.1 Planctomycetia bacterium
TGCCGGCCGCGTCGTACGTGGCGGTCGTCACCTTGCCCAGTTCGTTGGTCTGCTGAGTCGGCTGCGAGAAGGAGTTGTATTGGAACTGCGCCGGGGTTGTAGAGCGCCCCCGTGCCGGTTTGGTAGTACTTGCTCGATCCCCACGAGCCGTTGAACTGCACGCGGGCACTCACGGTGTCCGGGATGCCGCCCGAGGTCGGGATCTCATAGCGGTCGATGAAGATCGGCCGCCGCTCGTGACGGCCTCGTGATGTTTCCTAACGTGACGGAGTACGAGCCGATCATGCCGTGGTCGGATGGACCGACGGTCGATTTGCGGGCGCAGGTCTATGGCGCAACCGTGCCAGTTGATGACGAATAACGGATCGGCAAGCGATGAGCTGCACTGCCCTGGTGGCGTGAAGGGAGGTCCACCCGGCTGCGGTGTCCCCGACGGCGCCGGGCCGACGAATTCGGGTGCCGGCGGATCGAACGGCACCCTGCCATTGGGCCGGCAGCCGCAGTCGGCAACGGCCCGGCGCACGGGCATCGCCCCCGGATGGAACGCCCGGTCGATGCGACGCCGGGTGGTGCGGACCGCAAGCCCGAGACGGCGAGCGACACATGTACGGTCCTCGTTGCGGCGGCGCCGACCCGTGACTGACCGACTGCCGGCCCTCAGGCGAAGTCGGTGGTCGCGGGGCACGTCGTTATCGGCGAGGTGTGGCGGCATGATGTGTGGCTGGTCTCCCTGGGGTTTGCGTCGGCCGTCCGTGCTCGCGCCCATTGATCCCAATGGACACGACGGTCTGGGCACAGCGGGCCATGAGTTCCGCGCGCGTGTGGACGCCGAGCATGTTGTAGATGGTCTGCACGTGTTCGTGCACCGTCGCATACGTGACGCCCCGCGCCGACGCAATCTCCTTCTGAGAGAGGCCCGCCCGCAAGAGCCCGAGGACCGCCTGTTCGGTCGCCGTGAGCTCGCGGGTTCCGACGGGCTTTTGCCGTCGATCGCTGGCGTGAGATCGGCTTCGTCGTCCCACCGGTGGACATCCGCCGGGGAGCAGCAGTCGAGCACGACGGAACCGAGACGGAGGTGATCGCCGACCACAAGGCTTTAGTTTCTGCGGGCTGGCCGATGCCCTTGCGAATGGTCTTCGGCAGGGGCACAATCGTTCCGTGGCGCCTTCCCCGGAACGACTCATGCCGAGGACTTCGTGGATGTCTGGGTTAGAGAAACTCTCGCCCGTTCGCCGGTTCGTCCGGCTGGCTTGCTTAGTCGTTGCGCTGGGTGCGCTGCGCGCGTCGATCCCGGCGGATGCGGTCGCTCAAGACGCCGACACGAATGAGCCGGCTGCGCAGTCGGGCGGCCCGCGGACCGCGCCGCCGTCGCTCTGGGACCTCACCGTCCAGGGCGGAATCTTCATGATCCCGATCGCCGGCTGTTCCGTCGTTATCATCGCGTTCATCGTTGAGCGGTTCATCGGCCTGCGACGAAGGAAGATCGTCCCGCCCGCGCTGCTGCAGGAACTCGACCGACAAACTTCGCAGACCGCCGGCCTCGATCCGCGGGTCGCTTACCACGCTTGCCAGCAGCACCCGTCGCCGATGGCTAATGTGTTGCGCGCCGCGTTGCTGAAGACCGGCCGCCCACACTCGGAAGTCGAAAAGGCGGTCGAGGACGCCGGCGCGCGCGAGGTCGCGGCGCTCTTCACCAACGTGCGACCGCTCAACGTCTGTGCCAGCATCGGGCCGCTCCTGGGACTCATCGGCACGGTGCAGGGCATGATCATGGCCTTCATCGTCACCAGCACGACGACGGCCACCGGCGCAGCAAAGGCCCAGGAACTGGCTCAGGGCATCTACACCGCGCTGGTCACGACCTTCGCCGGACTGTGCGTCGCGATCCCTGCCGTGCTGTTCGCGCACTTTTTCGAAGGCAAGATCGACCGGCTGGTGCGCGAGATGGAAGAAATCATGCTCGAGATTTTGCCGCACCTCGAACGGTTCGAGGGCAAGGGGCGGCTCAAACGAGTCCCGCGAAAAACCAACGCCGCCGCGGAATCGGTTCCCGAAACGATCGACAGTGTCGAGCCGTTGAGTAGTTGATCCGGCGAGCGTTCCACGATTCAATCGGTCCACCGCTTGGAGTCCTCATGCGTTTTCGCTTCACGAATCGCCAGCCGGTCGCCGGCAAGATCGACATGACGCCGATGATCGACTGCGTGTTTCAACTGCTGCTGTTTTTTCTGATCGCGTCGCGTTTCGAGGAAGAGGCCCGCAGCGGCGTCGAAGGCGAGTTGCCGGCCCAGTTGCCCAGTGCGGCCGAGGCGATGCCGTTGGTCGTCAAGCCGCGCGAGGTGATCGTGAACGTGAACCACGCCGGCCAGTTGGTCGTGCTCGGCCGCGCGATGACCGAGGCCGCTCTGGCCGACATGCTGCGCCAGGCCGAGGCGAACAACCCCGGCCGCCAGACCGTGCTCATTCGCGGCGACGAACGGGCCGATTGGAAGCACGTCGCGCGGGTAATGAGCCTGTGCAACCAGGCGCAGATCAAAGACTATCGTGTCGCCGTCGTGCCGGAGGCCGAACGTTGAGTTCCATGCGAGAGTCTCCGCGCCGCCTCGCGTTCGACCTGCGCTTGATCCCAGTCGGGGTGCTCGGCACGAAGGATGTTCAACAGCATCCCACGGGCGGACCGCCACATACCGTGCGCGATGAAGCTGCCGTCCGACAGAGGTGTTGCCAGGGGTCTCGAGTGAAACAGTTCGACCGGCTCTACGGATCGAAGTTGTCGTCCGCCGCACGTTGGCGCGTGGCGGTGGCCGTCGTGGTCGCTTGCGCGGCGGCCTACCTGGCGTGGCTGGGCATCGTCTGGCGTGCCGCGGCGGCCGCGGCCGCCGCGGGACCGTGGGACAACCCAGTGGTGCGGTTCGGTGTGCCGGCTGTGCTGGCCGCGATGCTCGTCGCCGCCGCGTGGCTGTTACGCGGCGTGATCCTCGCGCGGCTGCAGGTCGCCGTGTTGCTCAGCCTGCTCCTGCACCTGCTGCTGCTCGTCCTATTGCAGGAGCTGCGACTGCCGGCCGTGCTCGCTCAGGAGTTGTTCCCGCACGCCGAATCACCCGGCCACGAGGCCAAGATCGCCTTGCCCGACTACGGCGGCATGGAGTCGGTCGAGGCCACACCCGAAATGTGGCAGATGTCTCCGTCGCTCGACCTGCCCGCAAACCAAGCCGCCGACGCCGCTCGCCAGGCCGCCGACGCCGTCCGGCCGCGCGAGCAGCGCCGCGACGTGGCGATGACCGAGGCCGAATTCGAGGCCGCCGAGCGCGAGCGGCAGCAGCGCGAGCAAATGAAAATGCAGTCGGAGAAGATGCCGCAAGATTCGCTCACGCGCGCCGAACTCGAGCGGCCCGAGATGATCGAGGCGGCGGCCGAGGCGCCCGAGCTTGCCGCCGAACGAGCCGTTGATGTGTCGATCGAGGCGGCGGCAAAGCAGCAGAAGCGAGCGGCCGAGATGGATCGACCCGATCGCGAAATGGCCGAGCAGCAGCTTCCCCAGATCGATCGATCGGTGGCAATGCGCGACACGCGGCAAGGCGAAGTTCGCCCGCGCCAGACTGACCTCGCGCGGCGCGAACAGTCGCGCGCACGGTCCGAAGTGCGGGCGAGCGACGTGGCGGCCGATGCGCCGAGCCTCGCACCGGCGGCCCGCTCGCAAGAATCGCGGCTGGACGCGGCCGCCAGTTCGGTCGATCGCCGCGACGCATCGGTGTCGGCCCGGTCGGCCGGTTCGCAAGGCCCCGCACTGGCCGACGCTCGCAGCAGTTCGGCGAACGTGCGGTCGGCACGCAGCGAGTCCGCACCACGAGTGAACTCGGGTGCTTCGGCGTCGATGGCCCGCTCGCGGTCGCAGTCGGGTCCGCAGGCCGCGTCGGACTCGGCCGAAGCGCCCGAGGTCACCGGCGGATCGGCGCCGGCCGGCGCGGTGCGAGTCGAGGCGGCGAGCGGCTCGGCCGGCCGATCAGGCCGATCGACACTCTCGTCCGTGGCCGGACTCTCGAGCGGCGGCTCGAGCGCGCCCGCGTCGTCGGTCGGCGCGAGCGGTAGCAGGACCAGCGGCACGGGCGCAATGCTCGCGCGGGTGAGTTCCGAGGACGGTACCGGCCGCGCGGCCGCGCCGGGCGGCGGTGGGTCGGCAGCCATCGCACGAGGCTCGGTCTCCGGCGGAGTCACCGGCGCGACGGGTTCGGGCGAGTCGGTCACGATCGGCGAAACCCGCGGCAGCGGCGACGTGCAGGTCGCCGCATCATCCGCAGCGTCGGCATCCGGATCGGGCCGGGGCACGCGAGCCGCAGTCCCCAGCGGGCGCAGTGGCAGCGGGACTGGCGCGAGTGCGGGCGGATCGGACGGCGGCGTCGGCCTGAGCGAGGTGAAGGGTCGGCCGTCGGGTGGCGGCGCGAGCGGCGGTGCGGGCGAGCCGGCGCGAGGAGTCGAGCTGGCGCCGCGATTGTCATCTGATTCGGGCGGAGGTCGGCCGAGCGCGGGCCTGCCGGGTCGCGCTACGTCGGGAGTCGGCAGCCCGTTGGGAGTGACCGGCGGTATCGAGGCCGAGGCGATGGCGCTGAGCGCGGGACCTCAAGGCGGCGGCGCGATCGAGCCTGGCCCGCAGGCATCGGGCGGCGGAGGCGGCGGCAAGAGTGGTTCGGCGGGAGTCGCGTCGATCGGGCCGCGAGCCACGACCGGACGACGCGCGGCCGGTCTGCCCGGCAGCACATCGGCCGCGGGTGGCGCCGGTTCGCCGCCGGCACTCGGCGATGGAGTCAAGTTGACGGTCGGCGCGCCCGCGCGGCGAACTTCAGAGTCGGGCGGCACGATCGAGACGCACCCGCTCGTCGCCAAGCTCGCTCGCCAGGCCGGCGGCGACCTGGGCAGCGCGGCCCGCGCCGAGATCAGCCCCGAGTTTTCGCTGCGCACCGGCGAGATGCGACGTCAGGCGGCCCGATCGCTCGGCGGATCGCCCGACACCGAACGAGCCGTCGAACTGGGAATCGCCTGGCTTGCCGCTCATCAGGCCCCCGACGGTTCGTGGAGCATTCACGAGTTTTCGAAACAGTGCAAAGAGCACACCTGCGATGGGCTGGGCAGCTTCCAGTCCGACACGGCAGCCACCGGGTTGGCGCTGCTGGCGCTGCTCGGAGCGGGTTACACGCACGAGTCGGGCCAGTACGCCGACGTCGTCGGAGGCGGACTGAAGTGGCTGATCGGCCGGCAGCGGGCCAACGGCGACCTATTCCACAGCGACGCCCGGTTCCTGCGATTCTACAGCCACGGCATCGCGACGATCGCGCTGGCCGAGGCGTATGGCATGACCAGGGACTCGATGCTGCGCGAACCGACCGAGAAGGCGCTGCAGTTCATCATCGACAGCCAACATCCGCAACTGGGCGGCTGGCGCTACGAACCGCGCACCGAGTCGGATACGTCGGTGTCGGGCTGGCAACTGATGGCCCTGAAGAGCGGCGGCATGGCCGGGTTCACGATCCCGCCAGCCGCGTACCAGCGCGTGACCGGCTGGCTCGACTCAGTGCAGCGCGGGCCGGGCGGCGGCCAGTACTCGTACCACCCGACCAAGCCAGAGAGCATCGCCATGACGGCCGAGGGTCTCTTGATGCGGCAGTACCTGGGCTTCGGCCGCGACAATCCTCGGCTACGCGCCGGGGCCGATGAACTCGACCGGCAACTACCCGACCTCGCCCAGCGCGATGTGTACTACTGGTACTACGCGACCCAGGTGATGTACCACATGCAGGGCACACATTGGGACCGCTGGAACGGGCGAATCCGCGACATCCTGACCAACACTCAATCGCGAGACCCCGGCGTCGTCGGAAGCTGGTCACCCACAACACCAACGCCCGACCGGTGGGGCGCGGCCGGCGGGCGAGTCTACGAGACGTGCATGCACTTGTTGATGCTGGAGGTCTACTACCGACACCTGCCGCTGTATCAGCACCTTGAAAAGTAGCCGCGCCATCGGCATGACCACGATTCGACCGATCAGTCCGACGAGTCGCACGGGGCCGACCAGTCCGACAGGCCTGACGAACCCGACGGCGAAACCCACGGCGACTTGGCGTGTTGAATATGCGGTGTCTGATCCAATCCGGCTGGCGATTCATGGGAGGCTGTCATGGCCCATCGAGCGTTTTGGCGGGCTGTTCTGTGTGCTGGGCTACTGGCGATTTGGGGCGCGTCGGCCCTAGCCCAATCCGGCGACGACCGACCGAAACCAAAGAGCGTCCGTAAGGACATCCGCCCCGCCGACCGAGCACAGGAAGGGTCGCTCAAAGAGGGCGACGCGGCCCCTGACTTCAAGCTCAAGAGCCTGGACGGCAAGAGCGAGGTGCGGCTCGCATCGTTCCGCGGCCGCCAGCCGGTCGTGCTGATCTTCGGCAGCTACACCTGACCGCCGTTCCGACGTCAGGCTGACGTCCTCGAAGCAATGTACAAGAAGTACGGCGACCGCGTGGCGTTCTACGTCGTGTACCTTCGCGAGGCACACACCGAAGACGGCCGGCAATCCAAGGCGAACACGCAGGAGGGCCTGGTGTTCCTGCAGCCCAAAGACTACGAAGACCGAGTTGAGCTTGCCCAGGAGATGTGCTCGAAGCTAGAGCTTTCAATGCCGTGCCTGATCGACGGCATGGACAACCGCGTCGGCCAGGCTTACGCCGCGATGCCCGACCGACTCTACCTGATTGGGTTCGATGGAACCGTCGCGTTCAAAGGCGAGAAGGGGCCGAGTGGATTCAAGCCGGCGCAGCTCGAGAAGTTCCTGGATCTGTACCTACTTCTGCTCGACGCCGCGGGCGACGAAATCCGGCCGGTGAATTGACACGGGTGGAAGCGCCAGCGAGGGCGACCGGTTACACCCAAACCGCGACACCGCGCCACGCTGCGGGCAACTCGGCCACAAACGATGCCGCTCAACCCGGCGGGCGTCGCGTCACAACGATGTATCGCTCGTACGGACCTGCGGCGGTCGTGCAGTAGGCCAGTTGCTGGGCGCGCAGAGTAAACTTGCGCGATAGCGCCGCTGACTGCGTCTGGGCGACATCGCGCAAGTTGGTTTGCAGGCGACGATCAGAAACCAGCGTCCAATTCGGACCGGCCGACGTGAACATCCGCGTGCGTTCGTTCATCCCGCGCATCCTCCAACCGCTCTGGTGCTGTACCGTGATGTCCAACTACGAAACGCGGGGTCCTGCGGGGCGCCGACAGTCGATTCCCACTGCGAACCGTCAAGCGGCGGCAAGCGACCGCGGACGGCTGGTTGCGTAATCGCCAGTCGACTCGGCGAGGCATTCGATTTATTACCCATAACGACCGTCAGTCAAACGGCGCGAGACGATTCTCGCGAGCGCCGCCGCAGTTCGTGCCGGTTGCGAAAACCAGCTAAGCTGGTCGGTCGCGCGGCGTCTGACCTTGGCCGCGCCGCACCCGCGGCGACATACTGACGGGCATGACGCAAGCGCCGATCAAGGTTATTGTGTTTGACGCGGTAGGCACCGTGATCTACCCCGATCCCGACGTGGCGACGGTGTACACCGCGGCCGCGCGGCGGCACGGCTCACGACGAAGCGAACGCGAGATCGGCGATCGATTTCGCGCCGTGTTTCGCGAAGTCGAGGCCCGCGACCGGGCCGGCGACCTGCGAACCAGTGAGCTGAATGAGATCGCCCGATGGCAACAGATCGTGCGGCGCGTACTGGATGACCTGCCGGACCCGTCGACCTGCTTTGCCGAACTCTGGGACCACTTCGCGGGCCCGCAAGCGTGGCGAACCTTTCCCGAAGTGCCGGACGTGCTGGCCACACTCGAATCGCGAGGCGTTCGGCTCATGCTGGCCTCGAACTTCGACAGCCGGCTGGAGCGGATCGCCCGCGAGCTTGGGCCGCTCCGGCTGTGCCGCGACGTGCTGGTCTCGTCACAGGTCGGATTCCGCAAGCCGCACCAGCGGTTTTTCCAAGCCGTCATCACCACAGCGGCAGTCGATCCAGGCCAAATCCTGTGCGTCGGCGACGACCCACACAACGACGTGGCCGGCGCTCGCACCGCCGGTCTGCGGACGGTGCTGATCGATCGCAAACGACCCGCAGAAGACGGCCGGATTCAGTCGCTGAGGGCGTTGTGTGAAGCCGTGCCATAGCCGCTGGTGCAGCCCGTCACGAAAGCCGGTCTTGCACGGCAGCGATCTCTTTAGCCCGACCTCGCAGCGCATCGATTAACTTGTTGATGGTCTCGTCGGCCGCCGCCCGCACGGTCAGCGCAGCGTCGCCCGATTCGATGGATGCCAGGTGACCGTCCAGCTTGGTTGCCCAGGCGCGGCATCGTTCCAAGAGCCAGGTGCGGTCCTGCTCGGCGAGCACGCGGTGTTTGGCAAGTAAGAGCACGGAGCAGCCTTGGCGGAACTCCGCGATGCGTTTGGCCAGATCCGCGGGACCTTCGGGACGCTTGTTGAACCACTCGGCCGCCGCGTCGGCCAGCGCGTTCAGATAGGCTGGCGGGGGCAGGTCGTTCGGTAGTGCGTCTGGCTTGTTCCAGCCCCAAGCGGCCGACGCGACGGCGACCGGCTGGTCTGGTCTGCCGCGAAACTGCTCGACGATGAACACCGCGATCAGGACGGCGGCGGCGGTCGCAAAACTCGCAACCCACGCCTGGCGATACCACGGCACCTCGCGTCGCGGCGGTGCCACGACAGGCGCCGTTGCCGTCGCAGCAGCCGACTCGGCGGCGGGACGGAAGACGATCGTCATGCGATGATCGGCCGCTGGCTCGCTCGACTGACTCGCCAGAAATGTGGCCAGCCGGTCGCGCCCGCGAGCGACACTGTCTTCGATCTGTGGCCCGGCGCGCCACCGATGTTCCCAATGGGCGCCGCCGTGCAAAAAGACCGCTTCTTGAAGTTCGAGCAGCAGCCCGGGCTGGGTCAGAAGCTGCTTCAGCACCGACCCGGCGAGAACCTTCAGCCCCGATTGCATCACCGCGTCGAACTGATTGCCGACGAGGTCGTACACCGACGGCACGACCGACGCCGGCGCTCGGTGTACCGCGGCCAGTTCCGCAACAACCAGTGCCAGGTCGCGGCCGGTCAATTGCCGTTCCAACCAGTCGGGCAACTGGCTCGGCTCGTCTGGGATTTCCAGGGCATGCAACGTCATGTTCGTCTCTTCTACTGGCCCGATTCGGCTTCGACGCAACGGCGTAGCTGTTCCTTGGCTTGATGGAACAGCTTGTGCGCCTGCGCCATCTTCAGGCCCATGCGCGGACAAATCTCATCGTAGCTCTCGCCGCCAAGCCGTGCGTTCACGAGCAGCCGAGCACTCTCAGCGAGTCGTTCGAGACAGCGGCTCAGCGCGGCGCGGCGCTCCTGCTCCACGACCGCTTCGTCGGGACGCCCGACCCGACTGTCGGCCACGTCGTAGTCCTCGGCCAGTTCGTCGGCCCGCTTCTTGCGCGAGTGGTCGATGATGTAGTTCCGAGCGATCTGATGCAGCCACGCGCGAAAGTTGCCACCGTGGAAACCGGTCGGAAGGTGGTTCCAGACCCGCTCCCAGATCGCCTGGTGGATGTCTTCCAGATCATTACGGTGTACTCGCGCCGACAGAAACCCGAGCAGCTTGCGGGCGTGACGCACGTAGAGCTGACTGCACGCTTCGCGCGCCAGCCGCCACCCCTCGTCCGTCTCGCCGCGCCCGGCGATGACTCCAGCCAGTTGCTCGTCGCTCATCGTCCCTGTGTCGCTTTCGGCGGCCATGTCCGACAGTGTGAAGCGGCAACCAGCGGAGGTCAAGAAGATAGAGGCCAGAGGCTCAGAGGGTCAGAGGTTCAGAGCGAGACTGCCCTTCTGACCGCTGACCGCTGACCTCTGACCTTCTGACCTCTTCCCACTAAATAGCCTTGCACGATTCTGGGACAGTAGCCCGACGCGCCAGCGAGGGAGCACATGGCGAAATCACAAGAAATCAGGCCCGGTCCCTCGCTGGCGCGTCGGGCTACTGTCCCTGCGGACTCCCAGAATCACGCAAAGCCATTTAGTAGCACACCTGCACGCGGTGCTTCACGGGCACCCTGATCGTCTGGAAGTACGTCTTCGGAACGCTGTACGGCTTGCCACAATGGTCGTAGTAGGTCACATAGCGAGTGTACGGCACCTGCTGATACTCGTACCTCACGACCCATTCGTAGTGGCAGTGCGAGCACCAGTGACCGGCCTCGGCCGAACCACTCGCAAAGAACGCACCGATCGCCATCAGGCTGCCCAGCACCAAACCTCGAACACCACTTGCGATTCCAAAGCGTTGCATGACTCGTCTCCTTGTTCTTGTGTGTTGTTTCCTGGTTACTCGTCAGCGTAGTGCAGGCGGCCCGCCTGCAATGTCGTCAAAGGAAGCCGCAGGCGAGCCGCGCCTGGTGGCCGCCGGGTTCAAGCCGGACAACATCGTTTTGATGCACGACGCTGAGCCGCGCCTGCCGCCGCGCTATCTGCCTGAGGCCAAGAAGATCCGCGAGGAGCTGCAGTTGCTGCTGGCCCAAGTGGAGGACGACGATTCGCTCGTCGTCGCCCTGGCCGGCCACGGAGTCCAGTTCAAGGGAGAGAAGCGCAGCTTCTTCTGCCCGGTCGACGCGAAGCTCGACGAGAAGGAGACGCTTATCGCGCTTGATGACGTCTATCGCCTGCTCGAAAAATGTCCCGCAACGCGCAAGCTCATGCTGGTCGACGCCTGCCGCAACGACCCGGTGAGCGAGCTGGCCCGCAGCCGGCCGACGGTCGACCTCGAGAGCGTGACGCGCCCCCAGACCGAACCGGTCCCCGAGGGGCTGGTGGCCCTGTTCAGTTGCCGCGAGGGACAGAAAAGCTTCGAGCATCCCGACCTGAAACACGGCATCTTCTTTCACAGCGTCCTGCAGGGTTGGAACGGCGCCGCCGACGCCAACCGCGACGGCCAATTGACTCTCGACGAGTTGGCGGGCTACGCGAAGCTCGAGACGCAGAACATCGCGCGCCGCGATTTCCGAACGCTGCAAAACCCACATCAGAGCGGCGACTTCAGCGGCGTGTGGGTGCTGCGCGAGTTCGGTCGATCGCGAGGCGTGCCGTATGATCCGAGCGTTCACCGTCGCCTACCGCTCGGCCTGCGGGCCAAGCCGGGCGCCACGGCCGATGCGTCGGGCTGGCCGATGGAAGTCGTCAGCGCGAAGGACAGCGCCGAAATGGTCTTCGTGCCGCCCGGAAGGTTCCAGATGGGAACGAACGAACGGCCAGACGATGGACCGATCCACGAAGTGCAGCTTGGGCCGTATTACATCGACAAGTTTGAAGTGACCAATCGCCAGTTTCGTCTGTTCGCCGAAGAGACCAAGTTCGCGGGCAACTCGCAGTGGCTGCGCGGGGCCGATCAGAACGGGGTCGCGGGCAAGGACGATCATCCGGTCGTGTGGGTCAGTTGGGACGACGCAGCGGCCTACGCGCGCTGGTCCGGCAAACAGCTTCCAACCGAGGCCCAGTGGGAACGTGCGGCGCGGCACCCCGACGGTCCGTTCCCATGGGGCGACGCACTGCCGCGCACTCGGTGCAACGCCTTCGGCCCGTCGGACGGGTTTCCATTGACGGCCCCGGTCGGTAAGTTTGCTATGGGCGTCAGCCCGGTCGGTTGTTTCGACCTCGCCGGCAACGTCGCCGAATGGTGTCGCGACTGGCGCGGCCCGTATCCAACCAAGTCAGTCGTGCATCCCACTGGACCGCCGACAGGCACTCATCGCGTGCTGCGGGGCGGCAGTTGGGACGACGACGATGATTTCCTGTTCACAACTTCGCGCCTGGAGGACGCGCCGACGCGGCGCGCGGATCGATTCGGGTTTCGCTGCGTGTTTGAGTTGCCGGAGAAGTAGTCCAAGAGCGCCGGCGTCCGCCGACGAATCATGCTCTCAAAGGAGGTACTCTCATGAACCGCCGACTGATCGTTGGTGCCACAAGCGTCCTGGTGTTATCACTGAGTCTGCTGAGCGCGCTCGACGCCTCGGACAAGAAGAAGGGTAGTGGCGGCGGAAAAGGTGGTGGCGGAAAAGGCGGCGGAAGCATGTCCAGTGGCGGCAAGGGCGGCGGCAGCGGCCGATCGAGTGGCGGCAGCAGTGGCGGAATCCGCATTGGCGGGTCGCGCAGCCACGACGACGACCACCATGAGGGTGGACACTCGTCGCCCGGCCGATCGCCGTTCCCCGGCGGCATCGACATTCGCATCGGCGTACCGACCGGCCCGCGCATTCCGGTCGGCGAGCCTGTGCCGCCGCGCGTCGTGACTCCCGTCGCGCCGGCGGCCCCAGCGGTCGTCAACGGCCCGGGGCAAGGCGGCGGCCCGGAACTTATCACCGCGCCGGGCTACTTGAGCCGCGCAATTGCGCGCATCGCCGTCGGCGTGCGCCACGGCGTGTACTTCAAGGCGGAAGGCGGTCAGGCGGCGGCCAGGCTGCCGCGATTCTTGACCGACGCGGTGCTCGGACAACAGGGCGTCGCGGTCGACGCGCCCGGCCAACCTGAGTTGCCGCTCGACGGACCGCGGTCCATCGACGTGGCCTTCGTGGTCGACACCACCGGCAGCATGGGAGGCGAGATTCGCGAGTTGCAGGCGTCGCTCGACGACATCGTCGACGACTTCCGCGGCCCGGCCGGCGACATCGACGTGCAGTTCGGCCTCGTCGCGTTCCGCGACCAGGGCGACGAGTACATCACGCGGCACTGGGACTTCACCGGCGATGTCGAGCGATTCCGCGCCGCGCTGGCGAAACTGCAAGCGATGGGCGGCGGCGACATTCCCGAACGCGGCGATCAGGCGCTGTTCGAGAGCATGATCAAACTGAGTTGGCGGGCCGAGCGTCCCGACCGCGCCCGCGTCGTCATCCTCTGCGGCGACGCATCCGCGCACGGTCAGCCGGCGCGCATCGTACACGGCCAGTACACCTACGAGACCACGAATGAATGGCTGCTCACCACGGCCCAGGCGAACCACATGCAAATCCACACCGTCGCGTGCCAGGGCATGAGCGCCGACGGGCTGGCCTGGTTCCGCATGCTGGCCGAAAACTCGGGCGGCACGTATGAAGACCTGGCCGCGGCCACGCGCCTGCGCGAAGAACTGCGGCGACGATATCTGTTGTTCGAGAACCCGATCACGCCGGGCGAGTTGGCCGCGGCCCGCGCCGCGCTGCCGCCGGGCACTCGCCGTGTGGCCGTGCTGCCGTTCCGCAACATGAACGGCCAGGAGAAAACCAACTTCATCGGCGACCTGTTGCAGGACGGCTTTATGACCGAACTCGAGCGGCAGCCGAACCTGGCGATGTCGTCGCGCAGCCTGGTCGACTACTTCTGCCGGTCGCGCGAGTTCCGCGACAAGCAACTGGCCGAGGCCGCCGTCGTCCAGCCGCTCGGCAAGAAGCTCGGCGCCGAACTGCTCTTCACCGGCTTCTACTTCGACTTCCAGGACAAACTGCACTTGAGCGGCCAGGCGATCGATGTGGCCAGCGGGCAGCCCGTGGCCAAGTCGGAAATCGTGGCCGAACGCGGCGCCAACCTGTTCGACACGCGCACCGCGCTCGCCCGCGAGTTGCTCACCAAGGCGGGCATCAGCGTCGCACCGGTCGAGTCGCCCGGCGGCAAACCGGCGCCGCAGCGATCGACGACGGCGACCAGGTACTTCGAAAAGGCGCAGGAACTCGCCGAACAGGCGATGCGTTACCACGCCAAGGAAACGATCGCCGCGCCGCTGAAGGAGAAGGCGCTGAGCCGGGCCGCTCGCGCGATCGAGCACGACCCGAACTATCTCGACGCCTATCTCCTGCAGGTCGCACTCTTGGAAAGCCTCGAGCGACCGGCCGACGTGGCCAAGGCGCTGCACGACGGTCTGCTCCGCGCCAAGTCGCCCGAGGTTCCAGCCGACGATCCGGTGCGCCTGGCCCTCGAAGCGCGGCACACGTACGTCGTCGGGCGCGACTTCGGCGGAGCCATCAAACTCTACGAGCAGATTCTCGACAAGAATCCGACGAACCGCCACGCACTCTGGCAACTGGCGAACCTGCTGGGCGGCGAGTGGGGCTGCCCGGTCGAATATCGCAACGCCACGACCTCGCGCCAGTACATCGCGAAGATCATGACGCTCTATCCGACCAGCGGCATGGCGCGGTTCTTCGAGAGCGCCGGCACAACGCTCGTCCACGACCCGTCGCCGGCAACGTAGTTGTCCGGTGGACTGAAATGACGTGTGCCATGCCGTCGGCTTTGCGTCGGCATTCATGCCCACGCCGCCGCACCAGTGGGAGGGACAATGCCAACCGTTGCAGAAATCGTCAAGGCGGTCGAACAGTTGGACGCCGATGAGTTCCTGACGCTCCGAGGTGCGCTCGACCGGGTTGAGGAGAAGCTGTGGGCGCGAGAACTCGGTCGGGCGACGGCGAAGCACCGGCGAGCGAAGCTGACCGATGCCAAGATCGATGAGCTGGTCTTGAAGCGACGCTACCTGGATCGCCGGCCATGAAGGTCGTGCTCGACACCGTGATACGAAATCGAACCGTGGGCTTGCCGACCGCGCGGTCGCGATCACGCCCCGACACGCGACCGGAGAGGCCCGGAAAGATCACCAGGTTCGCGCGGGTCGAGGGCGGTGGGCGAGCCTAACGGTCGATCTCGCCCATGACCACGTCGAGCGAACCGATGATGGCCGGAACGTCGGCGATCAGGCAGCCGCGGCAGAGTTCGCCGCCCACCGAGAGATTGGAAAAACTCGACGAGCGGGCGCGGACGCGCAGCGGAATCGGGTCGTCTTTGCCGATCACCATGAAGCCCATCTGGCCACGCGGGCACTCGGTCTCGACGTATGCCTCGCCGCGCGGCAGCTTCATCGTCGCCTTCCAGGCCGACGAGCGATGCTCGCCCTGCGAGCTTGGGTATCGCTCCAGGCCCTGACGCACGATGCGGCACGACTCGATCACCTCGAGCATGCGCACGTAGAACCGGTGCCAGCAATCGCCGAGCACGGCCTCTTTGGGCGCTTCGAGCCACTGCGGCCGGCCGTCGGCGTCGACCGGACACGCCACCTGGAACTTGAACTGGTCGTACATCGAGTACGGTTCGGCGCGGCGCAGATCGTGGTATACGCCGGACCCGCGCAGCACCGGGCCGCTACAGCCGTAAGCGATCGCCATCTCGGCCGGCAGGACGCCGATGGCCGCGGTGCGCTTGATGAAGATCGCGTTGCGGGTGAGCAGCGTGTGGTACTCCTCGATCTTCGGCTCGAAGTAGTCGAGGAAGTCGCGGCAGCGATCGACCCAGCCTTCGGGCAGGTCGTGCGTCGCGCCGCCGATCGTCAGATAGCTGTACGTCAGTCGGGCGCCGCACGTCTCCTCGAACAGGTCGAGGATTTTTTCGCGCTCGCGAAAGGCGTACAGAAACGGACTGAACGTGCCGAGGTCCAGGCCGTACGCGCCCATGCCGACCAAGTGGCTGGCCACGCGGTTCAGCTCGGCGATGATCACGCGGATGATCTGCGCCCGCTCGGGGATCTCCATCTTGCACAGCTTTTCAACCGCCAGCGCGTAGCCGAGGTTCATGTTCATCCCGGCCAGGTAGTCCATGCGATCGGTGTAGGGGATCCATTGATAGGGGGCGAGGTTCTCGCCAATCTTCTCGGCGCAGCGGTGCAGGTAGCCGATGTGCGGCGTGACCTCGTGGACGACCTCGCCGTCGGTGCGAAGCAGCAGGCGCAACACGCCGTGCGTGCTAGGGTGTTGCGGTCCCATGTTCACCAACATCTCGTCGGTGCGAACGTCGAACTCAACTACGGTCGGGTCGTCAAGCGTGATCGTGGACATCGTGGCTCTCATGTGGTGTGCGGCCAGCCGCCGCCGTCGAAACTACTTGCCTCGGATTCCGTGGTATTCGTCGGGGAACTCGTAGTCCTTGCGCAACGGGTGGCCGACCCAGTCTTCGGGGCACAGGATCCGCTTGAAGTTCGGGTGACCCATGAACGCGACGCCGGAGAGGTCGTACACCTCGCGTTCGTGCCAATCGGCGGTGGGCCAAATGGCGGCGACGCTGGGCAACTCGGGCAGTTCGCCGGGGGCGTCGTTCTTCCAGCGCGGCAGCATGGCCTTGAGTACGATCTTGTGCCTGTGCTTGAAACTGTAGAGGTGGTACACGACCTCCAGGTGCGGGTCGAAGCCGGCCTTCTTCGCCTTCTTCGGATCCGGCTCGAGATAGTCGACGCCGCTGATGCACTGCAGCGAATCGAACCGCAGCCGCTGGTCGTCGCGACAGAACGCCGCGACTTCGGCCAGCGCGGCCGGCTCCACGGCGACCCACGGATCGATCGCGTCCAGGTTCTTCGCGGTGATCTTTCCCGCAAACTCTTGCTCAAGCACCGAGGCGATTTCTTGGGCTGTCATCGGAATTGGGCCAACGAAACGGGGATCGAGAAAAGCGGCGACGCGCGCCGACTCCGGTTGCTAGACCACTACAGGTTCGCGCGATGAATCAGGGGGGGTCGGGGCCGCCGCCATCTCGGGCCGAGTCTCCGCAGTCTCGCCGCTGGTGGCTCGCACCCAGTTCAGATCACCGCGCTTCCACAAGTAGGCGAACCCGACCAGCACGACTCCAAAGAAAAAGACCAGGTCGCCGAAGGCAATCCAACCGAGCGTCGACGCCGCGTCCTGGGTGGCGCTGAGCGACGACTCGCCAAGCGTCAGGCTCGAATCCAACTCCCGCAGCGACTGTTGCACTTCCGCAGGCGACGAGGTCGGGTCGGCGATGCGAGTCGCCTTGCCGAACACCGCGGCCCACGGAAAGAAGAACGCTACCTCGACGTCGAAGATCACGAACAGCAACGCGACGACGTAAAACCGCAGATCGAACTGCACCCAACTCGAACCGATCGTCGGCTCGCCGCACTCGTAGATCGCATGCTTCTCTTTGTCCGGCAGCGTCGGCCGCACCAGTTTGCCGATGAGCAGAGTGACGAACAGGAATCCCACGCCCAGCAGCGTGAACAAGACCAGGTATCCGACAAGTCCGATGAATGGCGTCATTCGTTTCTCTCAGACAGATCGACAAGGCCGATCGCTGCGTCCGGCTCGCTCAGAACGGGGTCAGTTTGGACCCGGATTCGGCGGTCAATTGCTGCCGGCCGGCGAACCCGGCGTCGCGCTCGTGCCAGAACATGACCCCCGGTTCGTCCAACTTCCAACACAAGTACACTTCGCGTCCGTCCATGATTGCGGGGAAATCCACTAGGCCGTCGGGCCCTTTCAGTTCGACGCCCAACTCGCCCAGTTCTTCGACCAGTTCGGCCACGCCGTCCTTTGCGCGCTCGAACTCGCGCTCGACCTCTTCGACCTCTTCGCGGTGTGCCGCCGTGAGTCCTTTGGCGCGCGTGCCCTGCAATAGTTCAAGCCGCTCACGCAACTCGCCCAACTCGCGAAACTTCTGCACGATGTCGCCGGCGATCGAACGCACCAGCGGCAACATCTTGTTTGCCGACTCTACCGTGAAGAACTTTTTCTGTCGGGCCGCCGGCCCGGAACCTGCTGCGCGTGGCATGACCTTCTTCCGCATTACGCCTTGGCCGCCTCCGCCGGCTTGGTCCACACCGGCTTCGTCAGCGTCTTGGACTGAGCCACCACCGTCGGGTTGAGCGTGGCGTAGCCCCACCCAACCTGCAACGGCAACTTCGCGAAATCCACAATGCACCCGTCGCGACTGTAGCAACTGAGGTCGTGTGTCTGACCCATGTAGATGCACTCGACCGGGCACGGATACGTACACAGACCGCAGAACATGCACTTCGTGTAGTCGATCGTGAAGCCGACCACGCGAAAGCCCTTGCCGACCGGGCTGCGCTCCTTGTCGATGTAGATGCAGTCGACCGGACAGGCGCGGGCGCAGGCGTCGCAGGCTATGCACGTCGTCAGATCGAACCGATGGAACCCGCGATAGCGCGGCTTCACCGGCACCGGCCGCTCGGGATATTCAAAAACATGAGTGAACGTTCCGCCGCCCGTGAACCCGTAGTCCTTTTCCCATCGGTTTCGTCGGTATGTCGCGAAGAAGTAACGCAACGTTACGACCATGCCTTGAATCACGGTGATGCTGGCGATCCAGATATCTTCGAGCCACAGGGCAAACCGTTTCGTCCGGCTGGGCATTTGGGCCTTTCTACTATCAAATTCGCCGCCGCTGCCAGGCACAGAATTATAGGCCAGTGGGTTTAGGCCGCAAGAGGCTCTCACAACCAGAGCTTCACCCTCGGCCGCAGGCTGGCCGGCAGGCGGCGGTCGACCATCTTCTCGATCTTCTCGGCGTGGTAGCGCGTGCTGAAGTGGGCGAGGATGATCAGCTCGTTCTTGAACCGCTCCGCGCGCTCGATGATGTCGTCCAGGTGTGTGTGGCCGAACTTGTGTATCTTGTCCTTGCGGTGGCTCGGCGCGATGAACGTCAGCTCCAAGATGACGACCTGCGATTCATAGACCGCCGGGTGCGCGTCGATGCCTTCGGGCGCCGTGTCGCCCAAGAACGCGACGAGCGGCAACCGCACGTCGCGCGTCACCTCCGTGCCGGCCAGACGCAAGTCGCGAATCTGGTTGCCGGTCAGATGCTGGTACTCATCCTTCAGCTTTCTGCGGCGGTCCCACACCACAAAGCCCAGCGACGGGATCGTGTGTTTGGTGGCGAACGAAGTAACGATCGTCTCGCGCGACAGCTCAACCTCGTCGCCCGGCTTCAGGCCGCGCAGGTCGCAGCGCATCCGTCCACGATCGAGCCGCTCCCAGACGCGCAGCAGCTTGTCGAGATACGCGACGTTCGACTCCGGCACGTAGATCGTCGGCGGTTCCATCTTCATCATGCGACGACGAGCCACGTAGACCGGCAGCGCCGCCGCGTGGTCGAGATGACAGTGACTGACGAACCATGTTGGCGTGCCCATGAAGCTCCACGGCTGAAGCCCAAGGTCAAAGCCGAGTTTCAGTTCCGGCAATCGCCAGTAGGTCTGCACCGCGGCGCGCGAATAGCCCTCGATCGTCAGTCCCTTGTGCTGAACCTGAATCACCGGCGCATTATCGACCATGCGTCACCAGCCGTTGTGTCGTAGATCAATCGCAGCGTCGGTCAATCGTAGCCGCCCGGCAACGGGCTGGATAGTCAGAGACAGAGTCTTGCACGGGGCACGGGTCTGCGGCACAATTCCACGCTAAGTGCGGTCCCCTCGGGTCCTGGTGGCGGCTTTGTCCCAGTTCGGGCGTGTTCTGGAGTTTTCGTGTCCCGTAAAGTTTCACGACGCCGGTTCTTCGTCGACGCCTCGGCCGCGAGCGCGGCGCTCGCGTTCGGCGCGGCGCGTGCCGCCGCCCAGCAGGCGCTCGAGCGTCGCCAACCCGTCGGCCTGCGCCTCTCGTGCTCGTCGCTGGCCTTCTCGGACCGCACCTGGGAAGAGGCGCTCGCGGAAATCAAACGGCTCGGATTCCGATACGCCGACCTGGCCATGTTCGAGGGCTGGACGCACGTCTTTCCGTCCACGCTCGCCGACCCCGAAGGGCACGGCAAGAAGATCGCCGAGGCGTGCGCCAAGCTGCAGGTCGAGCCGATCGCTATTCACGCGAGCTTCGCGATCGGCGACCGCAAGCAGTTTCCCGGCCTGACGATCGCCGACCCCGCAGCACGCAAGACGATTCTGGCCCACTTCGAGCGAGTGGTCACTTGCGCCCGCACCGCCGAGGTGCCGCTCATCAACGTGCAGCCCGGCAGGTTCGTCGAGGGCGTGCCGCGCGAAATGTGCCTGAAGAACGCGATCGACATGCTCACTCAGATGCACGCCATGGCCGCCCGGCGCGGCATCGCGCTGTCGTTCGAGAACCACAGCGATTCCATTGCCGAGTCGCCGCGCGACGCGCTGGCCATCTTGAACGGCGTGGCCGGCCTGCGACTTGACTACGACCCCAGCCACGTGGTGGCCCGCTCGATCAGTCTCGAAGAGACTCTTCCGCTCATGAAGTTCGTCTCGCACGTGGGCGTGCGAAACGCGAAACCGGGCGACTTCAACCTGCCCGTCACCGGCGGGAAGCTCGACTACGCGATCGGCCCGTTCCTCGAAGCGTTCCGCCAGGCCAAAGTGAACGCCTACGTTTCGGTCGAGTACTTCGAGCCGGAACAGCGTCCGAGCATCGCGCCACTCAAGGCCATTCTCGAGGCCGAGGGCGTGACCAGTTAGAAATCACCGGAGCTGACGATCTCACCGTCCGCGCGATTGGCCAGCCGCTTGTAGGTCAGCGCATCTATGTTGGCGCTCACGAAACGCACGGATCCGTCGCCGATCGCAAACAGGGCGCCGCCCGGATGGAAGCTGCTGAAGCCCCCGACCATCGCGGGATCGGGCGCGGCGGCGGCCGCGGCGGGATCATTCGCCAGCCAGCGATTGTTCGACGGTATCGCCGCGCCGGTGTTTCGCAGCGTCGAGCGCGTGCCCGACGCCCAACCCAGCTCGGTCGGTTCGACCAGCTTCTCACCGATGAAGATGGTGTTCGAGCTGCCGTCGTCGATGCGCCGGATGCGGACGCTCGAGTTCAGAAAGAACACGCCGTTGTTGTCGGCGGCGATCGGCGCTTCGGAGTCGTGGTAACTGCCGGCGTAGTTGCTGTGGCTCGGACCGCTGGACGAACCGGGGCTTCGCTCGGACGGGCAGAAAAAGACCTCGATCTCTGTGGCCCGTACGGTCGTGTTCGCCGAGTCGTAGACGCCGCGGGCAAAGTCGACGTGCGCCAGCACATTGCCCTGGTCGACGAACGGCAGAATCTGCACCAGCCAACTGACGTGGTAGCCGCTGGCGGTCGACTGGATCGGGCCGTCGGGATTGACCACGCCGGGCGGCAGCACCTCGTGGGCCGACTCGTAGTTGTGTACGGCCAGCACCAGTTGCATCAGATTGTTTCTGCACTGAGTCCGCCGCGCGGCCTCGCGGGCCATCTGCACGGCCGGCAGCAGTAGCGCGATCAGCACGGCAATAATCGCAATCACGACCAGTAGCTCGATCAGAGTGAAGGCGCGCGAAGTGTTGATCGTTCGTTTCATGGTTCAGCTCCTGAATTGCCGGGGGGTTTTGTTTGGGTCTTTAATCGCACAACGACTTCTTTGCTGTGTCGCACGCGCCAGCGCTCGTCGGGCGGGTAATCCGCCCGCACGCGCACGGTGCGGCGCGGCGATTCGTCTTGCGGCTTGACGATTGTGATCAGCACGGTGGCCGGCCACTCGCCGCCGATCGTCTCGGCCGGCAGGTTCCATGTTTCGCCCGCATAGTCGCGCGACTCGGCCAGCTTCGCCGCCGCTCGCTCGACGCCCGACTCGACCAGCCACGCCGCCTGCAACTCTTGAGCTTGGTGTCGCACCAGCCGCGACTCGGCCAAGCCCGTCTTCATCAGCACGCCACAGATCAGCGTCGCCAACACCAGCAGCACCAGGGCCACTACCAGCACGGCCCCGCGACGATCGTGCGACAGGCCGGTCGGAACAGGCCCTGGAAACCTCCCTCTTGCGGTATTGGTAGCTACACAATTCAGCAATCCGCACGATTTCTCCCTCTCCCCGTTGCGGGGAGAGGGCCGGGGTGAGGGGTCTTCTCGACACGACGCCATGTCTCCATGCCCCCTCACCCCTGCCCCTCTCCCCCGCAGACGGGGGAGAGGGAGAAGCGATTCTGCGACTTGTGTAGATAGGTCCATGCTCAATCCCCCTTCGTCTCGAAGCGGTGATCGCCGCCCACAACGGCCTCGACGCGGTACTCGCCGCCCGTCCGGCTGGATTGTCGCGACACGATCAACGTCGCCCACTCGCCGTCGTCGCCGGTTGCCGGCTGAGCACCGAGTACTGAGTACAGAGAGGCTGTGAAGACAGGCGTAGGGTGGGCCGAGTCTTCGAGTCCCACCTTTTTGTCGAACAGCCTGCCCTCCCGGACTTGGTGGGACTCGAAGACTCGGCCCACCCTACGACTGAGTACCGAGTGCTGAGTACTGATTTCCAACCGTGCCCGAACGCCGGTCGGAAGCTGGAACACCTCTCGTTGCGTGTCCCGTGGCGATGACCGATGAAATCGTACGACGGATTGTTCGCCCACCTGGTACTCGACCGACTGTCCATCTTTCAGGTTCAAGGTAATCCCGTTCTCCAGCGGTTCATCGCCCTCTCGCTGACCAATGCCTGTGGCCGCGCGAACATCGTCGCGGAACTGGCGGCCGAGCCGCACCAGTGCCAGGCCACGGGCCAGATGTTCGTCGCCCGATCGCTCCACATCCATGAGCAAGCGCAAGAGCCCGGCACTCAGCCCGATCAGCACGCTCGTGGCGGCGATCACCGCCATCAGTTCGATCAGCGATGCACCTGCGCGTCGTGTCATTGATCGCCTCCTGGTCGCCGGTAGACCCAGGCCGTGAGGCGTACCGTGGACTCGCGATTGCCCGATCGACCTCGCCAATGCGCTTCGAGCCGGATCTGCTTGGCGTCGGGATCGGCCGGATCGACGCGCACGTCGCCGGTCAGCCGCGCGGCGTCGACGACATCGGCGGTCGTCGGCGTCAGCTTCGCGCTCGCCACGACGTCGGCGGTGATTTCGCGCCACGGTCGCGCGGTGATTCGCTCCATCACGTTGCTCAGTTCCTGTTGTACGTTGCGTCGCGTTTCGGCGTCGCGGCGCTGGGCCGCCGCCCAGGCGAGCACCTGCACCGAGACGCCCATCGCCACGGCCAACAGCAGCGCCGCCGCCGCGATCTCAATGAGCGTCGCGCCAGACCTCGATCGCTTTGAGCGGTCCATCACGTTCATCCGGTCAACTCCGCAATCAGCTTGACCAGCGGGCTGAAGTATCCGGCCGCCAGCAGAAACACCACGGAGCCGATGCCGAGTACGGCCAACGGAAACAGCAACTGGGTCCAGACCTGAAGGCGATAGCCGAGTCGCCGATCGCTGCTGTCGGCCATCTCGCGCAGCGCCCATGGCAGGTTGCCCGCGCGCTGAGCCGACTCGAGCACGGCCGCCTCGACGGGCAGGATGAGCCGCTCGTGTTCGAGACTCTCGTGCCACGGCCGGCCGCCGCGCACCAGCTCGAGCGCGCGGGCGAGCCGCTGGCGGACGCCCCAGCGCGGATACGACGCGGCCAACGTGCCCAGCCCCGCCGTCAGCGGCTGACCCGCATCGACCCCCAGTGCCAGCGCGCGCAGCACCACCGATGTATTCATCCGCCGGAACAAGCGGCCGAAGAACGTCAAGTCGCCCCCGCCGCTCAGGAACATCGCCAGCACCACCGCCGCCGCGACGAACTGCACGATCAGCAGTATCGGCAATGCCATGGTCTCGATCGCCAGGTCGCCCCAATCCGTGACCACCTGCGTGATCACCGGCAGCTCGACGCCGAAGTCCGCGAAGATGCGTTTGAACTTGGGCGCGATGAAATAGACGATGAACCCCGCGACAGTCTGGATCACCAGCAAGACCGCGAACAGGTACAAGATGCGGCCGGCGAGCGTGTGCCAGACCGGTTGGTGCAGGGTGCGGAGCGTCGCCTCCTGGCGCAGGGCCTTGCCGAGCGATCCGGCCTCCCAGCCGATCCGGGCGGCCACGCGGGCCGGCTCGGGCACGACGTCGGGCAGGCTGTCGAGCGCGTCGGGCAGCGTGGCGCCGCCGGCCAACATGTCGGCAAGCTGATACACGCGACGGCGGTAGCGACCACGGCACTCCGCCGCAAACGCCGCGACGGCCGGGGCGAGCGGCATGTTCTTCTGCGCCGCGATCGTCAGTACCCACAGCAGTTCGTCTTTGCGCGCAGCACGACGCGAAACCACCACGAAGGCGATCAGCACGCCGAGGATCGTGCCGATGATCGTCACCACCGTCGACAGCAGCCCCAACACGAACCAAAACCAGCCGATCACGTTCAGGCCGTCGAGCAACTTGTCCAGCCGCAGCTCTTGCTCCGTAGTCCGCTCGCCCGCGATCAGCCAGCTTACGGAGAGCAGCATCCAGCCGGCCAACGGGATGAGTCCCTCCACAAAAAGGCCCGCGGCAATCGCAATCGCTTCCGAGGGTCCTCCCACGATGGGATCGTCTGTCGAGAGCCAGTACGCGACCAAGAAAACCCACAACACCCAAGGCAACACGCCCAGGCCCAACAGTGCCACGCCGAATACGCGGAGATAAACGCTGAGGCCCGCCACATCGTCTGACCGGCGGCGGGCCACGACCGCTTCGGCCGCGACGCGCAGCCCGCCGCCGATCGCGATTAGAACCGCTGCAATGATCAGTCCACGCATGACGATGATGACCGCCACGTCCTCGATCTCCCAATCACCCGGACAGTTCCGTCAACAGCTTGATGATCGGCATGAACAGTCCGAGCACAAGAAACGCGACCAACACGACGCAGCAAACAACCATCACGGGCGGCAACACGGCGGTGACGAGCGTGCCGTGTACCCGCGCCTGACTCTCGAATTGCTCGGCCGCCGCGTGCAGGGCGTCGGCCAGGCAGTCGCGGTGCTCGCCCCAAGCGATCGCCTGTGAGAGACTCGCGGGCAGCCCGCGCAGCGCCGTGTCCTCCGCAAGCGGGCGACCCGCCTCGGCGTCGTGCACCAGGCCCTGGCACCGTTCGGCAAGGTCGGGGTCTCGAATCGCGCCGCCGGCCAGCCGCAGCGCGACCGGCAGGGGCAACTCAGCCTCCAACAGCGACGCCAACAAGCGTGAGAACTGCGCCAGCGCGACGAGACGTACGAGTGGCCCAATGAACGGCAGCCGCTTGAGCAACCGCCACGCGCCGGCCGCGCCCGACTCGATTCGGACGACCACCCACGCGACCACGCTCGCTATCGGAATCGCCACCAACAACCACGAGCCGTACGCGCTGGCCCAGTCCGAAGCGTCGATCAACATAATCGTGAGCCCCGGCAGATTGATGCCGAAGTCCAAATAGATCCGCTTGAACTTCGGCACGATCGCCAGGAAACAGAACCCGAAGATCGCCAGGAAGAAGATCAGCAGCACGGTCGGGTACAAAAGACTCGCCGTCACCTTGCGGCGAATCTCGAGCCCCACGTTCTGGTAGTGCACGAATTCGCCGAGCAGTTGACCGAGCTTGCCCGATCGGATGCCGGCCACGACCAGCCCGCGGAGGTGCGCGGGCAGGCCATCGCCCTGCGCGCTGATGGCCTCGTCGAGCGGCATGCCGGCCTCGGTGCGCCGGGCCAGGTCAGCGAGCACGTCGCGCATCGTGCCGGGCCGCAGTTCCTCGGCCAGCGCGCGCAGCCCGGCCGCCAGCGGCAGGCCCGCTTGGGTCAACTGCCCGATCTGCCACGACAACCCGGCTAGTTCCTGGTTGGTCACGGAATACTCACATCGAGCGCGAGTTCGAAGAGCAGCGATGTCAACGGGACAAACAGCGTGAGCGCGTAGCCGGCGGTCACCGTCGCGCCCACCGCCAAGACCAGCACGACGGGCAACAACACCTTGAGCAGTTGCGACTGATAGCGGGCCGTCTCGCGATACGTGGCCGCGGCGTGCCGCAGCGACTTGGCCAGCACACCGGCCTCGACGCCCGACCCAATCAGCCAGCACAGAAACGGCGGAATGGCTGGCGTGCGACGCAGTCCTTCCGCGAGCGAGCCGCCGCCTTCGACCGCCGCCGCGAGCCGGCCCACGCCCTCGGCCATGTGCGAACTGCCCGTGGTCTCGGCCGCGAGCCGCAAACTTTCGGGCAATGGGACCTGGTTCTCGACGAGTAAGCCGAGCAGCTCGGCGAAGTTCGCGGTTTGGGCATGGAGCAGGATGCGCCGCAGGGCGGGGAACCAACCGAGCGGCCCCTGAGTCCAGGCCGAACGCAGCACGTCCACTCGGCCCGATCGCACCCACCACCAGCCTGCAAGCGCGAGCAGCACCGGAACGACTGGACCCCAGTAGATGACCGAGTCGCGCATCGCCGTGAATATCTCGAGCGCGCTCGAGGGCGGAAAGCGAAACAGGTCATAGGTGCGCACGAACTGTGGCGCCACGAAGAAAACAAAGACCAGCAGCAGCGACCAAGCCAACGTCACGAGTATGGCCGGGTAGACCAGCGCGGCGCCCACGGCATGCCGCAGATCGGCACACTGTCGCGAGAAGCCGGCCAGGCCTTCGAGCGCCGCCGGCAGTCGACCGGCCTTCAGCCCGGCCGCCACGACGGCGTGATAGATGCCGGGGAACCGCTCGCGCTCCGCGGCGATCGCCTGAGCCAACGTCTCGCCGCGACTCATGCGCGAGGCCAACAGCCGCATGGTCTCGCCGAGCGTGCCCGGCACATCGCGCCCGACCTCGCTGAGCGTGCGCTCGAGCGGCACACGCGCCCGCACCAGCGCGGCCAGCTCATCGTTCAGCGCGACAAACTGATCCAGCGAGATCGCCGGCGAGCCAGTGCTGTCGTGGCGTTGCTCCTCCACAGCGGCCTGACCTTTCGATCCAAAGACGGATCGGCTCACTCTCGGACAAGTGTCCGAGATAGTATGACATTTGTCATAGCCAGTCAATGGGGCAGGACACGGCAGGTGGGCCCTCGGGTCGATCTGTCGCGGGCATTGGCCTGAGCCACTAAGACGGCGTGGTTGTTCACGGGTCGCTGCGGTGTAACAGCACGTGAGCGCCCACCACCGCCACGCTTGACTCGTCGGCTATCCTGGCCAAGGTGTTGTACTTCGATCCCCTGGCCGAGGAGCGGACGATGCCACAGAAACCCGATCTGGCAAAGCGAGAGGCGTGGCGGAGAAGACTGCGCGAGTTTGACCGGGGAAGCGCAACGATCACCGAGTTCTGTCGTCGCGCGGGTGTTCCGGTCTGGTCATTCTATTATTGGCAGCAGAGACTCCGGTCCGGAACAAGCCAAAGCCCATCCGACCCAAGGCGCGATCGAGCGGCGGCGCCAAATCGACACGCTCGATTCGGTCACGGAACGCGACGCGGCGCGATCATACCCAAGCTGAACTTCGTTCCGGTCCAAGTCGCCGGCGTGCGCGGTGTCGAGGTTACCGGCGTGCGCAGTGTTGAGGTGCATCTTCCCAACGGAACGCGCGTACTGGTGCCGGGCCAGGACCGTGACGCGATCGGCGCGGTCATGGCGGCACTGCTGAGCGATGCGCACGAGGGTCGCGGGAGTTTGCGTGCGAAGGACCGGCCATGTTGAGTCTCTCGCCCGCGATTCAGGTGTTCATGGCGGTCGAGCCGGTCGATCTGCGCAAAGGATTTGACGGACTCAGCGCGGCGGTCCAGGCCGTGTTCGATTGCAACGTGCTCGACGGGCATCTGTTTCTCTTTCTGAATCGGCGTCGCGACCGGATCAAGTTGCTCTGGTGGGATCGCGACGGGCTCGCGCTGTTCTACAAGCGTCTGGAGCGTGGCACGTACGAGGTCCCGCGTCATGCTCCGGGGAGCAAGCAACTGCGGCTCGATGCGACGCAACTTTCTCTGCTCTTGGGCGGCATTCAACTCGACTCGGTAAAGCGGCGGACGCGCTATGTGCCGCCTCCGGCGTGCGCGGCGACCGGTTGATCGCGCGCGTGCAACGCGTGCAACGCGTGCAATGCAAGCACCGCGTGCAACGCGGCGAAAAAGTTTTTCGTTTTTCGAAAAGCACATGGTCGTCTGGCCGCGCGAGGACGATGAGATGTCTCGGTTCGTCGGCTGGCTCACGCTGACGCACACGCAACGCCGCCACGCGCATCGGCAGTCCGCGGGCACTGGCCATCTCTATCAAGGCCGATTCAAGTCGTTCCCGGTGGAGGACGACGAACCGTTCCTTACGGTCTGTCGCTACGTGGAGCGTAACGCGTTGCGTGCTCGGCTGGTTCGCCGCGCGGACAAGTGGCGCTGGAGCAGTCTGTGGCGACGCGAACACGGCGACGCCGAGTTGCGAGGGATTCTCGCAACCTGGCCGGTTCGTTGTCCGCGAGGCTGGCTCGAATGGGTGCAACAGCCTCAGACCAAGCAAGAAGAGGCGGCATTGCGGCGTTCGGTCAATCGTGGGTGTCCATTCGGAAGCGACGGCTGGGTCGATCGCACGGTTCGCCGATTGGGGTTGGCGACGACGATGCGCCCTCGCGGCAGACCGCGAAAGGCAGAAAAAGGTTCCTGACACCTTTTCCACGATCCCGTACTCCCTCGTTGAGCAACGCGGGATTCGTAGACGCCACGATTGTTGGCCGGACGGGCTATACGACCTCGCCGTACACCTTCGGTGCCCACATCGTGGCTCGAGAGCCAGAAAGCACAGTGGATTCCACGTAATCTGCCGCGCGACTCACCTCTCGATGTCGCCCCCCCAGCAACTCCGCCCAGCCAGCTTCCTTGATTTTGTCCGCCGCACACAGTCGAATATCCGCATGGACATCGACGCAAGCGAACAACGTCGCAACATACTGCGTGGCATCGATTCGGAATTGGCCAAGGCGACGCAGTGCATTGAGTTTCAAGTGGCGAACCGTCAGCAATTGGGAGCCGTTTGGATCGTATCGGTGGACCTGACGAAAACGGATTCGGCAGGACTGGATGAATCACTCGAGGGCTCGAACGCATGGTGGCCGGGACCGCCGAAAGGTGCGGCCGATGTGCTTTCCGTGGTTCCCGAGGCCGAACAGATAAACCTACGTTTCGCGACGACTGCGCCGCCTACGGCCGGGGGTAAACTGTTAGTGTATCCACCCCGGTATCTTGAAGCACTACGAGATTGTTGGTCCAACGACCTATGGGCGGAACGATCTCTGTTGTGGCTGAAACAACTGGAGAGCGCAAACGCATTCCAGCCCGAACGAATTCCGAGCACCGAAGGGATCAAAGGGCGTTTGCGGGATCGTCAGGCAAGAGCAATCAAGCTGCTTGGATTTGACGCTGGCTTCCTCTGGGGGCCACCAGGCACCGGTAAGACGTACACTCTCGGTTTCATGCTCGGCCAATTCCTTGTTGAGAGGCCGAGTGCAAGAGTTCTCCTTCTGTCAACGACTAACTCGGCAGTCGACCAGGCACTCATCGCGGCCGACAAAGCCCTCGAAGTGCTGACGAACCGGGCACGAGCGGCCGCAGCGATTCGCAAGCACTGCGTTCGTGTCGGCAACCACTTTATCGCCAGCCATTACAAGGCGCGTGAGCATCTGTTGCCGGTCAAAGATGACAATCTCATTCGACGACTGACGGCTCTCGAAGCCGAACGGCCGGACAACAAGAGCGTTCAGGCGTATGCGTCTTGGAAGTCGCAGGTGGAGCTTGTCCGCAACGCAATTCGCCAACAGGCCATTGGCGTGTTGGACCATGCTCGCCTCGCCGCCATGACGACAACTCGCGCAGCATTCACGTTTGGCGATCTGGCAGCCCGATCGCCGTACGATTTGGTTGTGTTCGACGAGGCCAGTCAAGTCGGTATCGCCCATGCTCTCGCGCTCGCGCCGCTAGGGCGCCAGTGCATTTTCGCTGGCGATCCCCAGCAGCTTGCACCGATCGTCCAGTCGAGCAACCCCGCCGCAGAGCGCTGGCTCGGACAATCGATGTTCGTCTACAGGAACGAATCGGCCGACTCAACTTGCATGCTGAATGAACAGTCGCGCATGGCCGAGCCAATCTGCCGAATCGTCAGTAATGTCTTCTACGGCGGAAGGCTGCTTGTGGCAGCAGACTGCAAGCACAACCGAGAATGGGCGCGACACCGCGATCTCGTGCCAATTCGTCCGATGGGAAGCCGCTGCGTTCACGTCGAAAACTCAGACAAGGAGGGAACATGGTCGCAGAAGTACCACGGGCCGATCCGATTCACATCTGCCGAGTTCATTCGCGACCTTGTTTGCGAATTGACGAGGTTGTTAGACACGAGCGACATCATCGTGCTAACTCCCTTCCGGGCTCAGCGCACGCTGATCCGGACGTTTTTGCAAAACGCCGGATGCGGCAATGTGTCCGTCAGCACGGTTCATCGTGCTCAAGGGAGTGAGCGCCACACTGTGATCTTCGACCCGGTCATGGGTGACACGCCGTTTCTCAGAACGGACGACGCGCCGCGATTGATCAATGTCGCGATTAGCCGCGCACAAGCCCGGCTGGTTGTCATCATGTCGCCCGGCGATAGGCGAAATCCGTTGTTCGATCAGATTTACAACGTGATCGAGAATCTCGACACCTTCCGCGAGGCTGTTCCGATCGCGAACCTGATCAAGCAGGCCAGATTCCCGGCCTCTGCGATGGAGAGAGTCGTTCAGATCAAGGGAATGATCGGGCGAATTGTGCATGTCCATAACAACGGCGAGAGGTTCGAGGTATTGGATTTCCACACTGGCAAGCGGCGGACGTTCATCACGTCGTACTTGCGCAAGACCTTCAGTTAGACGCGCGGTGCGATGGCACACGCCCAACGCAGACGGACGTTCGACAACAATCGGATTATTCGATAGTTCACGCGAACCGCGGCAGGTCTTGTTGTGTCCTTACGAAAATGAGCAGGACACATTAAGTTTGAAACGGTGTTGCACCAACGGAGGGTTGCATGAGGTTCATACGACTCGCCACTTATTACTTCTCGCCGCCACCGCCCGGATGGGAGTCCTTCAGAATTGAGATTGATGGTGTAGTTGCCCAGTCGGTGCGGCTGGGGAATGCTCCACCAGGGGCGGAAAGGGGACATTCTATTTTTGATGAAAAGTAGAATGTCCCCTTTTGCGGCCTTTTGCGGGCCCCGTGTGCGTGTTGGCGGTCACTTCATTCATCGAAACGACTCCCGACCCCTTTTGCCCTCCCGACCCCTTTTGCCCTTCCCGCCTTGAGTGAAGACGAACGCGTAGTAAACCACCTCCGAACTCGGCCTGGCTTTGCCTTCACTCGCCGCCCCAGACCGCGCAGACTCTCGTCGGAAAAAATCAAAAGCTGACGTGCACCCTGCGTCTCGGCGTCTCGGTGGGGGTCTGGCGATTGGCCGGATTGATCGCACAGGCGTTCATCGGAAACTACTCCCGACGCTCTTGTTCCCCTCCCCTGTGTTTCCCTTCTTGTTTCCTTCCTGGCCCTTGCCAAAGAGATGTGCAATCGGACCCGCCTTAAGAACGCACAAAATGCCAAAAACCACGTAAGCTACACACTCGATCACACCCGCGCGATCGACGTCTTCCAACCGCACATCCCCAAGAGCAAAGTCAATTGACGCGTCAGCGAGTTTCGATGCGGGTTTGACGGCTGATAGGAGTGCGTACAACCCCAACAACGACACGGCCACATGGTGGATATCCGGGACTTGCCCCTCATGAAGGGCTTCGTGAGGATACTCCAACTGTGTTCCGTAAAGCCAGCTTGCGATTGAGGGAGCGAACAGGAAACACCCCGCGGATAATGTTGAATACGCCAGTGTGGAGATGCATGCGGGCAGAATCACTCCAATGTCTCCAGGACCGGAAGAATGAACCAATCCGGCAAGTAGCGCCATCTGCCCGATGGCGGCAAGCAACGTCCAAAACGATAGGAGACGCAATCCGATTTCGAAGGTCTCTTTAGCGCGCATCTATCATTTACCCACTTCTTGGTTTGTGGTATTCCGCGCCGGTGTGCTGCGTGTAGCCTAGCACCAGACTACCACTTCCATACTGTTCCTGTCGGACACAAGTTTGTTGATCTGGGTGTTGGGTCTGAACAACGACACATCCATCCACCTATGGGGTCGTTGACCATCTTGCCGTAGTTTTGGCCGCACCCCAGACCCTGGAAAACTATTTCCTTCGTTACGATTCCGTTCTTTCTACAGCACGTCTCCTTGCATGTTTGTTCCTCCCGTTCCCAAACGCACTTGCACTTGGTTCCTTCAGTGAAGTCTATGAGCGGCGTACCGTCCTCGATTTTTGTCCGACACAACACTACTGGGACCTCGATGGCGTCCGTCATGGGTGGAACTGCAATCTCAAGTTTTTCCGCCTTGCAGAAGTACGCCACCTTTAGGAAACACTCCACTGGAGTGACTGCTTTGTAAGTGCACGGCGACCCTAGGAGCCCCGAAGGGTCGACCTGATCGAGTGGCTGGTTTTCAACGTAATGGTAGATGCTAGTTCCGGCCAGGGTTCCAAGCGGATCACGACTAAGGAACCTGCCAAGCCGTGGCGACTGGTAGCGTGCCCTGAAGTAGAAGAGTAGCGACTCCGCATCCCACTCCCTTCCCGTGAACAGCCGCCCGTTCTGAACGGTGCTGGAGCCGTTCACATTTCGCACGTCGTCCGCAGTGCCATAAAGCGCGTCGGGACCGGGGAGCCATATAATCGGCCGGCCATAGGAATCGTAGAGGTAACGCTCGGCGAAGACGCGGTCTGAGGCCGAGAGACCGAAGACCGAGTACAGAGAGTTCGCGTGGTAGAAGAGGCGCTCGCCAGAATCTGTCGCGACGCCGTTGGAGTTCAGATCGCGGTCGAGCGTGAGGGCTTCGTCGATGTAGAGGCCGTAGGTGTATTGACGAGCAAGCTCGTCAGGGAGTAGGGAGTCGGGAGTCGGGAGTTGTCGTTCTTCGATCACGCGCTGACCGTCGAGGTAGTAGTGAACGGTGACGGCCGGGTCGGTGCCCACGACGTAGATGCGGAGGATGCGGCGGCCGAGCGCGTCGTAAGAGTACCGGCCGACCACGACGCTATCGGACTTGCGAGTGACGGTGCGCAGCCGATTCTTGGCGTCCCAGGCGTAGAGGAATGTGCCGTCATCGGTGAGGTTGCCGTTGGCGTCGTAGACGAGCGGTGCGCTGTCGATGGCGGAGATTTGGTTCAGGTTGTTGTGAGTTCGATTTTCCGTGTCTGGGGTGCCGCCAACTTCTGTCGTGGTGACCTCGGTGGTGTTTTCCAGGAAGTTGTTGCCGCGAACCGGGTCGCCGGGCGCGCCGGTTGTCACCAGCGGTGTGATCGTTATCGTGCTGGGCGCGTTCAAGCCAACCTGTACCGAGATTGTTGCTGTATCTGTGCCGCCCGATGCGATTGGGCCCCGGGGGCACACATAGACGGAAGTCCGTAGCACGCACGAAGGGTCGGTCGGCGTAACGCCGCTCGGGAGATCCAAGATGATCTCTGGGTCACTCACCGCCAACGGGCCGTTATTCGCAATGGTGATGTTGTAGTCTAGTCGGTTGCCAACGCCCACGGGACCGGGATCGGCCACAATCTCTACCATCTGCAAGTCGGCGGTCGAACCGTGGCCGGCCGTGTGCGATCGAATGGATGTCGGCGGGACGGTGCGCTGCGGCTCGGCCGGCTCGGACTCGCGATCGGCTTGCCGGTGTTTCTTGCGCCGGCCGCTGCGGCCCTGGCCAGTGCCGCACGATTCGTCCGACTTGCGGATCGCAATGACGCGATTGTTGCCGCCGCCCCGGGATCTGTCGCCGGCATTGGCCTGAGTCACTGAGGGTATGAAATGTCTGGTCATGGGTCGATGCCGTGCAGCAGCACTCGCTCGGCCCTGTGCGACCCGACCCAGTTTGGGTGCTGGCCGATGAGGTCCTGGAACGCCTTGATCCCCTTGCGGTAGTTCGCCCGGGCGATGTCGTGCTGAACTTCGAGGGACAACGGGAAATCGGGCGTCGTCTCGAGCAGTTCGCGTAGCGTCTGGATCGCGTCGGCGTATTGACCGATGCTCAGATGGAACCTTCCCAGGATGAGGCGAGCATAAGGCGCGTACGTGCTATCTGGGTGCTCTTCAATGAATGATCGGTACCACTCCACACGGATATCGCCGTCGCCCCTCTTCTCAAAGAGCGCCAGTGCTGTTTTTTCGTCGCCCGTCGGTTTCGTCACGTCGATAGTGACGATGTTCGATTCCAGGCGGTCGTTTTGTAGGCCGGGAATCTCTGTAAGGCGGGCCTGAATTGTGTGCGTACCGCGAGCGAATTGATTGTCTGGAAAAAGTTGTCGGTAGACGACTTGGGACTTTGGCGGCAACAGGGTCGTTTGGTACGTCTCGGCCGTGACAATAGGCGGCCCGCCGACATACTCTGCTGACGGTGCGTCGAGGCTGCTGGTTCTGCCCAAGCCGTCTTGGAGGGTGAAGCTGACCCTCGGATTCCATCCTTGCCTCACCAGGACCACCGCCTTTTTCTCGTCGGTAGGATTGCTGACGCGAACCGTGAGAACCACAGGCTCACGTGGAAGGAACTGCTGCTTGTGTACCGAGATACCCAGCCGCACGGTGGCGTCAGGTTGTCGGTCGTGGTGAGCACTCCCGACGGTTGCGCCCGAAAGTGCGATAGCAGCGACAAACCAGTCGACGAGACGTAGGCGAATGCGGCGGTGTCTCATGGTTCAGATAATCCATACCCGACTCGAAACGCCTGTGTGGCACCGAGCCATTCGACGTTGGAGGACAGACCACGTAGGGCGTGTCTTCCCTTGACGTAATGAGCGCTGGCGACCGCGTATTGTGCATCGAGGGTCAGGGGGAAATTCGGCGACTGCTTCAGCAAGTCCTCCAAGATCTGTACGCCTTCATCCAGCAGTTGCGCGGACTGTTCCTCATCTGCCCTCGCCGCTTCGCGCAAGAAATACCGACCCAGGGTAAGCCGCGCGTACTGGCCGTACACGGTTGTTGGGTAGTCTTCGATGAGTTGCCGGCAGCGAAGCAGGGACTCGTCGTCGCCGGCGAACAACGGAAAACGGGCAATGGCTCGGAAGAGTTCGGACGCTCTGCGATCCGCACCCGTAGGTTCCCGTACTTGGACGGTCAAGGCGTTCGAACTACTGTTGCGATAGGTGACCGTGAGTTCGTACACGCCCGGTACGTCGAAGAACACGTCCCACTTGTAGTGATCCTGCGAGTCAGCATCCACTAGACGATCAAGAAGCCAGTGAGCTTCCACTACCTCGTTCGGGTTCAAAGGAAACAGTGGGCCTATCCCTTCATCATGAGCAAGCTGCTGCCACGACGTGAGACGTCGCCCGTGGGGATCTCGCACGCCGACCTTCAACCCCCTTTCCATTTCCCTGATGCCGCAGGACACAACAAGTGCCGTGGTGTTTTTCACCGATACCTTCACGACAACGGGCTCATTCTTGAGATAGTCTCGCTTGGCCGTCGAAATGGACACTGCGAAAGTGTCGCGATTGCCGTAGCCATACTCTTGAAAGAACTCTACTTTGCTCCCGTCGGAGGTGTGGCCGCTAGATTGATCGATCCGCGACGTAGGTTGCTCTGTCGCGATGTCCTGACTCGGTGCCGCAGTTTCCGAATCCCCCGCCGGAACTGCAGTGGAACGGGTGCAACCCAGAAGCAACGCTGAAACAACGCCTATCAGTATGCGCGGCATCATCGTCGTATTCTTCTCGTCGACTAGGGCATGAATGTGGCGCGGATTAGCGCTAGATGCATTTCGTGGAACTCGTCGTATGCCGTTTCCTTCGGGACACCACTGGGGGTTTCTCGGGTGGCCATGACGCTCTTGTGGACGTGTAGTAGCCGAAACTGATGGCCGATCTCGTGAACGACGGTTCGTCTCTCCTTGGTGGGTTTTGCCCAACCTGGATATTCGGTGGCGTCGTCGTCGGTCGCGTCACGTATGACTTCCAAGAATATGGCGCTGTACTCCTCTGGTGTGTAACCAAACGCTTGGTCTTCGGGATTCGGATCGTTATCCTCATCCTTGGCTCCCTCATACGCACCCATGACATAGACGCCGAGCGTGCCCGGCACATCGCGCCCGACCTCGCTGAGCGTGCGCTCGAGCGGCACACGCGCCCGCACCAGCGCGGCCAGCTCATCGTTCAGCGCGACAAACTGATCCAGCGAGATCGCCGGCGAGCCAGTGCTGTCGTGGCGTTGCTCCTCCACAGCGGCCTGACCTTTCGATCCAAAGACGGATCGGCTCACTCTCGGACAAGTGTCCGAGATAGTATGACATTTGTCATAGCCAGTCAATGGGGCGGGACACGGCAGGTGGGCCCTCGGGTCGATCTGTCGCCGGCATTGGCCTGAGTCACTGAGGGTATGAAATGTCTGGTCATGGGTCGATGCCGTGCAGCAACACGCGCTCGGCGCGGCGGGAGCCGACCCAGTTTGGGTGCTGGCCGATGAGATCCTGGAACGCCTTGATCCCCTTGCGGTAGTTGGCCTGTGCAATGTCATGGCGGACTTCAAGGTCCAGTGGGAAATCCGGCGTTGTATCGAGCAGTTCCTCCAGGGACCCAATGGCGTCGTCGTATTGGCCCATTTCCAGCTGCGATCGCCCGAGCGCAAGGCGCGCATAGGGTGAGTAGGCGCTCTTCGGGTACCTTGCGACCAACGATCGGAATCGATCGACGATCTCAGGCTTGTTGTACAAGCCTTGGACGAAAAGCGCATGCCGTGATGGCGCGTCGTCTCGAAATAGCGACAAAGCCTCCTTGTCCTCTACGGGTGGCTCAGCGACCTGGACAGTCACCTCGTCGGACTGCACGTCGTTCTCTTGGAGGGCTGGAATGGGCGGAATCCTGGCACGAATCGCATACCTCCCAGGCTTGTCGAAGAGCAGCCAGTTTCCTTTGTCGCGAGTGTAGTGAAGAATATCGCGATAGAACACTTGGGTCTTGGGCTGTAACACCGTGGCTTGGTATGTCTCATGCACCGTAATCTGGGCCGATTGTTTCCCATTCAGTTCACGAGGTCCACTATCAACCGTCGGTCCGGGATCCACGACGAGGATTCGCATGCGGGACGCCCCTGATGGGTCTTGAACGGAAAACCGCACCAGCGAAATCCAGGGGTCGCGGAACAGGACGACAGTTTTCCTTTGGTCTGTTGGATTCAAGACGTGAACCGTGATGACCACTGGTTCACATCGAACAAATTCGGTCTTGCGCACCGAGACGGTCAATCGCACTGCAGCGGGTTGCTCGGCGTTGCTGACACTCGGGGTCCAAGATGTCACGCCCAACACAGCGCCGAGCAGTAAGCCGGTTATTCGGTGAGTATCGGCGGAAGTTCTCATGGATTGTCCACAGCGAATCCGTCGCGGTAAGCCCTTAATGCCCCTAGCCATTCGACGCTTGAGGAGAGGTGGCGCAGGGCGTCGCGGCCCTTGAGGTAGTGCGCCTTGGCGATCGCGTATCGCGCCGCGGGGACCAACGGAAAGTCTGGTGACTCGTTCAGGAGCGTTTGGAACAATTCAAGACTCTCATCCAACAACCTCACTTTCTCATCGATGTTCGCGGTGCTGACAGCCTGTCGCTGAAGGTGGTTGGCAATAGCGTATCGCGCGTACTGGGCATAGTTGCATTGCGCGTGGTCTTTGATGAGTTCTCTGCAGCGTCGCAGCGACTCGTCGTCCGCACTACACCCAAGTAGGAACCCAGCCACTTCTTTGGTCCGAAACAGATCGCATGCCGGTTTTTTCCCCGCCGCCGGTTCGGTCAAGTTGACTGTGAGGGGAGCCGAATCAGCCGGGATGTCAATTCCTTCACGATCTTCGGTGCTCTCATCGCGAAAGCGCCCGTGAATCTGGTATTGTCCAGGCTCGCCGAAGAGGAAGCCGCCGCGTCCACCGAAGCTGTAGTGAAGAAGCCATGTTCCCTCGATCGTGGCACCGGGCTTCAAGGCTGCGCGCATTGGTCCGATTCCACTCACTAGTTCACATGCCCTGGGTGTCACGCGGCGACCGTCTGGTGTACACAACCAGATTTCACCTACGCTGTTCATTTCGTCGGCAACGCGCACGAGCTTCGTTACGCCACTTGAATTGGTCACGCGAAGCGTAACGACAACCGGCTCGAACAACATGTACGTGTGTTTCGGCGAGGACAGTTCAACTCTAAGCGGTGTTCTTGGCTGTTGTGCGGTGGGAGGGGCGTCGGCGCAACCTGCTAGCGGCAGGACGCAGAGTGCCACGACGTTGGTTCTTGCAATGATCCTGAACATGATCTCGCCGACTCTCACGGAGACTTGGTTGACCGAATCCCGACAAGATGTACCTTGTGGAACTCGTCGAAGTGCATCAGTGTCGGATCGCCGCGCGAATCACTTTCGTCGTCCATAACACTCTTGGCCCAGTGGACAAGTTCGAATTGATGCCCGATTTCGTGCACAACCACTCGTTTGCGGTAGTGCGCTTCCGCCCAGTCGTCATACTCCGACTCGGTAACATCGCGAACCACCTCGAAAAACAAGAACGAGTATTCCAGACCATCGGGTTGGGTGACCCCGAACCTGGCCGGTTGGGCGGTGGGATCGTGGTCAAGTTCGACGGCCGGCTCATACGCCCCCATGATGTAGGCCGCCCAGTAGTCGGCTGCCTCAGCCGTTCCCCGATGTGCGGCACCAAGTGCGTCCAGATTGATCGAGTCTGCGTTATGGATGAATGGCTGCAGGTTGCCCTGGCTGTTCCCTGTGTCAAACAGCACACGAACGTAGGCGGCTTCGAACGCCGGGACAAGTAACGCGGGGTCCGGATCAGGAATGTCGGCGAGTCGAACATCCTTGTTCTCCAGATCGGTAGGGTACGCCGAAGGTGGGTCGTCCGCACCAGCCATCGAATCCACCTCAACGTGCAGTCGCCTCCAAACGGTCAGTAGATTGGTCAGTTTGCCGGTGAAGCCAGAAATCTGATCGTTGTTGGCGGGAGGGACAATGGTGGGGATCGGATAATTGTGGATCTGGTAGCTGGTCAACACGTCCAACTCTTCCGGATTGCACGTGGCGGCGACTCGGAAGTTATCGCCAGGCTGCATCGTAACCTCAAAGTCCGCGACCGCCTTTCCTCCCTTCGGGGTAACCGCAACTATCGAGCTTCTCGAAGCCACGAACCGTCCTTCCCTCGGGCTGCCTCGGTTATCCAAGCCGCTTAGACCATTGGGATCAATGATCAGATTCGTCTCCGGGTCATCAACATCGAAGGATTTGAAATAAACGTTGGTCGGCGAACCCGACACGGTTGCCACCACCTGCACCAAGCGCCGAAGCGCGTTGTCCTTGAGGTTCTTTCTGTCCGGTAGAATCCCGTCACCCCAATACGGAGGGTGGTCGTTAGGGATCAGGTCTCCGCCCTTGCCTTTCTTGACTTCTTCGAAGGAGACCGATTGAACGGTGCATGGCGATCCACCGGACACTGTGGTAACAGCGGTTGCCGTGTTGTTTTGGTAGTTCGTCTCGGCCGTGTTGGCCGAAACCTGCGCTCGGTTCCACAGTTTCGATCCGGCGTTCGCCGTGACGGTCGTCTTGATAGTCAGAGTCGCCGTGGCGTTCGGTGGCAGGTTTCCCACATCACATATGACTGGAGACGGCGGCACAGCGGACCGGTAGCAGCCGGGACTCGAGCCACTGGCGGTGAACTTCACCCCGGGAGGCAACGTGTCGGTGACTTTGACGCCTGTCGCAGTATTCGTGAATCCGTCGTTGCGGACTGCAATGGTATAGGTGAGCGTACCGCCCTTCACCACTTCCTGTGGACCGGTTTTTGTAATTGAGAGTTCAGCGATCGTGGGGTCGATGCCTCGTACAGGCGTGTCCACTCGCGCCGTGTTGTTCTCTGGTTTGTCGTCGCCTGTGACGGAGGTGACGCTCGCCCAATTCGTCAAGATCGTGCCTGCCGGCGCTGTTATCCTGCCACGCAGCGTCACGGTTGCGCTACCACCGGGGGCGACAGTCCCCACATTACAGACTATCGTGACATCGCTAATGGGGATTGTCGGAGCGCCCATGCAAAACTGCGGAGGCGGGTTTCCAAGACCGTCAGGCGGTTGGCCAGGGGTATACGTTTCCAAGGTGAAACCCGCAGGCAGAGTATCGCTTACGACGACCTCTTTGGCTGCGAAGATGGTGCCCTTGTTGGTGACCGTAAGTGTGTAGGTGAGAATCTCGCCCGAGGCGACTGGATCGGGAGAATCGGCTTTGGTTATCTCCAGGTCCGTCCTGGTGACCTCGGTGGTGTTTTCCAGGAAGTTGTTGCCGCGAACCGGGTCGCCGGGCGCGCCGGTTGTCACCAGCGGTGTGATCGTTATCGTGCTGGGCGCGTTCAAGCCAACCTGTACCGAGATTGTTGCTGTATCTGTGCCGCCCGATGCGATTGGGCCCCGGGGGCACACATAGACGGAAGTCCGTAGCACGCACGAAGGGTCGGTCGGCGTAACGCCGCTCGGGAGATCCAAGATGATCTCTGGGTCACTCACCGCCAACGGGCCGTTATTCGCAATGGTGATGTTGTAGTCTAGTCGGTTGCCAACGCCCACGGGACCGGGATCGGCCACAATCTCTACCATCTGCAAGTCGGCGGTCGAACCGTGGCCGCTCCGAATGGCTGTGGGTGGGACGGTTCGCTCCGGCTCGGCCTCGCGATCAGCCTGCCGGTGTTTCTTGCGCCGGGCGGCGCGGCCGTTGCCGTTGCCGCACGATTCGTCCGATTTGCGAATCTGAATGATGCGATCGCCCACGCCGCCGGGCACGATCGTATCGCGCCGCAGGTCGGCGGTGAGTTCGTTTGTGCCAGCGCCGCCATCGAGCGCGTCGCGGCCGCGACCGCCATCGAGCGAGTCGTTGTCCGCCCCACCCTGCAGCGAATCATGGTCACAACCACGCCAGTCGCGGCGCGGCGTGTTGCGGTCGCCGCCGATCAGCCGGTCGGCGCCCGCGCCGCCGTCCAGCGAGTCGCTGCCCTCGCCGCCGCTGAGCACGTCGTCGTCCAGGCCGCCCGAGATGGAGTCGTCACCCGCGCCACCGAAAAAGATGTCGTTGCCCTGGTCGGAACCGAGCGTGTCATTGCCGTCGCCGCCGCGGATCAGGTCGTTGCCCAGGCCGCCATAGAGCGAATCGCTGCCGATCCCACCTTCGATCGTGTCGTCGCCATCGCCGCCGACCACTGAATCGCTTCCGTCACCGGCCAGCACCAGGTCGTTGCCCACCCAGCCGAAGATCACGTCCGCGCCCAAGCCGCCATCCACGGTGTCGTCGCCCCAGCCGGCAAGCACCAGGTCGTTGCCGTCAATTCCCGACAGCGAATCGTTGCCATCGCCACCCAGCAGCGTGTCGTCACCACCGCCGCCGTCGATCGAGTCATCGCCCTCGCCGCCATAGAGCAGGTCGGCCTCCGGCCCGCCGACCATGGAATCGTTGCCCTGATCCCCTTCGATCCACACCGGCAGAGCGACCGCACCAAACTGCACGCTGACGACGATCGAGTCGTTGCCGGCCAGGCCGCCGAGATACAGCTTTTCCGCGTCGCTCGCCGTGTCGGCTTCCGCGGCGTGCGCGAGGGCCACTTGGCCGTCACTCTGAATCACGGCCGTGATCGAGTCGTCGGAATCAGTGCCGACGAACCACACCATGTCGTAGCCGCTGCCACCGGAAATGACGTCGGCCCCTGGCCCGCCATCGAGCACGTCGTGGCCGCTGCCGCCGGCCAAGGTGTCGTTTCCTGCACCGCCATCGATCTCCATATCGACAGCGACACTGGCCGACACGCTGACGCTATCATCGCCCGCGCCGGCGAATAGCTCGACGTGCTCGATGTTCAGCAGCGAGTCCGTCGCAGCGGTAAGAGCGACCGTGATGGTGCCCGCGACGTCGTCTATCAGAATCGAATCCGCCTCGTCCGTAGCGGCGAAGCTGAGAATGTCGAAGCCGTTCCCACCATCCACCGAGTTGCTGCCGGCCCCGGCGTTCAAGACATCGTCGCCGTCGCCGGCCGCGACGGTGTCGTCACCGGCCCCGCAGGCGATTGTGTCGGCATCGTCGCCTCCAAGGACGCTGTCGCCGCCCGCGCCGCAGTCGATCGTGTCGGAGCCCGCTGCCGCATCGATCGTGTCCGACCCGCCCGAGCCGAAGATCGTGTCGTCGCCCGCGCCGGCCACGATCGAATCGTTGCCGTCGCTCGGATCATCCACCGTGCCGCCCGCCAGTCCACCTTCGATGGCATCCGACCAGTCGCCAGCGGTAATCGTGTCGCCGCCCCAGCCGCCGACGAGGGTGTTGGCTCCGTCGCCGCCCGCGATACTGTCATCGCCCGCGCCGCCGTCGACCACGTCGTCGCCCGCCCCCGCGTCGATCGTGTCGAAACCGTCGCCACCCACGACCGTATCGTAACCATCGCCGGCGACTACCGAGTCGCTGCCCGGCCCGGCATCGATCGAGTCCGACATCGCGCCGGCGACCAGAGTGTCATCGCCCTCACCGCCCACGAGCGTCGCGACGATCGCCAGGTCGGCAGCGACCTCAACCAAGTCGGCGCCGTCGCCCGCGCTGACTTCGACTTCGGCCAGCTCGCCGGCGTCGTAGTCAATCGAAACGCCGTTGATCGTCAGGCGGCTGGTAAGATCATCGACGACTTGAATCTGAATTGTGTCGGGACCAGATGTGCCGCCCACTTGCACGATCAGGGCGTCGGCGCCGTCGCCACTGTCAAATGTATCGGTCGGCTTGACGATCAGCCTGTCGTCGCCCGCGGCGGCGAGCAGACTGTCGGTTCCGTCGCCCGCGATAAGCTCGTCCGGCCCGGCGCCGCCGATCAACGTGTCGTCGCCGTCCTGGCCGTCGAGAGTCGCCCAGACATCGACATCGCCGGCGATCTCAATTCTGTCCGCGCCGCCGCCGGCCGCGATCTCGATCGCAAGCAACGAACCACGGAAATAATCGTGCGAGTCTCCATTGATCGTGAGGCGAGAAGTTTCCGCATCGAGGTGCTCGTAGAGCAGCACGTCGTTGCCGTCACCCAGTTCAACCAGCAGAAAGCCGTTATCGTCCAACACGGGTGAACCATCGGCATGAGAAAGAAGCAGCCTGTCTTCGAGACGCTCCAACGCAAGACGCCTCGATCGCGACTTGTGACTGCGATGCTCGCTGGCCGATCGGCGCAGCCGAGCCGAACTGTCCCCCCCCCATCAGCCTCCCCAAACTACCCACCATGTCAAACAGATGCCGGTGATCGGGCGCATGCTTGGTACCCCTACTAGAGAACTGATCGATCGGGCCTCCGGGTGATCTTGACGGCGGCCATTATTGTGTGGGCACGTGCTGTGAGCAAGGACAATCAGTGGCCGGACCAACGACTGTCCCAGGAGGCGAGCACGGCATCAACGGCCGCCCAGGAGGGGATCGCGGGCGTTGGCGATCGCTGCGAACGACTCATGAGCATCGCCAGCGTGGCGGTCTGAGTGAGCGTGGTGGCGATGTCGATGACCAATCCGACATCGGGAATCGTGACGGTCGTGGTCCCGGTGATACGGTCCGACTGTACCTGGCCGCGAAAGCGGACGGTGAAGCCGTCGCCCGCCAGAGTCGCCTCGATTGTGTTGCCGTTGGCGGTGATCGGCGTGGGCGCGACGGAACCGAAAAAGACATTGTCGGCGCTGCAGTCCAGTCCGGGCGGCGACGAGACGGTCGAGACCGTGTCGGTGCCGCTTGCCTCCATCGTGCCGGTGTAGGGATCGGCAGCGGTGCCGCTGCCCGCAAGGTTGATGGTCACCGTTCCGGCGATGCTGTGCCGGAACTCGTGACCGACACCCCAAAGGGCCGCGCCGGTCTGAAAGGTAATGATCCCGACCAAGGCCACAGGAACGGTGAGTGCCGATGAAGAAACGCCCAAGAGCGCCGCTGCACCCAGACCGACGCCGGCCAAACCGCCAACCACTTGGATGACCGGCGTGACGGACTCAATCACGCCGCAGCCAAATGCGGCATCGTTCAGGACGGTAAACGACTGCTGTACCGCATCGTGGTCGCCCTGACCGACGGCGTCCAACACCTGGCCCGCGCCGGCCGCCTGGCACGCGGAGGAACTCCGCGCGGCACGGACGACTCGATCGCGGGTCGCGTACTCATCGGACATGAGCGCAGCAAGCGCGGTCTCGCCCGACGCCATTTCGGTGAGCATTCCCAGAATCATCCGGTCGACGTGCTCAAGATCGCCAGTCGCGACCTCAATGACCTGTTGGTTCAGTGAACCAAGTTCGAACGCCTGATTCGGATCCTGCACAACTCGGTTGATCTCGCCGGTCAGCCATTCCAACTGCGTAATCTGCGAGGCCAGCGCGATCTTGAAGTCCACCGAATCGAGCGCCGTCGCTTCGACGGCCGCTAGATTCTGCCGAGCCATCTCGACGAGCGATTCCAAGAAGGCCAACGTCACCGACCCGGCGCGCAGTTCCGACGTCGGCAGCGCGTCGATCCGGAACCCTTCGATCGCGTTGGAGACCCGAGTGCCGGCGTCGGTGGTCTCGCCCACCGCGACACTCACCGTCCCCGACGACAGCTCGCGCGTAGTCGGGTCGATGAACGGAGGCACAATCACAGTCAGCTCGGTTGCACTCGATGCGACCACGGGCGAGTCCACCGAAAAGCCGCTACCGTTCGAGAATCGCACCGCGAGCGTCGCCACTGGATCGAAGGCGATGCCTTGCAGGACTAATCGGGCGCCGGGAATCGCGGACGTCGTGCTGATCGCGTCGAGGAACAACTGGCCCGGTCGCGTGAAGACCGCTCGCACCGCCAGATTCGAACTCATGGTCACGGCGCATGGAGCAACGCCGGTGCACGGACCGCCACGCCAGCCGGCGAACCGGCGGCGGCTGAGTTCGTGATGTGCGGCGCGTTGGGGTAGCCGTCGCCGGTGAGCGTCACGCCGGTGGCGAATCCCTCGGGGACAGTGAACGTGAGCGCCTGGCCGCCAAAGTTGAATGCCGCCTCGTACTGCGAGCCGGTCCAGTTCGCCGTGACATCGACGCTGGGCGTCCCGCTGCCGTGGCACTTGAGCGTGGCCGTAAGCTGAGTCGCCGTGATGTGACCGTCGGCGTCGAGTGTATCGGGCGTGAGCGGCGACCAGACCTCATGGAAGTCGCCGGCGCCGTCCGGCACGAGCACCTGACTGCTGAACATCCGCGACCCAGCCGACTGACCGACACAGGCCGAGACGTCGATGCCCGGCGCGGGCGCGAAGTTGACGTCCATCGGGTGCAAGATAGCGAACCGGTAGTCGCCGTTTGCGAAGCTAGCGTCCAGCGCACCCTGGTTCGCGAAGCTCCGTTCGATCGTGAAGTGCTGCG
>DAIOWH010000024.1:0-44581 GCA_036758585.1 Planctomycetia bacterium
TTTGTCGTGCCTCGCCTGCGGCTGCGGGTTAAACGACCGAAGCCGATTTCAGACCTTATTCATTGGGGTGCAGTACCTGGTGCTTGCCCTTGCATCGCCATTCGATTCGCTAAATGGCTTTGCGTGATTCTGGGAGTCCGCAGGGACAGTAGCCCGACGCGCCAGCGAGGGACCGGGCCTGATTTCTTGTGATTTCGCCATGTGCTCCCTCGCTGGCGCGTCGGGCTACTGTCCCAGAATCGTGCAAGGCTATTTAGCATCTTGACGCAACACCACTGCGGCGGCACCGTGAACCGGGGGGCCGTGCGTCTCGCGAAAACGGAGGCTGTCCAGTTCGGAACCGCTTGCTCGAAGGCAGGCGATCATCAAGAAGGCTACGAAGAAGGTCACTGACCAAAGCCAAGGATCGACTAGCGCCGTTCGGCCACGGTCAGCCCCATCTCTTTCATCAGTATCTGAACGTCCGCCCAGACATCCTTCTTGGCGTCTGGGTTTCGTAGCAGGTATGCGGGATGGTAGGTGACGAGCACCGGCGTGCCGCGATAGTCGTGGAACCGTCCGCGCATGCGGCCGACGCTCTGTTCTGTGGCCAAAAGCGTCTTGGCGGCCACCGCGCCCAAGGCACAGATGAACTTTGGTTGAACAACGGCGAGTTGTCGTTCGAGGAAACCCCGGCAGTTTGCGACCTCGTCAGGCAGCGGCGTACGATTGCCGGGCGGCCGGCACTTGAGCACGTTGCAGATGTAGACCTGGCTTCGGTCCATGCCCATCGCGGCAATGATGCGAGTCAGCAATTGCCCCGCGGCGCCGACAAACGGCTCGCCTTTCGCGTCTTCGTCGGCACCCGGCGCCTCACCCACGAAGCAGAGGTCCGCGGTCGCCTTTCCGACGCCGAACACCGTTTGAGTGCGGCAACGAGCAAGCTCGGCGCAGCGGGTACACGCGGCGACCTCGGCAGCGATGACCGTCAATTGCTCGACTGGAATGCCCGAGTTGTCCAGCGTACTCGCCGCAAGCGCTGGCGATGGCCCACGTGGCGCCGTGGCCGCCGGCTGCCTTGGTCCGGTGGTTCCGGCGGCGTGCCGGGTTAGCCGGCGATGATGTCGAACCCCAGCCCGTCTCAACCCTTCGAGCTTCTGCTGAGCGGCGATCGCTACGCCAAAGATATCCGTGTCGCTCATGTTACTCCTGTCCGCGCGGGGCCGTCTTGATCGACCGGAGGATAGCCCTGACGTGGCGAACCGTCAAACCCAGCAGATCGAGCACGACCGGAACCCGGACTCGCGCGGACCCGTCAGCGCGGGGCTGGCGAATCGTCGACGAGTTCCTGCCATGTTTGACCTAAACGTTGCGTGGGTGTAAAGTTGATTCGCGAAGTTGGATTCCGCCTTGAAGCGGTATTGCTGCGCCTTTGATCCGAACGAGGAGATTCTCGTGCGCCGACACTACCTTTTAACGCCACTCCTTCTGATGCTCGTTGCCGCACATGCGAACGCACAGGATCGACTTCGCAAGCTGCTGCCGACCGACGCTGAGTCGGGACGACACGGCCTGGTGCGTCGCTGGTACGGCCAGGCGCCCGTCGATGGCGTTCGCGAAAAGGTCGTCAGCGCGAGTGTGGTCGGCAACCAGTTACACCTGCAGACGAATGCGTCGCGCCTGCACGTGATGGATGGCGAGAGCGGCAAGATGATCTGGACGGCGCAGCTCGGGCGCCCGCTGCCCGGGCAATCGGGCAGCGCAATCAACTCCGAGGCTGTGTTCGTGATCAGCGGAGCGAACCTGTATCGGCTGAATCGCGACGACGGCTCACAACTGTGGTCGGTCCGCTTGCCCGAAGCACCCAATGCGGCGCCGGCCGCAGATGAAGAGCGCGTACTGGTCAGCACCGGCGACGGCCGCATCTACGTCTACGATGCGGTGACACACGAGCTTCAGTGGTTCTACCAGATGAACACCACGGTCTCGATGCCCGCCGTGCTGGTCGAGGAGTGGATCGCGTGCGCCAGCGAAGACGGCATGATGTGCATCTTCCAAGCGGCGAGCCGCAACCCAACCGTGCGTTACACCACGAAGTTCCCGCTCACGGCGCCGCTCCGCGCCTGGCAGCGCAGCGTGTTACTTGCCTCGCGCGACTATCACCTCTACTCGGTCGACGTGCGCTCTGGCGCAACCCTGTGGCGACACTCGGCCGGAGCCGAGATCCACGACCCGGTGGCTGTGATCGGCGACGAGTTGTACATGACCCCCGAGGACTCGGGCATTCACAAGCTGGACGCCAAGACGGGCACACTCGCGTGGGCTTACCCACGAGTTGACGAATTCGTCGCAGCCAGCGCGAAACGCATCTACGCCGCCGACCGGTACGGCCGGCTTGTGATACTCGACCGCACGGTCGGCCGCCTGTTGGGAATGTGGGACCAGCACGAGTTCGATTTCCACGTGCGCAACGAGTCGACGGACCGACTGTACTTCGTAACTAAGACCGGCCTCGTCGTGTGCCTGCATGAAAAAGAAAACAAGGAACCGTTGCTACACAAGAAACCAGCCGCCAAGCCCACCGACGACGAGAAACCCAAGGCCGCCCCGGCCGAAGAAATGCCGGCCGAACCCGCGGCCGAAAACAAGGACGGGGGCAACGAATAGTTGCTCGCATCAGCGACTTGCGGCAGCGTCAAGTTGTCGGCTCCCTCTCCCGTCGGACGCGACGTCGCCGCGTTGTTTCCCGGCGGCTGGGCCTGTACACTGAATCTCGCTTGTAACTCATTCATCTTTTCATTGGGAGCGAACCTATGAGCTTGGCAGGCACGCGGTCACGACCGCGACGCACGCACATTCCGAGCAAGTTAATGCGTGAGTCGCTGCTAGATAAGAAGGTGATGGAATCGACCGAAACGGAACAGGAACTCGCCATTCTGCCCGACGTGAACGTGGTAGTTCTCGGCGGCCAGAGCTTGCTAGACCGTGGCAAGGCGGCGTTGTTTCCACTGGTGGATGAAATTGTGCACTGTCGCAAGAAGCACAAGATCATCGTGGGCGTGGGAGGCGGGGCGCGCGTCCGACACACCTATCACATCTGCCTCGACCTCGGCATCCCGCTGGGTGGCATGGCCATGGTGGCCGGCGCCGTCGACGAACAGAACACACGACTGCTGCAGTCGCTTTTGGCCAAACACAAGGGCATCACGCTGAACAAGGACCATTTCCTCGACCTGCCGCTGTGGCTCGAAGCCGGCATGATCCCGATCATGACCGGTATGCCGCCGTATCACTACTGGGAACCACCGACGGGCGACGACCGAGTGCCGGCCCACGGCGAAGACCTCGGAATGTTCATGGTCAGCGAAGTCCTCGGTGGCCGCTCGATGATCTTTCTCAAGGACGAAGACGGATTGTACACCGCTGATCCAAAGAAAGATCCGAAGGCGAAACTGATCCGGTCAGTCGGCGCGGCGGAATTGCTTGAAATGAACCTGCCCGATCTGATCATTGAGCGATCGGTGGTAGAGACATTAACCCGCGCGCGGCACATCAGGCAGGTGCAGATCATCAACGGACTAAAACCCACGTTGTTGCGGCGTGCGCTCGACGGCGAACACGTGGGCACGATTATCCATGCCGGCCCGCTGCCCCGGGCTTCACGCAACGGCTTGGCCGCTCGTCGTGCAGGGAGGAACAATCGTGCGAAGTAACGGCACACGAACAAGGGTCCCACAGCGTAAAACGATCGACACACCGCTGGGAAGCGCCTCGTTGACCCGCGGACTGCTCGACGGCAAACAGTACGACGAGCCAATCCGCGTGCTGCCCGATGTGAACGTGATCAAGGTCGGCGGCCAGAGCGTGATGGACCGGGGCCGCGCGGCTGTCTTTCCGCTGGTCGAAGAGATCGCCGCCTGTGCCAGGAAACACAACATCCTGATCGGCGCGGGGGGGGGCACGCGCGCCCGCCACGCCTACTCGGTCGCGCTCGACCTCGACCTGCCGACCGGCGTGCTGGCCGCCGTGGGCGTTTCCACCAGTCGGCAGAACGCACGCATCTTGCAGATGTTGCTGGCGAGGCACGGCGGCGTTTATCTCAATCCCGAAGATTTCGAGAAGCTGCCGCTCTATTTTCGCGTCGGCTGCATCCCGATCATGGTCGGCATGCCGCCGTACGAGTATTGGGAAAAGCCGTCGAAGAGCGGCCGCATTCCGGCGAACCGAACCGACTCGGGCGTATACCTGACCGGCGAGTTCCTGGGCGCCCGATCGGTGATCTTCGTCAAGGACGAGGACGGCCTCTACACCGACGACCCCAAAAAAAACCCGCGGGCCAAGTTCATCCCGCGGATCAGCGTGCAGGAACTGCTCGAACTCGATCTCGACGATCTGGTCGTCGAGCGCGTGGTGCTCGAGAATATGTTACGAGCCGTCCACGTAAAGGAAATCCAGGTGATCAACGGCCTGACCGCCGGCAACCTGACTCGTGCGCTCGAGGGCGAGCACGTGGGCACGACGATTCATGTGACATGAAGCTTGGTGACTTTTGCCCAACGGAAGTTGCCAGGAAGTATCGAACGTGAATCCCACGCGACGCCTTGTCATTCTGATCGGTCTTTTCCTGGGTGCTACGGCCATCCTAGGGTTTCGATACCGAGGGGCGAGCCAATACCGCGCCCGCGTGAAATCCGCCCAGTCCTACTTGGAACAAGGCGACGCTGCGTCGGCGTTGTACGTGCTTCGCGAGTTGATTCAGTCGGGCTGGCGCGAGGCGGAACTCCTTTACCTGGCGGCCCGATCATACCGGCTCATGGGGGTGCCAGATAAGTCGCTGGAATACGCGGCCTTGGCCGCCGAACTTGGCCTTGAGTCCGCAGAGTTGGACATGGAGCGGGGGTTGGCACTTTTTGACCTCGGTCGTTTCCAGGAGGCCAAGCCAATCTTAGAGTCGCGCCCGACGAAGGAGACGATCTCTGCGCTGACGTTCTTGCACCTCAACCTGTTCGAGATGGACGAGGCACTTCGCGATCTGAACACTTGGACGATGCTCGACCCGGAGAATCCGTTGCCCCATGCCCTGTGCGGCGACATGTGGGTTCAGGCACCGGACTACGGAAAGGCAGCTGAGGCATTCCGTCGGGCTGTTGAGTTGGACCGCGACAACCTCGAAGTCCGCACAAAGCTAGCGTCGTCGCTCCGGGAGCTCGGCCAACTGGACCACGCCAGCCGAATCCTACGCCAATGTGACACGGAAGAGCCGAACAATCCTACGGTCATGTTGTTGCTGGCTCGCTGCGAGGCGGACTCCGGTGATGTCGTGGCCGCTCGTTCGCTTCTGGAACGCCTCATCGACGCGCATCCCAACCTGCCCGCCGCATTGGTCGAATCGGGAAAGATCGACCTAGAGAATGGTGACTTTGAGTCGGCCGCGAACCTATTGCGTCGTGCGGTGCAACTCGATCCGCGAAGCGATTCGGCGCTGTACAACCTGGCTTCGGCCCTGAAGCGACTCGGCCGCGACGACGACGCCGCCGAGCCGCTGAACCGATGGAGTGCGGTGCAAGAGCTCCGCCGGCGATTGCGTGACCTACTGGATCACATTGAAGAGGACCCCACGGACGTCGAGTCGCACGCGGCGGCAGGCGCTGTTTGCCTCGAACTGGGCGACAGCGCCCAGGCCGCGCGGCACATCACGGCGGTGCTCGCCCGCGAACCTGACCATGCCGCCGCCCGCCAACTGCTCGCTCGATTGACGGGAACCGAGCACACCGACCTCGATCCGGCGCTCACGGAGAGCCGGGAATGAAGATCGTAACCGCCACGGCGTGTCTCTGCCTGATCGGCCCGTCCGTCTTCGTCACGGCGCTTTGCACGCAAGCGAGGCCATCGGATACCGCGCGTCAGCGCCCCGTCGACCCTGAATCGCGCACGACCGCCACGGACCGTGGGAACATGGACCAGCCCGCCAGCGGCGTACGATTCGCCGAGGTCACGCTTTCTGCCGGAATCCATTTTCAGCACTTCGATCCCGTCACGGACAAACAATTCATCAGTGAGACGATCGGCAGTGGCGCCGGCTGGATCGACATCGACGGTGACGGCCATCTGGACCTCGTCCTGATCAACTCGGCGCCGATGCCCAACGGGAAGCCGCCGGAACGCCAGCCAATCAACCACGTTTATCGCAACCGGCGTGATGGCTCATTTGAAGACGTGACCGGCAACGCCTGGAGTTGTCCGCCGGGTTTCGGACAGGGTTGTGCCGTCGGCGATTCTGACAACGACGGCTTCGATGACCTCTACGTCAGCTATTACCTGGGCGCGAATCGGCTCTTCCACAACAACGGCGACGGAACGTTTCGGGACGTGTCGACTTGGTCGGGCACGGACTGTCCGCTCTGGAGCACGAGCTGCGCATGGGGAGACCTCGATGGCGACGGCGATCTCGATCTGTACGTCTGCAACTATCTGGATATGCCTCTCGACAGGTACCCCTACTGCGGTGATCCGCGTCACAAGATTCGGACCGTCTGTTCGCCCGTGAAATTCGCGGCGCAGTCGGACGCGGTGTATTGCAACGGCGGTGAGGGCCGCTTCACGGACGCAACGCAGGCGTGGGGGTTTCGCGTCGAGCCGGGCCGCGCGCTCGGTGTCGTCATCGCCGACCTGGATGGCGACCGACTGTCAGACGTATACGTGGCCAACGATCGGTCGCCCAATCTGCTGTTTCGCAACCTAGGGGGCGGCCGGTTCCAAGAGCAAGGCTTGCTCACCGGAAGCGCCCTGAGTGCCGACGGAATGGCTCAGGCAGGGATGGGCGTCGATGCCGGCGACGTGGACGGCGATGGGCGACTCGACCTGTTCGTCACGAATTTCTTTCACGAGCCGAACAGTCTTTTTCGCAATGACGGTAGTCTCGCGTTCCGGGAGATTTCGGCGCGGTCTGGGTTGGGGCGCCCCAGCTTTCTCCGGCTCGGTTTCGGCTGCGGCCTGTTCGATGTCGACAACGACGGGCACTTGGATGTGTTCGTCGCCAACGGACACGTCGACCGCAATCCGGAGATTCACGGATTCGCCGAGCCGTACCGCCAGCCCGCACAGCTTTTTCTGGGCAACGGCCGCGCGCGGTTTGCAGAATGCGACGCGCGAACTGCGGGGGAGTACTTCGAGCAACGCCACGTCGGCCGGGCCGCCGCGTTCGCCGATTACGACAACGATGGCCGCATGGATATCGCCGTGAACCACAACGGCGAATCGGCGGCCCTCCTAAAGAACGAATCGAGCGCCGCCACGCACTGGCTGCGAGTGGCGTTGGTCGGAGTTGCCAGCAATCGCAATGCAATGGGATCGGAACTGCGGGCCACAGTGGGAGAGCGAATGCTCACGCACCAACTCGTCGGCGGGCGCAGTTATCTGGCGGCGCACGATCTCCGACCACTCATCGGCATCGGCACAGCCAAGCGGATCGATCAGCTAGAGATACGCTGGCCAAGCGGTGTTTCGCATACGCTGGTCGACCAGAAATCAGGTCGAACAGTAGTCGTTCGCGAACCTCGCAACTATACCGCACGCGGCCATCAATGAGACGTTTCATTTAACGCTCAGCCGGAGGCACCGGCAGAACATGGCTGGGACTGTGCACCTGCGGTCGCCTGCGGCTCCGCGTTATACGAGTCAAACGAGCGGCGTGCGGTATAGTTCTATTTGAGCGCCGCGTTACGGATTGCCACCCGCAGCCGGGTCATTCGTGCCCTGGCCCGGGGCAAGTTGAGCGTCAGTAACCGCACCGGGTCCGCCGCCCGCAGCATCGGGCCCTGACGCCTGACTCGACGGAGCACCGCCGGACACTGCGTCATACGATTGCGCCGGGTCGGATGACGATGAATTGCCGGTAGTTGCTGGCGGCGACGTGCCGCACCCCGCAGTCAGGGCAAGCATCCCAATGAGCGCGAGGAGTCGCGCGGTTTGCACCGTTTTCATCCTGTACCTTCCTTTCCCATGCTGCCCCGGCCCAATATATCCGAGCCGTTAGAACGCAGAATTATCGATCGTTTCCTGGTTTGAGACAGTTGCCACGCCCATCCAAACCGTCAGGTCGACGTTTTCGCTTACGAATCGAACGGTTCCGTCGGCCATCAGTACATTCACGCCGCCAGGATGCCGAGAACTAGGCGGGCGCAAGCTCCACAACGTCCCGCCCACCGATCCGGCCCGCCTTGGCCTACTACGACCCGCCGGAACACACATGGCCCGATTTGGCGGGAGCCCGTGATTGTAGATGGTGCCGTCGAGCATTTGGTGGAAAATCCAGTCGTCGCCGCTTCCGGTGTCGGTGTAACGCGTATCGATCGTTCCCGCATTGTTCAAACAACTCTGCTGGAGTGCCTCTAGACCAGCCACGGTCCGCACTGCAGCAAACCCACCGCGGACTTGGGTAAGTTTGTCCAAGACTTGCGAGCGCCCACGTGGCACGACGTGTTCTGAAAACGCTGCCGTGTTCGCTGTACCATCGAGAATATCCGAAACCTTGCGGCCAAACCGCACGTGCGTACTGCCGAATCCGGATCGTGGCCCGAGTTGTCCGGCCAGCGCGGCGGAATCGAGCGCCGACCAGACGCCCGCGTTCACTCCATAGTTGTTTCGCTTCGCCGCGTCACCCGGATCCGACGGGCAAAGGAATCCCTCGACGATCCGCTGTCGGGCCGTCGTGTTACCTCCGGGAAAGTTCGCTATCCCACAATTCGTCGGGCTGTTCGGTCGGAAATTAAAATTGATGGCGTTGTAGATCGAATCGCCCTCCATGAACGGGAGAAGCGACGCGTGGAACGAGTATCCGCCGTGACACCAATTGGCGGTGCCGAAAACACCACTGAACCAGCGACTCACCGAGCCTGGGAACATCGAGTGGGTGTCGTGGTAATTGTGCAGAGCCAGACCGATCTGCTTCAGATTGTTGCGGCACTGACTTCGGCGCGCCGCCTCGCGGGCCATTTGCACAGCAGGCAGCAAGAGTGCAATGAGCACGGCGATGATGGCGATCACAACCAACAACTCGATGAGCGTGAAACCACGATGCCTGCGATTCATGACACATCCCTCCAAATGAAAGGTAAGAGTCCACAACCAAGTTCACCTTGCGCGCACACGCGGCCGACGACAAGAACACTCGGCTTGGCGGAATGATAGAAATTAGACCCAACGAAGTGGCGAGAGTCAACCAAGATTCTAGCCGGCAGCGTCGGCGTCCTTTCGGCGGCCTACGTTCAAAGTCTGTTGACACCACAAGGCACCGAGCATGAGATCGAGTTCGCCGAACGAACGTCCAACCAACTGAATCCCCACCGGCAGCCCGTCGTCGGCCAGCCCGAGCGGGAACGATACAGTGGGAAGCCCGGTGAAGCTCCAGGGCGAGTTGAACGCCGGGTCGCCGGTCGTCGAAGCGTCGGGGGCGGGTCCGAGCGCGGCGGGGGTGACAAGCACGTCGGCGCCTCGGAAACATGTGAGAATGTCGCGACTCAAGACCTGTTGGCGCCGTTTCGCTCGGACGTAATCCGGAGCCGCGGCGTGCAGTCCTTCTTCGACGAGTCCACGAATCTTCGGCAGGTATTCTTCGGGGTGCTGCCGGAACTGCGGTCCGTGTTCTGCCGCAGCCTCCACCGACATGATCACCCGGTGCGATCGCAGCACATCGGCGAAACTGGCCGGCAAGGCGACTTCGCTGACGGTTGCCCCACACGACTTCAGTTTGCCGATCGCGAGCATGAATGATTCGCGTGCCGACTCGTGGGCGAGGTCCCAGAATAAGCCGCGCAGGACGCCCAGGCGAGGCGGACGCTCGCGTGCGGCACGATGCTCCGCGTCGTTGGCTGCGTCATCGGCGATGTGGCGGGTCGCGACACACTGCTCCGCGACCCGCGCGTACGGTTGCGCGGAGCACAGCGGATCGCGTGCGTCGGGACCAGCAATCGCGTCGAGAAGGATCGCCAGATCATGTACTGAACGTCCGATCGGTCCCGGATGATCCATGCTCGGGGCGAGCGGCATGATGCCGGCCGTGCTCACGCGTCCGTAGGTCGGTTTGCAGCCAGCCACGCCGCAGTACGATGCGGGGCGGGTGATCGAGCCGCCCGTCTGTGACCCGATCGCGCCGAGACACATGCCGCAAGCGACGGCCGCCGCCGACCCGCTCGACGAGCCGCCCGGCGTGCGCTCGAAGTTCCACGGGTTTCGCGTCGCCGGCGGATCGAAGCTGGCGAACTGCGTCGTGACCGTCTTGCCGAGTATCACTGCGCCGGCCTGTCGCAGCCGCGCGACGAGCGTCGCGTCGCGAGCCGCGACATTGTCTGCCAGCAGCGGCGAACCGGCGGCCGTCACGAACCCCGCCACGTCGACAAGGTCCTTGATGCCGATCGGAATACCGTGCAGCGGCCCACGCCAGTTGCCCGCCGCGAGTTCCGCGTCGAGCCGCCGCGCCTGGTCGAGCGCGCCGGCTCGGTCGACGATCACCCATGCACGCACCAGCGGCTCCAACTCTTCGATGCGGGCCAGGCACGACTCGACGACATCGACGCAGCTTCGTTCACCGCGACGAACCTGAGCGCCGACGTTCGCGATGGTCTCAGAACTCCGCAGGTACCGATCGTCGACTCGTCCAGGCATGAGGAACAACTCGCGGAAAAGCAGAGTACTTCGCGGAACATGTCGAACACCGCCTCTAAGCACCGCTCCACACTGAATAGGGTCTGAAATCGGCTTCGGTCGTTTAACCCGCAGCCGCAGGCGAGGCGTGGCTGGCGTTTGTTGTGCCTCGCCTGCGGCTGCGGGTTAAACGAATTCAAACCCCTTTCAGTGTGGAGCGGTACCAAGCCCGGCTCAGCGGCGGACAGGCTTCAACTCTCCCTGTTTCACTCCGACAAAGCCGGTAGGACGCTCGGCCGGCCCGGCCAGCTCGATGCCGCTCCAGCCGTAGTAACGATCGTAGGCCGATCGCATCGCGGCAATGTCGTCGAACCAGCCGACGACGTACGCCGCGCCGAATGTGTCGCCCGGCTTGGTCGGCCGCCCTCCCAACTCCTCGATCATGCAGACGTAGCCACGCTGATGGCACCACGCCTCATAGACGTCCGACGGTTCCAGCGTCATGCCGGCCAGCCACGGGCCTGGCCGCTCGCCGCTCTTGATCTGGTACGCGCGAATGAACCGTTGCGGGGCCGGCTGTTTGCCGCGCTGGTACAGGTTGCCGCCGTCCGGCGGAAAGTCCATGACGAAGTCGGTGGAGGGCAGCACCTGATCGCCGTAACTCAGGTACACGTGCTCGAACGTGTCGCCGGCTCGATGCTTGATGTGGCCCGGCATGTCGACTCGCAGAAACAACGTCTTCGACTCACAGACCGTCGTCACCCGATCGGCGCTCAGAAAGTAGCGCGTGTCGTCGGGGAACACGAGCGTCTGCTCCCAGACCGACCCGGCCTGGTGGGGCGCGAACGCCTGATGCCACGTGAACCACTGGCGAACGACAAGAAAGCCGTCGCCCTCGACCACCTGGAACGGCAACTTCTTGGCCTGAGTGCAGATCTGCGGTCCGGCCGCGTAGCGTTTCGCGATGTGGCCGTGTACGGCGGTAAACTTGCCGCCGAACTCATACTGACCTGGCTCCGGAGCACGGCCAGGCTCGCCCGGCTCCAACAGAAAGTCCACAATCGCGAGTCCGAAGCCAAGGTCCTTGGCCCCGGTCTTCTTGTCGACGAGCGTGCCGGCTGCCACGCCCGACGTGTAGCCCTCGGTGCGCACCTCGGCCTTCAGCGCGTTGGTCTCGATACGAATGACGCCGCCGTCCACTGTGTGCTTGATCATGGTGGCTCACTCAGTTTCCCCGGACGTATGCTGACTGCCGGGGTCGCTCAACTGGGCGACACGACTACGCAACGGCGGTCGCCATGATTGTGGGAGCTCGGAGCGGAATCAAGGCGGAACGAGCGGTTTCCAAGAGCATCATTTTCGGCTCACACCAGGTCTGTCGGCAGCCGGCCAAGTGTACGGCAGATTCGGTTTGGAGGCCACCGCCGATTCCGATCTGGAATGCCTCAACGGCCTTTGCGGCCTTCGATCGCGTCGCGTCGGGCCGCTTCGAATTCATCGCCGGGGTTCCACTGGGGCATCGCACGGTCTGTCGCGGCGCGCAGGCCGACGTAGAAGAGAAGCTGCACGTCCTCGACCGCGCCTGAGAGGTCCCAGTCGTCGCTGTATTCATCGCTCGGTTGGTGATAACGAGTCGCCTCCCATTTTTCCTGCTGCTCTTTGCCCCATCCGTCGGGCTTGCCGATGACGTCGATGCCCGAGTGCAGGTACACGCCGGGTACGCCGATCTTCGCGAGGCTGAACTGATCGGACCGGTAGTAGAAGCCGCGGTCGGGGAACTGGTCGGGCGTGACCACGCGGCCCTGCAGTCTTGCGACGGAATCGACGAGGCGGTCGAGGCTGCTCTTGCCGTGACCGATCACGTTCACGTCGCGGGTGCGGCCCCAGATGTTCACTCCATCAATATTAATGGTCGCGGCAAGATAGCCGGGTGCGGCGGGCGGATGAGCGGCCAGATGTTCCGAGCCGAGCAGCCCCTGCTCCTCGGCGCCGACCGCCGCGAACAGAATGGACCGGGCGGGCGGCTTCGGCAGGTGGCGATAGGCCCGGGCCAGCGCGAGCAGCGCCGCCGTGCCCGATGCGTTGTCCACGGCCCCGTTGTAGATGCGGTCGGCGCCGGCGACCCCCTCGGCCGCGATGCCGAGATGATCGTGATGGGCCGTGTACACGATCATCTCGCGCTTGAGCTGTGGGTCACTGCCTTCGAGCAGGCCCAGCACGTTGGCGGTGTCTTGTTCGCGGATGTCGCAGGTCAGGTCCATCGAAAGTTGCACACCGAGCGGGACCGGCTTGAAGTCGCGGCTCTCGGCCTGCTCGCGCAGTTTGTCGAGGTCGGACCCGCCGAGCGTCGCGATCCGGCGCGCGGCATCGTCGGTCACCCACGCGCGCAGCGGCACGCGCGGGCCATCGGCGGCTCGCAGCTCAAACTCCTCGCCCGTCCACGACGTCTGCACCACTTGCCACGGATAACCGGCCGACGGGGTCGTGTGAATGATGATCGCTCCGGCGGCGCCGACGCGGCCAGCTTGTTCGTACTTGTAGTCCCAGCGGCCGTAGTACAGCCGCGTCCTGCCGGCGAACAGCTTGGGATCTCCGGCCGGATCGTTGTTCATGATGAGCAACACCTTGCCGCGCACGTCGACGCCCTTGAAGTCGTCCCACCGGTATTCCGGCGCCTGGATGCCGTAGCCGACGAAGACGACGTCGGCGTCGCGCACGGCCACCTTGTGTTTGACCAGACCGCTTGTGGCGATCAGGTCGTCGCGATAGCGCAGCGCCACTGAGTCATCGCCCTTACGAAACCTGACGGTGTCGGGGACGTGCGTGGTGACTCCGACCAGCGGCACGGGCTGGAACCATCCGCCGCCGGGCGCGGCCGGCTTGAGGCCCATCAATTCGAACTGCGTGGCGATGTAGCGCTGGCCCAGCAGGTCGCCGCGGCTGCCGGGTCCGCGGCCTTCGAGCAGGTCGTCGGCCAGGTAACGAATGTGAGCGCGGAGCGCGCCGTCGCCAATCATCGCAGCCGCTCGGCGTTCGCCGTCGTCGGGCTGGAACGCGACGTCTTGGGCCTGTGCTCGATCCGGGGCGTAGCCGAGAGCCACAAGAGCGACCGTGACGGCCAACAGCGGTGCAACAGTCCAGAGTGATCCGACGCGCGCTGCAGAGTTCATGAAACCTCCTATGCTCAATGTACAAGCGGGTCCAAGGTCGGCGGAATTGTACTGACGCGACCTGGGTGAATGTCGCGGCGGCGCCGTACGTAGTGATTCGCCAGCCCTCGGTCGCTCGTCGCTCCAGAGCCGGCCACGCGAGGCGCCCGCGTTCGCAAAACTCGCAGTAGGATGCGGGCACCGGGCACGTTTGACGTATGCTTGGGCCACTACACAAACAGCCCCGGCACGATCTTGGCCTGGACCAACTCGCGAGGCTGGTTCAGGTGGTTGTAGACCAGTGTTTCCGGGCTGATGCCGAGCATGTGGTAGATCGTGGCGAGCAGTTCTGTGGGATGTACGGGATTCTCGCTGGGCGACGAGGCGTGCTCGTCGCTCTTGCCGTAGACGACGCCGCGACCGATGCCGCCGCCGGCCATGACCGCCGAGTAGCAATAGGGCCAGTGGTCGCGGCCGTCGGGCGAGTTCGAATTGCCCGATGTGCTGACGCCCATGCGCGGGCTGCGACCGAACTCGCCGATCGCCAGCACGACGGTTTCCTTCAAGAGTCCGCGTGCGTCGAGATCTTCGACGAGCGACGACAGTGCGCTATCCAGCTTCGGGCAGTGAAGGTTCTTAAGCGGGCCGAAGTTGGCGGCGTGCGTGTCCCAGGCGGTCGTGTTCGGGTCGCCGTTCGCGACCGATGGCCAATTCACCTGGACGAATCGCGTACCCGCCTCGATCAGCCGCCGTGCCAACAGCACGCTCTGGCCAAACGGATGGCGACCGTACTTGTCGCGCATCGCGTCGGGTTCTTTCGTCAGATCGAAGGCGTCGCGTGCGCGGCCGGAGATGATCAGGTCGAACGCCCGCTCATAGTACTTGTCGAGCGCATAGCCGCTGACCGCCTTCTCGACCTCCGGCATGCCTTCATTGATGGTCTTCCAGAGCGTGGCCCGTTTCTGCAGCCGCAGCTTGCTGATCTCGGCCCGCAGGGTCAGGTCATCCACCTTGACCTTGTCCATCGCGGCCATGTCGCCGTCGGCGTTCGGCGGATACAGGTAGTACGGGTCGAACGCCTTGCCGAGGAACCCGGCCGTGCCGGCCTTGCCGATGACGTTCGATTCCTGCAACGGGCGCGGCAGCATGACGAAGGGCAACATCGGCGTATCGATCGGCCTGAGGCGGATCACGTTCGAGCCGACGTTCGGATAGTCGTTTGGCGCGGGCGGTTCCAGTTGGCCGCTCGGCGACACCTTGTCGGCAGTGTAGCCAGTGAGCATTTGGTACATCGCGGCCGTGTGGTTAAAAAGGCCGTTGGGCGTGTAGCTTACGGACCGAATGAGCGTGACCTTGTCGAGCACGCTAGCGAGCTTGGGCATGTGCTCGCCGATATGAACGCCGGGCAGCTTGGTCGCGAGCGGTTTGAACTGGCCGCGGATGTTATCGGGCGCGTCGGGTTTGGGATCGAAGATGTCGATGTGGCTCGGCCCGCCCTGCAGGTAGAGCAGGATCACGTGCTTGGCCGTGCCTGCGCCCGGCCCCTTGGCGGAAATCATGCCGCTTGCCGACGTGGCCGCGTCGGCCTCCAATCGTAGAATCTGCGGCAAGCTCAGGCCCAGCATGCTCGCGCCGCCGACTCGCATGAACTCGCGGCGGCTCCAGCCGTCACACAACTTGGCTCGTGGTCCAGGAATCGACAGCATGGTTCGTACTCCTGTAATCGTGGTCAGGCTGTTCTGAGCGAAGATTGTCTACGCTCGTGGTTCATCGGTCAACGACGTTTTGGGGTTCAGCGATTAAACAAGAACGCGGGACTATTCACCAGCGCCCACATCAAGTCCTGGGCCGCCTCGGTCTTGTTCTCGGTGGCGGCGAGTTGGGGCAGCACCTTGGCGACCTCGTCTTCGCGGGGAGGTCGGTTGAGGACGGCGAGGTACAACTCGTCGATGATCCTCTTGTCGTCTGGACTCGACTTCATCAACTGAGCGATGCGGCCGGCCGGGTCGACGATCGCCTCGGCAATCGTGGGGCCGTTGATCAGATTCAGCGTCTGGCCGAGCGACACTTCGCCCTTGCGTTCGCATTCGCACGGACTTTCGCGCGGCGGCGATCCGAACAGGCTGAAGAACTCGCCCGCCGCCAGTTTCGTGTCGGGCAGTTTCGCCGCGCGGAAGCCGGCCGGCACGCCGGGGAATCGCGGCTGCGAGCCGGTCGCGACGTGAATCGCATCGAGCAACTGCTCGGCGGTGAGCCGCCGCGGGACTGCGTGCGAGAAGTTGTTCGCGTCGTCTTCGTTCCAACGGTTGGTCTTGATCGAGTGCTGATAGGTGCGCGATTTCGCAATCGTGCGCATCAGGTGCTTGACGTCGAAACCGCTCCGCACAAAGTCGGCAGAGAGGGCGTCGAGCAGTTCCGGGTTCGACGGCGGGTTCGACGACCGAATGTCGTCGACCGGGTCGATGACGCCCTTGCCCAAAAAGTAGCTCCAAACGCGGTTGGCCATCGACTTGGCGAAGAACGGGTTTTCGGGCGCGGTCATCCATTCGGCCATCATCGCTCGCCGCACCTTGGTCTCACTCGTCTTGCCGGCGTGACCGACTGGGAAGACCGCAGCGACCGGCTGGCCCGTCTTCGGGTGTGCGACCTCGCCGCCGTCGCGCCGCTCGTAGACGACCTGGTCTTCGGGAGCGGCGCCAGGCTTGATCGCCGCCTGAGCGAAGAACGCGCCGAACTGGTAATACTGGCTCTGCGTCCAGCGCTCGAACGGGTGGTCGTGGCACTTGTTGCATTGGAACCGGATGCCCAGGAACAACTGGGTCACGTTCTCTGCGTTTGTGTTCGGATCGCGCGTGACGCGGAAGTAACTCGTCGCCGGGTTCTCGAACGTGCCGCCGACCGACGTGAGCAGTTCACGGACGAACTGGTCGTATGGCTTGTTCGACGCGATCGACTGGCGAATCCAATTACGGAACGCCCACACGCCTTTCTCGCCGAGATACTTCTTGTTGCACTGCAGCAGGTCGGCCCACTTGTTGGTCCAGTGATCGACATAAGCCGGGCTTTCGAGCAGCTCGTCGACGAGGCGGTCTCGCTTGGCTCGCGAATCGGTCGTGTCGGCCAGGAACGCCCGCACCTCGTCAGGCCCCGGCGGTACTCCGGTCACATCCAGATAGACGCGTCGCATGAACTCGGCGTCGCTGGCGAGTTCAGCGGGAAGAATCTTCAGCCGCTTGAGCTTCTTGTACACGAGAGCGTCGATGAAATTGTTCTCGGCGACGTCTTGCCACTGGAACCCGGTGCGGTCGCCCATCACGGTGACGCCTGCAACGCCGAACTGCCCTTCGTAGCGTACGACGATCTGCGACTCGCCGCGACGCACGGCGGCGACCAGGCCGTCGGACGCGACGGTCGCTACGTCGGTGACCGTGCTCGAGAAGTTGGCGTCGGCGGTAACGTCGCGCGAGGTCCCGTCGGCGTAGTGTGCGATCACGACCAGCGATTGCTTCTCGCCGGGGTTCGTCATCTCTGGAGCGGCTGGCTGAATCTCGACGCGGCTCGGCCGGGTCGTGACTTCGACGTCGCTGGCGGCGCCCTCAGCGATCCATTGCCTGAGCGTGGCGTAGGCGCGCGAACTCGGATCGAGCACGAAGGCGCCCTCATGCGGAACTCCCTGGGTCGGCTTGAGCAGTATCAGGCTCTCGTCCGGCGCCGAGCGATTGAACCGCCGGCCGGCGAGGTCGTCGATCAGCGACTGGTAATCGAACGCCGGATCGTACCCGCGCAGACTAAGCCGAAACCCGTTGCGGCCCTTCTGCGCCCCGTGGCAGGTGCCCGCGTTGCAGCCGAGCCGCGACAAGATGGGCATCACATCTCGCACGAAACTGACCGGCGGGCTGCCCATGCCGCGCACGACAACCGGAAACTTCGCCGTCAGGCCGCCCGCCGATACAATCACCTTGTCGACCCCCTCCTTGACCGGCTCGAAGTATCGGTCCGCCCCAACTCGCACGCTGCCGGCTTCGGACTTGAACTCGGCCGACGCCGTCAGATCGATAGTCGTTCCCGATTCCGTCGCACCCAGGACAACAACGTGTCGCACGTCGCGTGCGTGTTCGAACGTCAGCGAGTCGGGATAGGTCATGAGCCGCACAATCTTTGGCCCGTCGGCGGCCACAGACGGTTCCGCCGCGCTGCCATACGGCACAACCACAACCACGCCGATCGCAAACACCAACAGCGGTTGAAGGATGACGGAAGGCTTGTTGTTTCGTTTCATAGGCTTCACTCCTAACGCGGGCTGCGCCCGCAACCCCACGTGGCGGACGCTGCCAGCGTCCGCCGCCGACGCTGGCAGCGTCGGCCACGAACATGCGCGCACGGCGCGGGCATGTTACCGAGTAGGACTCTAATGGCCGTCTCAGCAGGGCGGCGGTATGTCTTCCGCCGTGAACATCGCAGCCTCATGGCCTTGGGCCGATCTTGACTCTAACCGGGGTGTCGGGGATCACATAGTCCTTGTCGCGTTTGCGTCCTTCCATGTCGGTGGACGCCCGGACGGCGAGGTCGAACTCGGCCGGTGCGGCATTGTCGGCGACGGCGAGTTCCACCAGCGCGAGCGATTCGCCCTTCGGGACTTCGACCGACGCGAGCGACACGCCCTGGGGCAGCCCGCCGGCCGGGCCAACTTTCACGGCGCCGTCGAACGGCGATTCGCGACGCACGACGGCCTTGATCATCGCCTTGCCGCCGGGCGCTATCGTGATCGTCTGGCTCAGAACTTCAAGAGCAAACGGCCGGCCGATCTCCACTCGCACTGGCGCGAGTTGGATCGTCTCTTGCCGACCGGCGACGGCGGTTGTCGCCGTGAGTTGCATGGTGAACGGTGCGACCACGGGGTTCTCGGGGCTACATTGCAGGTTGAACACCAGTTCATTGGCCTCCTTGGCGATCGTTCCAGCAGTGCCGCCCACAACGCCGGGCGGTAGGCCGACGCCGTTCACGGCGATGGGCTCGGTCGCCGCGGGTCCGCGCTGCGCGGCGATCCTGAGCGAGCGATTGTGTCCATGCACGATGCGTATCGAGCGTTCTGCGACCGTGAAGACCACGGGCGGCGCTTCGGTGATCGCGGCCGGGACGCGTGCGGCAAACGACTCGGCCATCGCAAACGGGCTGCGACCGGCGGCACTGGCCGGCCGACGCAGCGGCTTGGCCGCCGGGCCGCCCTGACCAGCGACCTGGAGATCGAGCGCCCGTAACGTCGCGTCGGCCGCCGCCGAGAGTAGCAACGTGCCCGTGTTGGCGCCTTCGGGGACCAGGCCATCTTCGGCCGTGACTCCATCGACTGAGTCCGGAATCACCAGCTGAATCGGGCCGTTGTAAGCGCTGCGGGTGACGTTCACCTGAACGACAGCCACGCCCGTGCGCGGGATGTTGATGACGGGCGAGGCGACCTGCAGCGTGAACTCGCTGCGTACCGGCCGCGCCTTCAGGCGGTATCCAAAGTTCGCCGCGCCGCGCCGGTGCAGGTCTTCGACGGCCAGCACGACGTGATCGATGCCGCCGGGCGCCTGGAACTGTACGCGCGGATCGAGTCCATTCCCATCGTCGGCCGACGCAAGCTGGTTGCCTTGCGGCCCGAGTACAGAAATCAGCGCATCGAGCGGTGAGCCGAGCGATGCGGCATCAACCTCGAATATCCATGTCTGGCCCGGCTGCACCGGAAACTTGTAGCGATCGACCTCGCCTGGCTTGGCGATGCGGCCGTTCATCACCGCCGCGTCGCGGAACCAGCGATCGTCGGCCGCGTCGGGCTCGAGCAGCTCGGGCGCGTCGCCGATCGCCAGTCGCGCCGGTAGCAGGCCGACGCCGCTGTCGGTCGCCAGCGGCACAAACGCGCGGTTGGCGCCGGCGACGGCGGTCGGCGTGACCTTTCGAGTCACCGGCGCCGCAAACGTGCCGCCGGCGAGCGAAACGTCTAGCTCGCGCCCACGCTGCCAGCCGAGCGGGAACACCGCATCGGCGTAGACGAACGAGCCGGCCTTCAGGCGATAGTGATTGGGCGACGCGGCGGAATACTTGGTGTCGTGGACGATCAGAAAATAATCGCCGTCGTCGGGCAGCGTCAAATCGAGACGGCAATCGACGCCGAGGCCGGCCGTGTCGTCGGCCAGCGCCAGTTCGCGGCCCGCCGCGTTGACAAGGTGGAGTGCCGGGTCGAGCATCGACCCAATCCGCTGCGCCTCGACTTCGGCCACGAGTCGCTGTCCCTTCTTGCCGGCGATGCGAAAAACGTCCTGATCGGCGCCGCCTGCGGCGCCGTTCACGGTGGCGGCCAGCGCCAGGGCCGGCAGCGTCGCCGTACCGCTCGTCGGCGAGTTCGCGGCTCCGGGCGGCGTCGGGGCCGGCATCGTGTCGTTCGGTTCCGTCTCGGCGACTTCAGGCAGGTCGCCGATGCTGAAGAGCAGTTCGTTCGACAGTCCGCCCGGCGTTCGCAGACGAATCGGGTAGACGCCCACGGCCGCATCGGGCGGCACGTCGAGCTTGAAAACGAGCTGGCCCGCGTTGCCGCCGGGTTGTTCCTCAAGCTTCCCCGGCACGCCCGAGAACACTTCAGCCCCAGGCGCCAGCGCGTCGCCGACGACCGTGACCGTCACGCTCTGCCCGCGCTGGGCGCCCCACGGCTGCAGCTCGCGCACCGCCGGCGGGCCGGCCGAGGCCGCGGTTGTCATCATCACCCAAACGAGTACACTACTACTGGTACTGGTCGAACGCATCGCGACTCCCTCACGGAGAACCGAGCCATGTACGAACAGATCCCGGTCGAGGTAATGGAACGATACGAAGGTAAGTGGATCGTCTGGGACCAGGACGACCAGCGAGTCCTTGGGTTCGGCACCACGCTGGACGAGGCTGCGGACATGGCCGACCAGGCCAGACCGGACCCCACCCACGCACAGCGGATCCACCACGTATTGCCGCATGGGACAGAAATCGTGGGGATGCTGTGAAGTTTGAGTTTCCCTTCATGCAGTTGCCGAGCGGCATCGTTCGGCCCATCATCACGGTGTCGATACACGGCCCACGCCGTTCGTGGGCACTCGATGGCTTGATTGATTCCGGCGCCGATCGCTCAGTGTTCCCCTCCCGCGTGGCTCGCCAGTTTGCGTGGCACTCCCAAGGCGCGCGCATGGGCGATTTCAGCACCGCGGCCGGCGCGACCATGCCGTTTCGTTTGGCCGACGCGACTTTGGAACTTCGGACCCCTGGTTGTGCCGTTCGCTGGCGAGCGACCATCGCATTCGCGGACGAACCGCTAAGTACAGTGCCGCATTGAATAGGGTCTGAAATCGGCCTCGGTCGTTTAACCCGCAGCCGCAGGCGAGGCATGGCTGGCGCTTGTTGTGCCTCGCCTGCGGCTGCGGGTTAAACGAGTTCGGACCCCTTTCAATGTGGAGCGGTACTAAGCATCATCCACCTGGTAGTGCGCGGGTTTCTGGAGTTCTTTCACTGCCATATCCTTGGGCCGGAACAGCGCGTGACGCTGGTTCCACAACACAATCTGCCGATTGCGTGAGACCTCGCGAGTCTTCATTTGTTGGTCGCCACTTCCGGTTGCATCGGCACGGGCACAAACGTCTTGACGACGTTGCCCGTGGCCGCTTCGAAGATGCGAACCTGGCCGTCTATGCCGCCGGTCGCGATCAGCTCACCGCCGGGATGAAACGCCACGGCGAAGACCGCGCCGCGATGGCCGGCGAGCGTTGCAAGCCGGGCGCCATCGTCGACCTTGAACAAGCGGGCCTCGCCGCCAAGCCCGCCGACCACGAGCTTTGATCCGTCCTTGTTGAACGCGGCACACGTGACGCGGCCAGCCATCTTCTCGTAGTTGCGGATCAAGTTGAAGTCGTCGCCAATCTGGCGACCTTGGGTGCGGAGCATCTTGTACAGCTTCGGCACGGAGTCGTCGCCGCCGGTGATGAACTCATTCTTCTGCGGGCGCCTGGCGACAAAGTACAGCGGCCCGCCCAGCACGCCCGGCGTGATCGAGGTGATGTTGTCGATGAACGAGCCGGTTTCGGACTCCATCAGTTTCAGCGCACGGTCGCGGCCAGGCGTGACGAGGTGCTTGCCGTCGATCGAAAACGCGGCCCCGAAACACCAGTCGTCGTGCTGGTCGATCTTCACCTTCACTTTGCCCCCGGGCGCCTCGACGACCCGGGCGCTCTTGTCGGCGCTGCCGAACGCCAGCCGCGCGCCGTCAGGCGAGAAACTCGCCCCGTAGAACACGTCGTAGCCGATGATCTCCGAGTGCTTCAGCTTGTTGCTGGCTGTTTCCCAGAACTGCACCTCGCCGAACACCGCCGGCTTGCCGCCGACCGCCGCGAGCAGTTTGCCGTCGGGCGAGTACACCAGCGACTCGATGCGGTGCGACTGGCCGACGAGTCGTCCGACCAGGCCGCTGCCGTCGGCCTTGTGCAGCAGCACTTCGCGATAGCCCGAGACGGCCAGCATGTTGCCGTCGGGCGAGAACGCCAGCGCCGAGATCACCGGCGGCGCCTTGTAGATCGGCGGGTGGTCCTGGTCGATTGGGTCCTTGGCCGCCGGGGGCGTATCGTCTTTGGCGCCTTCGGCAATCCAGCGTTTGATTAGGTCGACTTCCTTGGCCGATAGCGGCGGCGCGTTCTGGGGCATTGCCGGCGGGTCGCCAGTGATCTGTTCGACCAGGATGCTGTCGTCCGGCTTGCCCGGCTGGACCGCCGCGCCGCCCTCGCCGCCTTTCGTCAGAGTCTCGAACGTAGTCAGCACCAACTTGCCGTTCGCCTTGGCTGGTTGATGACATCCCTGGCACTTACGCTGCAAGATGGGGCGAACGTCCGAGTGAAAGCTCACTGGTTGGGCAGCCGCCTGAGGCGAGCCGCCGTCCGCGGCGCTTCGAATCGCGTTGAGTGACATAAACAACCACAAGGCCACGATTGCTGCACGCGAGGTCATGATCATTACCTCAACAGTTTCGGGGAGGGCGGACTCGATCCCGGCAAGCCAACCCAAGATAGCAGCGGGTTTTGCTAATCGCAAAGCAGTTTTCGCGGGGCCAGCATGGGCGGCCCGTAAACCACGGCTTGGAGAAGTCAGTGGCAGCCGACGACGAAACGCGCGAGACAGCAGCGCGACATGCACGCGCCCACCCTGGCCTGAGGGTTGGGCCACCGGTCATTCAAGGCTCGATCTACGAGGTCCGGTTGGGCGGGCGCCATGTCGAAATTTTTCTGGCCCCGCGCTTGACAGTGCATTGGTCAGGGTTATCATGATGCTCGGTCATGCGGAGTTTGGGAATCGAGAGATTCGCCAACGGCGTTGACCTGATAGACGTTTTGGCCTCTTCTCTGTTCCGGCCCCGTCGTTTCGCCTTGTGCGGACGGCGGGGTTTATTATTTCTCCCGCCATTTCCATCCAAGCACAGCGACCAACAACAGCGAGCCTGCGGCCACACAGATTCCAAGGCTGAGGCTTCGCGGAAAGTAACGCCAAACGACCGTGTGGCGGCCCGCGGGAACTCGCACGCCACGGAACATGACGCCCCGCCGCTCGGCCACGGCCGGCCGGCCGTCCACGGCAACCGTCCAGCCGGGGTAGTCGAGGTCCGTGCACACGACATCCGCTTCGCTCGACAGATCGACCACAACTTCGGCGCGATTGCCACCCACCTTCACTTGCTCGATGCCGACCGCCTGCGCCACAAGGTTGGCGACGTCACCGGGCGCTGCCGCCGCGCCTGGGTCGGCCACGACGTAGGCTCGCCCGAGCGACAAACTCAGCCGGTACAGCAGGAGCGGCTCACTGGGGTGGCGGCCCATCAGACCATGAACCATCGGGTCGTATCCGAACCAGACCAGTTCGCACGGCCAGTCGGCGTGCTGCTCAGTCGCCAGAATGTGCGTAACTCCGGCAGTCCGCAGCCACGCGAGTACATCATCGCTGAGCGGCCGGTTCCACTGAAACTCGTCCGGCAGCTTGGTCGGCGCCCGCGTGTACTCGACCGGCCCGATACCCAGGTAAACGGGCAACATCGCCACGCCGCAGACCGTCAGAGAGTTTGGCATGCGCGACACGACGCGGTCGGTCGGATCGAGCAACTGGGCAAGCGGCGAACGGTCCCCCAGGCTGATCGGCGAGATCGCCACGGGCCGCGAGTATTGAACCAGGTCGGTGGCCCAATACAGATCGCACCACGTGGCCGCAATCAACGCGAAACCCAGCATCGCCCGCAGACGTCGTCCGCGGCGCCCGGCCACCACGCACTCGAGCCCGAACCCGGCCAGCACCGCCACGGCTAGCTGCGGCATGATGCCGTAGCGGCCGGGACCCGTGAAGTAGCCGAACCCAGGCACGTCATGCAGCAGGCTCGCCCACCACCCGGTCACCAACGCCAGGCCGAAGCAGCCAAGCACCACCCACGCCCACACGAGCCCGCGGCGCCGGCCGGCCCAAAGCCCTGCCGCGCTCAGCGCCAGCGGCAGCAGTCCAAAATACAGATGCGCCTCGACTTTGTTGGTGTTCGACCGGCCGAACTGGTCGCGCAAGAACGGCTGATCGACCGCCGGATAGAACCGCCACGGCGCGAATACTTGCGGCAGGTACCAGGCCGGAATGTTGCCATAGCTGACGTCATGGCCGTGCTCAGCCGTGCCGCTGCGTTGGCTGCGGACCTTCAGCTCCGCCGTGGGCAACAGTTGCACCGACGCTACGCCGAACCCCAGGCCGACGAACAAGGCGATGCGTGCGAGCCGCGATCGCGCCGCGGCCCGGTCCATTCGCAGCCCAACACACCGCAGCGGTGTGTAGATCAGCGTCGCCAGCAGCGTGACGAAGGCGAGGTTGAAGTGCCCGGCCAGCAACTGCATCGCCAGCGCGGCGACCGCAAGCACCAGATAGCGCGTGCGCGGATGCCGCAAGTAGCTCTCGATACACCACAGCACCAGCGGCATCCATGCGCCCGTTACGATCGCCCATTCCAGACAACTCCGGGGCGGGAACCATCCGTAAACAAACACCATCGCGCCGATGATCGTACCGCTGGCGCCGAGGCCAAGCCGTCGCAAGTACATGCTCGCAAAGCCGAACGCGAGCACATAGTGCGTCAGAAAACTCGCGTTGTACGCCGTGTTCAGCGCCAGCCAACGGTACAACACCAGGTTGAACGGATAGAACACGGCGGTCTGGCTCTCGCCCAGCGCGGGCATGCCATGACCGATCAGTGGATTCCACAGCGGCAACTCGCCGCGATCGAGACAGTCGGCGTACCACGACTTGAGCGGGAAGAAGTAAGTGTAGAGATCGCCGCCCACCAAGCCATGCCCTTGGACGAGCGGCCACCAGCGCAGGGCGGCGAACAACACCGCAATGGGCCAGATCCAGAGGTGATCTCGCGCGCCGCCGCCTGCGCCGTTTCCGTCGCACAGGCTCGCCGAATTGTCCGACGCTGGGCCGGGTTCGCTGGTCGCCGTGGAGACGCTGGTCATCTCGCTGGTACGCTGGCAAATGGAGGTCGACCTCTGTAAGCTCGCCCGCTCATGATAGACGGTCGGTTCTTGTTCGGCAGCACGGCTTGCCGCAAAAACCCGCCGCATGCCCGATCGCGAGTCACTCATGCCAGACGCTTGGAAGCCGACCGGTGACGCCTACACACTCGCGCTGCCCGAACTGGGCGGGCGCATCGCGCTGCGCGGCGTACGGCCGGGTCTCTGCGGGTTGCGAGTCGCACGGACCGATCGTTGGCCCGGCCCGCTGCTCGCGATCGATTCAGTTTGTGCCGCTGCGACGCCCGGCTGGCCGGCAGGTTTTCACTCGCCCCATCCGACGCATCGCCTACGCCGCCAACTTGTCGATGTGCAACTAGAACCGACGCCGCGCTGCCCCGTGCGGCTCGATTTGTACTGGATCGCGGCGGCCCCGGCGCGAGTGGAGGCCGAGGTCCTGGCCGCCAGTCAGTCGCCGCTCGATCGACTGGAGGTTCGAACCCTCAGCCGCGCACCGACTCGCGGCCGCGCCGGAGCGGACCAACTGCTGGTGTGCCTGGGCAAGTCGAGCCGCGACTGGTTCGATGTCGCAGCGACGCACCTGCCGCACGGCAGTTGGTGCGTGGCGCCGCGCGATGTCGATGCGGCCCGGTTCAGCCTCGACGGCCGATCGCCCACGTTTCGAGAAATGGCGCTGTGTGCACCGTTCGGTCTGCCAATCGTGCTCTATCGGCCGGCCGGGCGGAAATGGTCGTATGTCGAGATGAGCCGGCGCGACGACTGCGCGCGAGTGCTGACTCGCGTGCGCGGCGGACGCGCCGAATGGTCGTTCGGGCTGTTCGGCCTCGACATCGAAAAGGGCGTAATCCTGCGCGGCCGCGTGTTCGGCGTCGTCGTTCCGCGCCGCAACGACGCGCAACACGCCATCAAGCTCTGTCGCCGCTTTGCCGCCGAGGCGCCGCACCTCAGCGTTTGACTTGGCGGGACACGACTACGACGCCCCGTATCAGATCATGGCAGGGGGGTGATCTGTACCGGTCCACCGTTCACGACTTCCATGTGAAGCGAATGGCGATGCAGCAGGTTCATGCCGACCAACGGCTGCGCGTTCGCGGCCTCGACTTCGATGGGGCGGGGCTGACCATCCCAGAGAACAACGGCTGATACACGTCGAACAGATCTGTGCTTCCGTCCGCGAGAATGCCCGGCTCGCGACCGAGCCACGCCAGTCCGAGCGAAGCGTTGACTGAAGCGGGCAGGGTCAAGTCGCCACTGAAACCAGTGTCGAGCACTCCACTCACAGTGAGCTGCTGCCGATTCGGTCCCACGACAACCAGCAAGATCACTGCCTCGAGGTTGGCGCTTATTATTCCGGTGATCATCAGGCCTCCATCCTCCTACCCAAACCAAAACGATGGACACCTCGATGGCCGATCCGAACAAACCAAATCTGTGCATCGGGACAACGTGCCAGTAGTTGATTCGCGGCCTGAAGCGTCTGGTCGGCGATCTCGAATTCGCCGGTTTCCACGTCGATGGCGACAATTCGACCGTGGTTACCGGCTTCTACCTGTGGAAGTACTCGTCGTTCATAAATCTCCGTTCCCAAGCGAGCGTGTTCTTCCTTCGTCAATCGCGGTTGTCGCGCGGTCATGGCGGGCCTCCTTTCTTGGACTGCTAACGGCGGATGCATTGTACTCCGCGTTCAGAGGGCTGTCAGGGCTCCCTGACCGCTGACGCACACGCCCGCGAACTCGTGCCGCGTCATCAAGCTCTGTCGCCGTTTTGCCGCCCAGGCGCCGCACTTGAGTGTTTGATCTCGCGGGGCAACACCCACCGAAGCGTCTGCAAGGCCAGAAAGAAAAGCCAGACGGCTGCAGCCGCCGCGGCGATCCAGTCGGTCGCCGGCAAGTTCAGCCCTTTGCCCGCGGCGACGATCAACAACAGGAACAACGTCAACCAGATCAGGCCGCAGCCCAACGACGTCATTCGCCCCTTGAAGCTGGCCAGTTCGCCATGGTGCTCGTGGTAGACATCGACGGCGCGGCGGCGCTCGAGACTGATGCGGACCGAATCGGCCAGTTCGGCCGCCCGCGCCGCATCGGCCCAAATTGGGGTGTGCGGCTCGCCGGCGACGGCGCGAGAAAACTCGGACAGGGTATCGTGGTCGCCGTCGGGACCAGACACCGTCTGGGCGCTGGCGAGTCCCTCGACACAGATTCGTGCGGCACCCGCGAGCCCGGCATCGAACGAGAGCGTGGCGCGGCCATGCTCCATTTCCGCCGAGAACCGCCAGCGAACCGGCTTGGGTGAGGCGTCGCGAACTGACGGCTCCGAGAGCAGCCGAATCTCGCCCACCAGCCCCGCGGCAGTGCGGTGATGCACGATGAGTCGGCCAGCATCGAGGTCACCGGCGGCGGTGACTTCGACGACCTCGCCGATCAGGTCGGCGACCAGATCGACGGCCTCGGCATACGTTTCGGCGATCAGGCGGCCGCTCACAGGCGCTGGCCCGGTGCGTTCGAGAGTCGCCAGCCTCATCGCGCCGTAACTCGCCGAGCGGCAATGGCCGACGAACTCGCGCCACGCGGGATGCAGCCGACCCGGCAGGTGCGGCACGATGACGACTCGCTGATCGTCCGCAGCCATCGCGGCCTCGTGATAGGCGATGGCGTCGAGATCGAGCGGCATCATGCACAAGCAAGGCCGTGCCGCAGCGATCGCCTGGCGAAGTCGTTCGAGACGCGACGAGATTGGTCCGGCGAGCACGAGGCAATCGACGGACCGATCGAGCAGCAGTTCTTCCAAGTCGGCGGCGACGCGAGCCGAGGGGGGCCATTCGGAGGAAGCCGCGATCGCGGGATCGGACAGGACGGCGGCCAGCAAGTGTCGACGAGGTTCGCCCGCGGTCGACTGGAAGTCGCGCCATTCGGCTGGGCTGCCGACGAAGGCGAGGTTCATGGGATACGGCTGAGGTCGGCCCCGATCGCGCCGCCGTGCGATGCCTTCTTGCCGGCGACCGACGCGGCGACCACCTGCAGCACGCTCAAGTCCTTATCGCGCTCGAAATCCTTAAGCTTTAGCTTGCTGCCCTTGATCTTGATGTTGTCGGCCCGTGTGGCATCGACGATCGCGTCGATGATGTGCGGCCGGCCCCAGACCGGCACCCAATCCTGATCGAATTTCTGTCTTTGCCCCTTGTCGTCCTCTCGGCCGACCAGGTACGCGAAAAGCTCATGAGTGTAACCGTCGCTGGTGGACTCCCACTGAACCAGCCCCTGTTGCAACGTCTTGCCGCCGTAACGAAACATCGCAGCGTACTGGGATCGAGATCCCTCGAACGGGCTGCAGAACAGATTGTCACGACTAAAGACGACGAGCGGCAGGTCGGGCGTGGAGGGTGCCAGCCACTCGCGTACTTCCAACACCGACCTGGCCGCCGCGATGGTACTCTCCTCGATTACAAGAGCACTCTCGAAGTCAGTCGGCGTCCGGTCGATTTCCTCCATCGAGGCAAGTATGCCGGACGTGACGGCCACACAGTTCTTGAGCCGCACAACGCAGCGCGAACCGGTGGTCTTGATACATCCCGCCTCGACGCTGATCAAGCAATCGAGCAGTTGGCAGACGTTCGACCGTTCGTGCGCGGCCGGGTGGAAGTCGAGATGCAGTGGCGACTGGTTCACGGCCTGGGGGGGCGCCGCGCCGGCGAGCAGCGACGGGTCGAGCGGCTTCGCGTTTTGTTTCCCTCCGGAGAGTTCAATCGCTTGAAAGCCTGTCTCGCCTTGCAGCGGGCCAACCAAGCGGCACCGGCTGAGCGTCAGGTTGCCGCCATCGACCTTGATGAATCTGCGCGGGAGCCCGGCGGCGGGCGCTGCCGGATAGCTGATGTTCGCTCCTTCGATCACCAAGTCGCCGTTTTGCACCTCAAATAGCGCCTCGGCGGCCGCGCCTGCCGCGGGAACCAGCGTCAGCGGCGGGCCGGCAGTCGGTTGGAACCACAGGATCAGCGACTTGCCCGCGAGCTTTACCGGCGTCATCGGGTGAGTTCCGGACCCCGTGACAATCAAGACGTTACTCTGCGACATTGTCTCGACCTGAGCCATGATGAACTTGCCCAGATCGCCGCTCGCATTGACGTTGAACGCCGCGGGGAATTCATAGACCGCATCGAGTTCATCGCCTGCGGCAGGTTGGCCTTGTTGGCTGCGGCGTCGCTGTTGGTCGCCGCGCCAGCGGTCGAGCATCCGGTTGCGTTGGCCGTTCAGCAGAAACGACGGAACCATCTTGTCCATCGCGAGTAGTTCCGGAGGCGAGAAGCGAGTGAAGCTCCGTTCGGAGATCATCGCGGTTTGGCGCGGGAGGCGATCGACGATACAGCCAATCGTGGTCTCGCCGAAACGACCTTTGATGCCGGCCGCCACGTTTGTCGCCTCAAAACTGCCGGCGGCGGCCAGGGCCAGTTCGCCGATCGGCTCGGTAGGCCAGTTGTCGTTGCGAATGTGCGAGTCGGACTTTTCCAGATTCCATGCCTTGACCCAGTGTTCGGGCGTCTTTGCCGCGACCTTGCTGCCGCCGCTCGGCGCCAGCAGGTTGTCGCCCCAACCGGTGTAGAGCGTACTGCGCTCCTCGATCTTGAGTTTGAGCAGACTGCCCGCCTGTTCCGGCCAGCCCTTCGTCTTGACCAAACGGCGAGTGGCGCCCTTGGCTGCACAGGCGACGACCGAGTCGACCACAAAGATGCTGGTCTCAATGTCGCCCGGCACCGAGCCATCGAGCGCCAGGAAATCGCCAGTGCACGCAAAAGAACTCCGCACGAATCGCAACGTCCGCTGCGGCACGGCCGCCGCCTCGTTCGGACCTGGCGGGCGCAGGTCGAATAGGCCGCTGGTTGTGCCGGTCAGGCCGCCGACGAACAACGAGTCAACCACCTTGACGTCGGCCAGCGGACTGTTCAGCGTGACCACGGTCAGCGCTTCGCCGCGGCCGAACGAGTTCTCGATGCCGAGCCGGGCCGTTCGGTCGCCACTCGCGTCGGGTTCCTTCACGCCGTGTAGGTGAACCAGCGAGACGTTTTCGGAGTGCTTGCCCAAGACGGTGAATGTGCAATCCTTTAAGCTGATGTCACCACCCTGAATATCAAACATCGCGAACGGTTTCAGTCCGATGCTCTCGTTCAGGTCGCCGGCGTTGAGGACAAAGTCAATGCCGTCGAACGTCAGCTTGCTGCCCGTGGCCTGGATGAAGTACGGGTTGCCCAATCCCTTGCGCGCGGCCAGAGCGTCGAAGACGACGACAGGTCTGTACTTGTAGTTGCCCTTTACGCGAGGTCGAATCTCGAGCTTGGCCTTGTCGATCTTGAAGCTGCGTTCGAAGATCGGGCCGTTGTCTTCGATCTCGATGTTCGTCGCCTTGGTTTTCGCGCTGGTGCAGGCGAATTCAAGTTTGCCAAAGACGCCCTCGGACTGGACGGCGCGTGCGACCAGGACCGGGGCGCCAGGAATCGGCTCGATCCACTTCTTCAGGTCTCCCAGCAATTCAGCTTCCAGTCGTTTCCGCTCTTCGGCTGAAACACGAGGCGGCTCTGGTTGAACCGGCGTGTCGGGGACCTTCACGACGACTTCGGTTCCCGACTTTTTGGGTTCGTCTGGAATGGTCGGGGTCTTCGGGTCCGGTTCAGGCCCGGGTTTGGCGATCGGATCGGCCGACTTGCCCGCGCCGTTTCCCTGCTTGTCCTTGTTGTCGGAAACCGGTGGAGGCGGAATCGGACTCGCACCCTTGGTGAGTTGGCCGGATCCGGGGTTCACCCGCGGCGGAGCGGGTTCGGGCGGCTTGCCTTCGCCGCCGCGGAACATGATCATGCCCACGACCACCACCAACAAGGCGGCCGCAGCGACAGCGCCACCGATAAACATCAGCTTCTTCTGTTGGGCCACGGCCGCAGCGGCCGCCGCTTTCTTGGCCTGCTGCTCTTTCTTCTTGGCGAGCGGGCTTGCGTGGCGCTTCAGCACCACCTGCTCTTCGTCGGTGGGTTCGGCTTCGAGGCCGGCGGCCAGCGCCTGTGCCGTCTCGCTCTGGCCGGACTTCTTCTCGCCGAAATCGAGTCCATCGAGATCGGCCAGCAGGTCCTTCGGGTTCTGGTAGCGGTCCTCCGGCTTCTTCTCCAACATCTTGTTCATGATGTAGAGCACGGCCGGCGGGATATCGGGATTGAATTGCAACGGATCAGGCGGCGCGGCCGAGGCATGCTTGAACAGCTTCTCGGGGATCGACCCCTCCTCGAATGGCGTTCGCCCGGTGAGCATCTGATACAGGGTGCAGCCGAGCGAGTAGATGTCGCTGCGCGTGTCGGCCAACCGGCTGTCGCGGGCCTGCTCCGGCGACATGTAGTCCACAGTGCCGACGGTCGTGCCGTCTCGAGTCACTTTTGATTCTTCGCCGGCGTCGGCGCGCAGAGCCAGACCCATGTCGCACAGCTTGACCACGTTGGTTTCGGTGATCAGGAAATTCGACGGCTTAATGTCGCGGTGTACGATGCCCTTCTCGAAGGCGTGCTGAAGCGCCTTGGTTGCCCCCTTGAGGATTTCGACGGACTCCTTTGCCGGGAGCATTTTCTTCTTGGCGATGATGTCGCTCAGGTCGCGACCCTTGATGAACTCCAGGGCCAGGTAGTGACGTCCCTTGTCTTCACTGACGTCGTAGATCTGGACGATGTTCTCGTGTTGGAGCTGAGCGGCCGCCTTGGCCTCGCGCTTGAACCGCGCGACGTTGGTCGGGTTGTTGTTCATCTCAGGCGGCATGACCTTGAGCGCAACAATGCGGTCCAACTCGACGTGAACCGCCTTGTAGACCGTGCCCATGCCGCCCGCGCCGATGCGCTCGAGGATTCGATAGCTGCCGATCTGCAGTTGCGGCTGCGGGCCGGACTTGGCCGGCGCAGCCCCTTTGCCGGGTGGAGCTGGCTGGATCGTCGAAGCGCCAGGTCCGCCGGGACGCACGGGTGACGGCTGTGCCCCCGACGCGCCCGGAGCACCGCCGCGTTGCCCGCCGGCGGGGCGCTGGGGCGTACCGCCGGGCGCGTTTGGGCGCGCAGGCGGATTTCCTCCGTTGCCCGCAGGTCTATTGGGACCTTGGCTCATGACACAATCCTCTTGCCCCTACCGGCTATGCCCTACAACCCCTAGCACAGGTGAAGTCAGCGGCGATTATAATGCTTCCGAACTCACTGTCAACGAACCGGAGACATTATGCCCGCGCGAGACGGCCGCGTGGCGATTGTAGGCTGGGTGCCGCACCCAGCCTACGACGGCGTCGCGCGCACGACATCATGCCCGCGCGACGTGTTGACGGCTGCGCGGTCGCCACACTATTCTCCGCGGCGTGGCTGATTCGCAGGCAATCGTTTACTACGTCACGTCACACGGCTTCGGGCACCTGAACCGCGCGGCAGCGGTCGTCGCCGCGCTGCCGCGGCAAACGCGCGTCGTCGTCAAAACGCATCAGAACCAGTTCGCGGCCTGGCGCCAGTCGGCGGCCCGACCGTGCGAGCTGATCGAGGGCGTGTTCGATTGCGGTACGGTGCACCCGCCGGGCGAGAGCAGCCTGGTCGATCGGCTCGCCAGTCTCGATGCGTACGAGCGCATCCACACGGCGGCCGCCGCTCGGCTGGAGGCCGAGGTCGATTTCCTGCGGCGCGGCCGGTTCGACGCAGTTGTCAGCGATATCGCGCCGTTGCCGTTGCGAGCGGCGCGATCGGCCGGCATCCCCGGCATCCTGGTGGCCAACTTCACCTGGCAACAGATTTACGAGCCGTACGCCCGGCGCCTGTCGGCGCGACACCGCCCGATGGTTCGCGAGATGGAGCAGGAATACCGCGAGGCGTCGCTCGTGCTGCAGGCGCAGCCGTCGCTTGCACTGGAGGGATTCGATCGTGTTCGAGACGTCGGCCTGGTCGCGCGGCGCGGGCGACCCCGCGGCGCCGAACTGCGCGCCGCGCTCGGCATCCCGCGGTCGACCCGCCTCGTATATATGTATGTCGGTCGCTACGGTCAGCACGACATGGACTGGACGAACCTCGCGCGGCTAGGCGGCTATCATTTCGTCAGCTACCACGCGGCGGGCGAGGCGCGGCCGAACTGGCACGTGCTCGACCCGGCCGCATGGCCGGCTCGCGATCTTGCCGCGTCAGTGGACGTGATGGTCGCCAAGGCCGGCTACGGCACGGCGACCGACGCGATGATCCACCGCACACCGCTGGTCTTTCCGCCGCGCACCGGATTCGCCGAACATCGCGTGCTCGCCGCGTCGCTGGTCCGCTGGGGCGGCGGCGTACCGATTTCCACCCGCGACTTCAAACAACTGAACCTGAGCCGATCGCTCGCTCGGGCCACAGCGCTGCGTCCGCCCCGACCGCCCTGGCCCAGCGACGGCGCGCGACGCTGTGCCGACGCCATCGCGCGCTGCACGCACCGTGCTCGGTGACCACATGGCGGCAGCTTAGCTTAGCACTGCTCCACATTCGTTTAACCTGTAGCCGCAGGCGAGGCATGGCTGGCGCTTCTTGTGCCTCGCCTGCGGCTGCGGGTTAAACGACCGAAGCCGATTTCAGACCCTATTCACTGTGGCACAGTACCTACGGGCGATGTTCGTAGGCAATCTTGCCGCCGACGATTGTGTACTGGACGCGGGCGGCACGAAGCTGGTTGGGCGGGCAGGTCAGGATGTCGTGAGACAGGACAACGAGATCGGCGAGCTTGCCCACGGTGATCGTACCTTTGAGCGGCTCCTCGAAGCCGGCATAGGCGGCGTCGCGGGTGTACGACCGCAGCGCCTCGACGCGCGTCATGGCCTGTTCGGGAAAGAAAGCTCGGCCGTCGGCCATGCGCCGGGTCACGGCGGCGAAGAAACTGTCGAGTGGGTTGAGCGTCTCGACCGGCGCGTCGGTCCCATTGATCACGATCGCTCCGCTGTCCAGAAGGCTGCGCCAGGCATACGCGCCCGCGCGGGCGCGCCGCTCGCCCAACCGCGCGACCACAAACGGACCATCCGACGTGGCGTGGTTCGCCTGCATCGACGCGATCACACCGAGCCGTTTGAATCGCGGAATGTCGGCGGGGTCGAGGTGCTGGGCGTGCTCGATTCGCCAACGCAGGTCCGTCTTGGCCGGTTGCGTGTGGAAGGCGGCCTCCATCAGGTCGAGCGTCTCGCGGTTCGCGCGGTCGCCGATCGCGTGGACGCAGAGTTGGAAGTCGTTCGCGATCGCCAGCTCGGCCGTACGCCGCAGCGACTCGATCGCCAGCGTGTTCAGCCCGCGACTGGTCGGCAGGTCGTCGTACGGTTCGAGCAGCCATGCGCCGTGCGTGCCGAGCGCGCCGTCGATCAGACGTTTGACGCCGCGCACGGTGAGGTGGTTGTCGCCGAAGCCTACGGTACGGTACTGCGCCGCCTTGGCCGCGAGCACGTCGTTCGACTCGTTCAGCATGACCCAGAGCCGCACCGGCAGTTTGCCGTCGGCGGCAAGTTCGCGGAACAGGTCGACCTCGCTAAGCGGCGAACCGGCGTCGTGAAAGGTCGTCACGCCGAACCGCAGACACTCGGCAGCGGCCTCGCGCACGGCGGCGAGCAGTTCGGTGCGGACTTCTTGCGGCGACCGGCCGGCGAGCGACTTGTCGAGCGCGCGGTAAAGCGGGTGCATGGCCGCCTCGCGGAACACCCCGATCGGCCGGCCGTCGCGATCGCGCAGGATCTCGCCGCCGGCGGGCGGCTTCGAGTCGCGGCGGACGCCCGCCAGTTCCATCGCGCGTGCGTTCGCCAGACACATGTGCCCCGTGCCGTGCGTGAGCAGCACGGGATGATCGGGTACGGCCCGCGACAGGTCGTCGGTGATCGGGTAGCCGTCGACGTGCGCGTGAGGCGGCTCGCGCCACTTTCCCTGATGCCAGCCGCGGCCCACGATCCACTTGCCTTTCGCGGTTGTCTTCGCGGCCGCGGCAACCATGCCAACGACTTCGTCCCACGACGCGGCCGTGCTGACGTCCAACCTGAGCTTCGATTCGCCCAGCGAAGTGAAGTGCGCGTGCCCTTCGATGAAGCCCGGCACGACCAGCCGCCCGCGACAGTCGATGACTTGCGTGCCCTCGCCGATCCATCGCGCGATGTCGTCGTCGCCGCCCACCGCGACGATCCGATCGCCGCGGACCGCCACGGCGCTTGCCGTCGGCCGCGCATCGTCCATGGTCACGACCTTGCCGGCCCGCAACACCAGCGTGGCCGGCTCGGCCGCCACGGCGCGCGCGCCGGCCATCGCTGCGCAACCGAGAACGATCGGAAAAACCCAACGCACGGTCATCCTCCTGTGGTCTGGACCGTCATTGTGCGGCGGCCCGCTCCTCAGTTCAATCCGGCGGTGCGGCGTGGTCGGCGGCTTCGTTGCTATCGCCGCATGGAGCTGCCTGACGATTCTCGCTGCGCGGTGGCTCGGATGCGCTCTTCGGCGTCGGGCGATAGGATTCGCACGTAACGACCGGAGCCCAGGTCCCAGGCTTGCAGGGCCGGTGGGGGCGGGACCTCGGCGTCGGGCAGGTCGTGTACACGACCTTTCAGTTGAACGAGGCGATCCGACACGCGGTTGCCGGCGACGTCGATGCGACCGACTTGCACCTCGGACGTGCCGGTGACGGCGAGGCCCGCGCGACCGTTCGCCGTGCTGCGAATGTTCTCGAGCCGGATGTTGCGCGAGTTGCCGGTCACTGCGATTCCATCGAGCCGAAACAGCTCGATGCGCAGATTGCGTACGATCACGTTGCGGGCGTTGTGCAGGCCCAGCCCGATCTCGCGCGCGGGCGCTTCGAACTCGTACTGGTCGATGAACTTGCCCGGCTCGACGCGGAAATAGACCAGTCCGTGCACGGCCGCCCACTGCAGCGGCTCGAGCGGCGGCGCGTCGGCGCCGCCGGCCGCGACCTCGTCGGCCACTGCGCCGCCGACGACGAGTTGATAGTGACCCTTGCGATACGGCTGGTAGCGATAGGTTCCCGGCCCGACGCGCCGCCAGACGTCGGCTGGCAGCCGTTCCGCGCCGCGAAGCGTCGCCCCGTTGCCCTCGACGATGAACGGAAACTGCCGCGTGCCCGATAGTCCGACGCGCGTGATCAGCATCGACTCGGTGTACGGCAGGTCGGTGTTAGCGATCACAAGCCCGTCGTAAGGCCCGACCAACTCAAGACCGCGGCGGATGGTCCGGACCGGCCCGTCGCGCAGGCCCTTGATGTCAGGGTGCACACCGTTGGCGCGGTCGTCGCCCGTGATGTTGTTGACATAGATCGTGCCGGCGACGCTCGGGCGACCGATCGCCAGCGCGCACGCCACAACAAGTCCGATCCGCGAGATCATGACAAGAGGCTCCTTGCGACTCGGCGCGAACCACGTTCTCCTGATCGGAAGCGGCCGGCGGGAACCTGAACTCGCGCCGCGACCGCTCGCCGCCGTTGCCCGCGCCTGGCCGATTGTATCGAGTCTGCCGATTGATCCGGCACGGGCCGGTCGGTAACCTGACGCAGCAACGGAGAGGGTATCGACCATGAGGCTGGAAATCGCCGGTGCCGTAATCGAGCTGGTGCAGGGCGACATCACGCAGCAGGCGACCGACGCGATCGTGAACGCGGCGAACTCGCGGCTGGCCGGCGGCGGGGGCGTCGATGGGGCGATCCATCGCGCCGGCGGGCCGAGCATCATGGCCGAGACGGCCGCCAAGCATCCGAACGGCTGCGCGACCGGCGACGCGGTCGTCACCGGCGGCGGTCGACTCGCGGCAAGGTTCGTCATACACGCGGTCGGGCCGGTCTACCGCGACGGCCGGCGCGGCGAACCGGCCCTCTTGGCCAGCGCCTATCGCCGCAGCCTCGAGCGGGCGGCGGCCGAGCAATGCCGCAGCGTGGCGTTTCCGTCGCTCAGTACGGGTGCGTACGGTTATCCGCTCGACGAGGCGGCGCCGATCGCGATCCGAACGGTCGCCGCGTTCCTTCGCGAGAAGCGTGGCGTCGACTTGGTGCGGTTCGTGTTGTTCGGCCAGCGAGCATTCGATGAGTTCGTTCGGGCCGCTCGCGAGGTCGAGGGCTGAGGGCGTTGGGGAACATGGAGATGTCGCTTCGTTTCGTAGCACTGGGCGTGGGCGACGCGTTCTCCGCGTTGTACTACTCCAGCTCGCTGCTGGTGTTCGCAGGCGAGGGTCCGAGCCAGTCGCGTCTGCTCATCGATTTTCCCGACCCGCTGCGCAAGGTGCTGCGCGAGGCGTCGGCCGCGTGCGGCATGGACCTTGGCGTCGGCTCGATCAACGCAGCGATCCTCACTCATTTGCACGGCGACCACGTGAACGGGCTGGAGTGCTTCGGTTTTTACAAGCGGTTCATTGACGGCAAGCGCCCGACGTTGTATGCGGCGGGGCCGGTGCTCGCCGACCTGTGGGACGGCCGACTGCGCGGCGCGATGGGCCAACTGAAGACGCCCAGCGGCACGACCCATTCGCTCGTGCTCGACGACTACTTCGATTGCCGTGTGCTGACGCCCGGCTCGCCCGCGACGATCGGTCCGTTTCAGGTCGAGGTGCGTGCGACGCAGCACCACATTCCGTGCTACGCGCTGCGGATCGCGGCGGGCGGACGCACGCTGGCTTATTCGTGCGACACCCTGTTCGATCGCGACCTCGTCGACTGGCTCGCGGCCGGCAGCGACCTGGTGATCCACGAGACGAACTACGCCACGCACACGCCGTACGCATCGCTGCTCACGCTGCCGGCGGAGATTCGCGCGCGCATGCGGCTCATTCACTACCCCGACGACTTCGAGGTCGAACGATCGCAGATCGAGTGCCTGCGGCAAGGGCGAGTCTATGAGGTTTGACGACATTCCGTACCCACAGGTCGAACGCTGGATTGAGGTCGACGGGGTGCGGATTTGTTACGTCGTGCATCCGGCCGCCGGCCCGACCGATCGGCTGATCCTTTTGGCGCCGCCGCTGGGCCGCGGGCTGATGCACTTTCGCAGCAACCTGCCCGGACTTGCGCGGCTCGGCACAGTCGTCGCCTACGACCCGCCGGGCTGCGGCAAGTCGCAGAAGGACGGCGAGGCGCTCGCGCTGGTCGACGTCGACGGTCAGGCTCGAGTCGCGGCGGCCGTGCTCGAAGCCGCGCGGGCGGCGGAGTCTCACGCAGAGGCGCGGAGTCGCGGAGAGGAAATGCGTGCGGGCCGGCGTCGCGTTCTTGTCGTCGGCGTGTCGTACGGCGCAATGGTTGCGCTGACGCTCGGCGTGAGGCGGCCGGAATCGGTGGCGGGCGTGGTGCTGTCGAATGCCGCGGGCGAACGCGGCGGAATCCTGAACCGGTGGACGACCAGGTTGCTCGCGCGGCCGTTCTTCGTGCGTCGCCTGGGCCGCGCGGCGTGGCGGCGCGGGCTGGCCCGGTTCTATGCCGACCCCAACCACCCGGCGATCGAACCGAACGTCGAGTTGGCGATGAAACTGCGCTCGGGGCCTGACTGGCGCGCCTACTCGGTCGCCCTGTGGCGCACGACCCGCGCGGCGATGGCGTTTCGGCCGGCGAGCCTGGTCGATGCCGCGCGGCAGGGCGGCGTGGCGGCCCGCGTGATTTGGGGCGAGCATGACCGAGTGACGTCGATCTCGTGGGGCCGCGAACTGGCCGCCGCGCTGGCCGCGGAGTTGACGGTGATCAGCGACGCCGGCCACTTTCCGAACCTGGAACAGGCGGCGGCGTTCGAGTCGCACGTGGCGACGTTCGGTGAGAGCCTGAATCCATGAGCACTCGCACGCCGGCGGTCGCGCGCAGTCGCGTCGTATTGCTCGGAGCGAGCAATCTGACGATGGGGTTCCGCACGGCGTTTGCCTTGTGCCATCGACTCATGCCCGGCCCGCTCGACGTGTTGACGGCGATGGGGCACGGGCGATCCTACGGCATGACGAGTCGTGTGCTCGCCCGCGAGTTGCCTGGGATCACCGAGTGCGGCCTCTGGCCCACGCTGGCCGCGCGGCCGCCTGTGCCGACGATCGCGCTGGCGACCGACGTCGGAAATGACTTGCTCTACGGCGCCCGCGTGGCCGACATCCTGGGTTGGGTCGAGTGGTGTCTCGATCGGCTGCAAGAGGCGTCGGCCCGGATCAGCTTGACGCTGCCGCCGATGCAATCGGTGCGGACGCTGTCGGCGTGGCGATTTCACCTGTTTCGCTGCATCCTCTTCCCGACTCGCCGCGCCGACTTCGCGGGCGTACTTGCCCGCGCCGGCGAGTTGGATGTTGGACTGCGCCAGATCGCCTCGCGGCGTGGGATCGCCGTGGTCGAGCCGCCGGCGGAATGGTACGGGTTCGACCCGGTTCACGTCCTGAGGCGTCAGCGTCGCGCCGCTTGGGCGGCGATGCTATCGCCGCTGCTGGATTGCGCCGCGGTCGTTGCCGGCGGCCAGGTAAGTCCGCGCGGCGCGCTTCGCCTCGGCGGTCTCGCGCCGGAACGTCGCCGCATCTTCGGAATCGAACAGCGCCGGCGGCAACCGACGGCCGTGCTCGAAGACGGCAGTTGGGTTTCGTGGTTCTGAATCCGTCCGCGCCCGTTCAACCCGAGCGGTCAAGACCTGTGGGCGCGTGTCGGATTGACTCAACAACGTGCCGCTCGCTATTTGACGATCGTTGACGCAGGACTACCGCGTCGAGTGCATTCGGCCCAATTCCTCCATGCATCGGTATCCCAAAAGTAGTTCACTGCGAAACGACGCTTGAGCATGGCGATCGCGCCCGGGTGAACCGACGCAGCATTGCTCGGCCTCGATTGCTCAATCAAGTCAATGGCCGCGGAAACGGCCTCGGCGGAATCAGTATAGGCAAGCAACGCTTGACAAGCCCAGTACCGAATCGTCGGGTCGCCCGACTGAAGGAGTTGACAGTAGAGTGGAACGCAGTCGTCGGGAAGATAACCGAGGTGGTATGGAACGAACCGCCGGACGATGTTCGAGTTCTCCAGCAGTTCGGGATGATCCAAGACCAGTTGGATAATGGCGCGTTGCTCAAGTACCGGTGGTGACGCGGTTTCGTACCACGACCGCCATTCGGCCTGCGTCGTGCGCTCTGGGTTTCTGGCCAACAGGCGAATGCAGTCGAGCGACAATCGGGCCTGTCGCTTGCGGAAGGCGGCATACCGAGCTTCTACGTCAGCTTGTACTTCGGCAGGAAGCGTTTTTCCGGACGACGGTAGCCAGTAACTTGGATCAAGGCCATCGATGAGTTCATGCCACAAATCACGGCCGTTCCGCTCAAGAACTTCATGCAATTTCTCCGCCAGATGCTGCCGACAATCCACGTGGAGCAGGCTGTCGAGATTTGCTGCGAGTGCGCCGTCGGCGCATGCCGCGGCAAGGAGGTTGATGCCAGCCACGGTTTGGGTTAGTTGGTCTATCGCCTTGGTTCGCGTGGGTGCGGGTTGCGAGTTGTCCGAAATGAACGCCAGAAGCAGATCGCGCCCCACATGCGTTTGCGAGAGCACCGAAAACTCCAATGCTCGGTCAGCGGTAATGGGATCGTGAATCCAGCGATCCACATGCGGCAGCATGCCTAGCCATCTGATGAACCTGAAGTGGGAATTGTAAACAGCCCCTAGTTGGGCGTCGTCGCGTGAATCTCCAAAGTGAAGCAGCAGTTCCACCTCCTCTCGCCCACCAATCGAGTCTAGGACATGAATCCAGGCGATCCGTTCCTCGCCCTTGCAGTCGGCGGCCTGGCGGCGTATGCGAGTCCGTTCTTCCACCGTCACTCCAGTCGTGGGAATCCAATCCGCAATCGTCTCGGCGAGTTGGACCACGAGGGACGGACTTGTTCCAGAATCGCATGCGAGGGTGATGAGTTGCGGGAGCAACTGCTTACGCACTTCAAATGAACCGGCGCGCGATGAGAGTGCGCGGATCGCGGTAACGGCATTTTCCCTCCGCTGACGCGAGTCGTCGGTCTTTGCGATGGCCATCAGGCGGGTGCAGACTCGCTCGTAATCGCTCAACAGGTACGCGTAGTTCTCTCGCGTGCTGGATGAGAGTGGATTGAGCTCCCACCAGAAATCCGGACCGGTCGCAAGCGTCGCTTCCAGCGCGCGATAGACCTTCCAGCGCCACCATAGCCTGGGTGCCACGCCGAGAATGGCGGCGATGACCGCCACCGAAATCAGAAGTGTGCGAAGTCGGAACCGGAGGAGCTTCCGCATCAGCACGTACTCCATTGAAGCATGGAACCTACGAGCCCCCGTATGCGCTCGCCGTCGAGCTGTCGAACAACGGACAAGGCGGACCTACCGCATACCGCCAGCAGCAGGTTGGCGTGCCTCGGCTGCGGCGTCACGAATCTCCAATACTGAAATCGGACCGCCGCATGTCCGACACCTACCGGAGTCGTCGATCTGGATGCCCGCGTTATCTTGCAAGACCCGCAACACGTGCCCCAAGGGTAGTTCTTTCGAGGTTTGCAGTGTCACCCGCCGGTGTTTCAGTTCGTCGTTCCGCCACAAGACCCGCGAGAGTGTCCGGCGACCCTTATCTTGCATGCGAGCGTTGAGTTCGCCGAACACGTGCTCCAGTTCGGTCTGGTCGAACGACAAAGGCGGAATGGACACCTTCGTGTACATGATCGGCCGCGGCTGAACGGTCGGCAGTGTGAGCGCCGCCAAGACCGTGAAAATGGCCAGGCAAACGAGGCATTCAACGAGAGTGACTCGCTTCCACTTCAATGGCTCTCGGCTGGTGCTCGTTGAGGTGCTCAATGGATGACCTGCCAAACCGGCCCCTGCGGGCAGCCCATCACGGGGCGAGGCTCCACATGATTCACGTGACCGGCACGTCGCTATCCATTAGCTGACGGTCAAACCAGTTCAACGGCGCGTACAGCTTGGCCAAGGCGTGCTGACGGGTCAAATCTTCGGTGGCAGCGGCTGCGTCGAACGGGACGTAGAGGAACCCGTCGAGTCCAACATCTTCGGCTTCCGCCATACCGCGGCGTGAAAAGCAGAAGTAACTGCCCACATAGGCGAGGACCGTAGCCAGGACAGCCGCACCAATAAGCAGCGAACGGCCAACGGGGGCCTTTGCCTTGTCGGGCCCTAAGACGACCGAGAGTTGCGTAATCATGGGCGGCCTCCTGGGAATGGGTGCCACTTCATCATCGCTACCAAGACCATTTGCGACCGCAGTGTCACGGGATCCGAATATGGTCGTCAGGCAACGTCGAGCAGAACTTGCGGGTTTTTTTGCGGCGACCATCAGGAGATTGCGTGCGGCGCCTGAAGGCGCCCGTCGCCCTTGCTCCCAATCCTGCAGAGTTCGCACCGACACGCCGAGAAGTAGCGCCCTTGAGACAATCCCGTCTTCGATCTGACCGTCGCAACATCCGGAACATTAATGACGCGCCCAGACTCACCACGCTTGAGTTCTCGAACACCCTGGAAGATTTCTTCCCCGATGTTGATGGCCTTCCCGATGTTGGATCTCAGATGCGAAAGTTGCGGTCGAGCGTGCGGTAGTTGATCGCCTCGCTCAGGTGTTGCACCGCGATCGAGTCGCTGCCGGCCAAGTCGGCGATCGTGCGAGCGACGCGCAGAATCTTGTCGTGCGCGCGAGCGGATAGACCCATCTCGGTCATGGCTACCTTGAGTAGGCCCTCGCACTCGGGATCGAGCGCACAGTGCTTCTTGATGTGCCGGTGGCTCATGCGGCCGTTCACGCGCGGCGGGCGGTTGCTGAACCGTTCGCGCTGGATGCGCCGCGCGGCGAGCACGGTGTCGCGCACCGAGGCGCTGGGCGTGCCGGCCGACTTCTCTGAAAGCTCGCGGAACGGCACGGCCGGCACTTCGATGTGGATGTCGATGCGGTCGAGCAGCGGGCCTGAGATTTTCGACACGTAGCGTTCGATCTGGATCGGCGTACACTGGCACTGCCGGCGCGGGTCGCCGCGAAAGCCGCACGGGCACGGGTTGAGCGCGGCGACCAGTACAAAGTTCGCGGGGAACGTGGTGCTGGCGAGTGCTCGCGAGATCGTCACCGAGCCGTCTTCGAGCGGCTGACGCAGTACCTCGAGCGTGTGCCGGTCGAACTCGGGCAACTCGTCGAGGAACAGGACGCCGTTGTGCGCGAGGCTGATCTCGCCGGGAGTCGGGTTCGAGCCGCCGCCGACCAGGCCGGCGTCGCTGATGGTGTGATGCGGATCGCGGAACGGACGGACCGCCATGAGCGATTGGCCAGGCTTGAGTAGTCCCATGCACGAGTAGATGCGCGTCGTCTCGATCGACTCGGGCGGGTTCAGCACGGGCAGTATCGTCGGCAGCCGCTTGGCGAGCATCGTCTTGCCGGTGCCCGGCGGACCGATCATCAGTACGTTGTGTCCGCCCGCTGCGGCGACGGTCAGCGCCCGCTTGGCCGACTCCTGGCCCTTGACGTCGGCAAAGTCCACCTCGTACGCGGTGGCCGAGTCGAAGACGGCGGCGAGGTCCACCGCGAGCGGCTCGATCGGGAGCTGTCCACTCAGGAAGCCGACAGCCTCGGTGAGCGAGCCGATCGGAATGACCTCGATGTCTTCGACGACGGCGGCTTGAGCCGCGCTGTCGGATGGGACCAGGACGCCGTTCAGTTTCTGTTCGGCCGCGGCCATGGCCATCGAAAGGGCGCCGTTGACGGGGCGCGTGGATCCGTCGAGCGCCAGTTCGCCGACGATCGCGTAGCGGTCGAGCATTTCGCTGGCCAGTTGTCCGCTGCCTGCCAGGATGCCCAGCGCGATCGGCAGGTCGAACGAGCCGGCGTCTTTCTTGAGTTCGGCGGGGGCGAGGTTGATGACGACGCGGTCCATCGGTCGCTGGTAGCCGCAGTTGACCATCGCCCGCTCGACGCGATGCGTGCTCTCCTTGACTGCCATCTCGGGCAGCCCGACGAGTACGGTCTTGGGTATCGCACCGGGCGAAACATCGACCTCGACAATCACGGGCACGGCGTCGATTCCGACCAGGGCGAAGGTGTTGAGTTTCGCGAGCATGGCATTTCCGAAGCTGGCCGTCGAAAGCGGCGGACATTGTAGAGGGGCATGAAGTGAGCGGCTAGGGGTAACGCAAGATCGCGATTAGACTTCAACCAAGCGAGCTTTGGAGTGCGGTGGCTCGACACCGCTTTGGATTGCTTGAGTTTTTCGCGAGGACCAATCCAAAGCGGTGTCACGCCACCGCACTCCAAAACTTCGCTCGGCCACGATGAATCGTCGTCGATTCGAGACTG
>DAIOWH010000025.1:0-39810 GCA_036758585.1 Planctomycetia bacterium
TCATGGCCTTGCGGTCCGTTCGCTCTTTAGTCATCGACCAAGCGAGCTTTGGAGTGCGGTGGCTTGACACCGCTTTGGAGTGCGATGGCCTGACACCGCTTTGGAGTGCGGTGGCTTGACTCCGCTTTGGAGTGCGGTGGCTTGACTCCGCTTTGGAGTGCGACGGCCTGACTCCGCTTTGGATTGCGATGGCCTGACTCCGCTTTGGAGTGCTTGAGTTTTTCGCGAGGACCGATCCAAAGCGGTGTCAAGCCACCGCACTCCAGGGCTTCGCTCGGCCACGATGAATCGTCGTCGATTCGAGATGGGCCGAACGAACCTCGCTTGTTCGAGGTTTAGTGTGCGTGCCCGGCCTGGAACACCGCGTGCTTCGCGTCGCCGCGGGCGACGATGTAGCTGACGAGGTCAAGGATCTCATCGCGCGTCAGTTTGTCCAAGAGGCCCTTCGGCATCATCGACTGCGGCACTCTCTTGCGCTCGGCGATCTCCGACACCTTGATCTCCAGCGGCTCGGCCTTGACCAGCGGGTTCTCGATAACTCGCACCACCTGTGGGCTCTCTGAGAGAATGAGGCCCGTGACAACCTTGCCCGATTCAAGTGCGAACAGATACGACTGATACTTCTCGTTGATCCGCACCGACGGGTCGAGCAGTTCGCGCAGGATGTCGGCTGGGGTGAACTTCGGGTCGAGCTTCGCCAGGTCGGGACCGAACTCGGCGCCGACGCCGTTCAGCTTGTGGCAGGCGACGCAGGTCGCCACCTCGAACAGGTGCTTGGCGCTCGAGAACGACCGACCGCCGTGCTCCGCCGTGCCGTTCAGGTCGGCAACCGCCCCGGCCAGGTCCTCGTACTTCCACTCGGTGCGCGGCCGGCGGTCCTTGAGCAGTTCATCTTTGATCGGCAGCGTGTGCGCGGCCAGGTAGCCGTCGGGGTCGGCCAGGTAGTCGTCCAGGTTCTCGACGACGTACATCGCGCCGAACATGCGGCGCCAGTGGCCGGGGTAGGTGCAGACGTACGGATACACGCCGCTCGCCATCGGGGCCGTGAAGCTGAGCTTCTGCGATTCGCGCGGCTGCAGCAGTCGGCTGGCGAGCAGCACCCTGTTCGACGCCGGCACGTACTGGCGCTCGGCCGCCGCAGGGTCGGTCGCGGTCGATTCGGCGGCCAGACCGATCTCTTCGAGCGAACCGGGCTGCGCGACGACGAAGTTGTGCGGCATCAGGTCGGTGTTCTCGAACACGAACTCGACCGGCTTGCCCACCTGCAGCACCAGCACGTCCTTGTCGAACGACATCCGCTCGAACACGGTGCCGAGCCGGATGACGCGCACGCCGAGTTCGCCGAGCGTGGCTCGGACCTTCTTGGCGCGGTCGGCGGGCAGCAGCGTGGCGAGTGCGTCGGCGAACTCGAACTGATCGAGTGCGGCGGGCGAGGTGCGTTCGGCGGCGGGCAGCTTCTGGATCGACGCGACCAGCACATCGACCAGCGCCGGCGCCTCTTCCTTCGGCCAGGTCGCGCGGGGCAGCCGTTGCAACGCACGGATGGCTGACACGCGGTCGACGTCGTCGCGGATAAACTTGGTGAGCGTCGCGAACGTCTTGGTCTCTTGACCGCGAACATACGTAAGTGCGTTCATGGCCGCGCGGCGGACTTGGATCGCCTTGCCGCCGCCTTCGGTTTGCATCGCGACGCTCCGGGCCGGCGCGGGAGTCTTCTCCTGTTTCCAGACGTCGGCGCGAGCGGCGTCGAGCACGCGGACTGTGAAGCCATCGAGTCGCTTGCCGAGATCGCCTTCGCTGCGGTTCCAGACGACGATGCGGTCGATCGGGAACTCATCGCCGAGATCGACCTCCCACCAGGGGTTGCCGGTGTTCTCTTCGGTGTGGGTCTGTGTGTTCATGCCGTAGATTCCGCCGGTGCCGCCGTCGATGGCCTTGGCCGCGTCGCCGCCGTGGGCCGTGTTCTTTTGCGAGGCCCGACCCTTGCGCGCGACATTGACGTCGCCGCTGAACACCTCGACCTCAGCCAGCGTCAGCGTGCCGCGCCGGGGCAGTTCGATGCGGACGAATCGACCGACCGTGCCGCGGTCCCTGGGCGACGATAGTTCCTTCGGCAGATCGACGAGCAGCGGCTCGACTTTGGTGTACAAGGTCGCGCGGATGCCGGGGTCGCTGACGAGCGGCATCGCGTTCACGAAGTCGATCAGCCGCCCGGCGTTCGTGACGGCCAGTTTCCACGCGGCGTCGATGTTGCCGTCTACGCTGATGAGCGACACGAAACCGATCTGGCGGAAGATCGGCTGCTTCGCGGTGGTCGCGAGCTTTTCGAGTTCGGCTCGCGCGACGGCAAGTTCGGCGGCCGGTCGGGCGGTGAGCTGCCGCACCAGGTCGAACACGACCGTCGTGTCGGCGTTCTGGTCCTTGGAGTCGAGGTTGCCGATCGCGTCCATCACGACTCGCAGTTCGGGTTTGTTTTCGAGCTTGGCGAGCGAGCGTACGGCGTCGCGTCGCTGCGCGTCTTGCAGACCTGGCCGGTACAGCATTTCCAGCGAAACCGCCTTGGTGCGCTCCTGCTTGAGCAACTGGTCGGTCGGCATGTTCCGCAGCAGGTACCGCGCGCCAGCCTCAGTCGCGAACGCCAGCGGGCGTCCGTCGGCCTTGGCCTTGTCGACAAGTGGCTGCAGCGTGCGAAGCACTTCCTTCGAGAGGAAGTCGATGTACTGGTCGGTCGGCTGGTCGGCGGCGACGAGCAGCACTTCGTAGGCTTCGGCCTTGGGGACGAAGCTGGCGGCCCAGATCGCCATCAAGCGGACTCGCGGAGCGGGATCGGCCGCGGCCTTGAGCAGCAGTTCGAGGGCCTTGCGATGCGACTGCTCGCGCGCGTGCGACACGGAAGCACCGCTCGGCAGATTCGCTGGGAGCCCGAGCAAGTCGTCTCGCCACGCCGCGAGGACTCGCACGGCGGCGGCGCGGGCGCGGAAGTCTTTTGAGTTCAGTACGCGCTCAAGCAATGGGACGTTGATGCTGTTGTGATGCTGATGGACCCACAGAAGTTCGAGCGGTAGTTGCTCTGGATCAACCTTCTTGTCGGTTCCAAATCCGATACCCGTGTTGACAACGTCTTTGGTTGGGCGTGCGGAAAGTTCGATGCGAGCACGATACCTCACACGGTCATCAGGCTCAGTCGCCAGTATCGCTAACAGGCTGTGAATTGGTGCGCCGGCAATTTGCTTCGGCTTCACCAACGGCCGTCCTTCATACGTGACGCGATAGACGCGGCCGTGTTCCTGATCGCGATTGGGGTCGCGGAGGTTGTGTTGCATGTGGCCGATGATCGGGTTTTGCCAGTCGGTGAAGTAGATGGCTCCGTCGGGGCCGACTTCGATGTCCGCCGGCCGGAAGTTCGGATCGGACGAGAACAGGATCGGTTCCAGTTCGGTTGCGCCGAGCGACGAGCCGGCGTCGATCCCGTTCGCATCTGGCGAGCCGGCGGGCGTTAGCCCCCGGGCGGCGTTGTCGCCGGATTTGTCGGTCGCGGCAGTCCGGGGGCTGACGCCGCCCGGCTCGCCAGAACCGTGCAATTTGTACCGCAGGATGCCTTGGAAGCCGATCACGTTCGGGACCAGCAGGTTGCCTCGGAACTCTTCGGGGAAGTGGCTGCTGCTGAGGACTTCAATCGCGGGGAGCGGTCGCGTGCGCTGCTGATAGACCTGCGGCGGACGGTTGTGCTTGTTCGGGAATTCCAGATGGCTGGAGAATAGCGGAGCGTGGAACGGATTGGCTCCGGTGCCGTCGCAGACGATGTCCTGGCCCCAGGCGTCGAAGGCGTGTCCGTGCGGATTGGCGAAGCCGAACGTGACGTAAACATCCGTCTTCTGCTGCCGCGGCTCGTAGCGAAAGACCGCTCCGTTGGCGACTCGGCGAGGCGGACCCCACGGCGTTTCGATCTGCGAATGATGGAACGTCCCCTCCTGCATGTAGAGCGCCCCGCCCGGATCGAGCGTGAAGCTGTTGATGGTGTGATGCGTGTCGGCCGTGTCGAAGCCGTGAGCGATCCGTTCCTTGATGTCGTACTTGTCGTCGCCGTTGGTGTCCTTGAGGAACATCAAGTCCGGCCCGGCCGCGAGCAGCACGCCGCCGTTCCAGAACTCGAAGCCGGTCGGGTTGTGAATGTCGCCGGCGAAGGTCTTGCAGACGTCGGCCCGGCCGTCGTGGTTGGTGTCTTCCAGAATGAGCAGCTTGTCGTTCATCGGCTCGGTCGGCTTCCAGTGCGGATACGTCCGCCACGCCGCGACCCACAACCGCCCCTTCGCGTCGAACGCCATCTGCACCGGATTGACCAGTTCGGGGAACATCGCCTCGTCGGCGAACAGCTCGACCTTCAGCCCCTTGCCGATGGTCATCTTGCCGATCGCCTCCTCGCCGGACAGGAACGGATGCTTCCCACCCGGCAGCGGCCCAGGCTTGTTGGAGATGACCGGGATGAACTCTGGAATGTTCGAGTCGTCGGGCTTGATCTGCTTGCCTTGTGCCGCGGCCCAAATCACCTTGTCTCGGTTCGACGTCATGATGTCGAGCACTTCCAGCTCTCGCTGCCCGACCGAGTAATTCGACAACCCATCGCCATACCCGCCCGGCCCCTCGGAGAATTTCAGAAACGCTCGATCGCCGTAGGTCGAGTAGCCGTCGGTGACGCGATAGCGGTTGAACCAGTAGGAATTCTTTTGGTTGACTGTGCCTCGCAATCGTTCCAGCGCCGCCGCATCGCGCTTGATCATCGGCCCGTCCGGAAACAGGCCGTGCTCGGCGGCGGCGGCGATCAGCGAGTCGCCCATTTCGTTTTGGTGAACGCCGTTGATCGTCAGCGACTTGCCCGGCTCTCGCTCGCCGGCGGTCACGCCGAAGACGTCGACAAACAGCACGCCGTTCGACTTGGCGACTTCGCGCAACGCCGCTGAGTACGCCTTGAGCCGAGCATTCGACGCCTCGACGTCCGCCTTGCTCGGCAAATTGGGATCGTTGATGAACTCGTGCGCGATCGGCGAGAACAGCACGAGCCGCGGCGCCGACTTACCGTTGTACTTCTGTGCGAGTGTGTGCTTGACGAATGCGTCGGCGTTTTCCTTGAACTTCGCGAGGCCCGCGTCGCCCGCCCATGATTCGTTGTAGCCGTAGAACGCGAAGACCACATCCGCCCCCGTATTCGTCAGCTCGAACCGGTTCTCGCGCACCTTCCCCGCGTCGCGCGGCGACAGCTTGGTCGGCTGCGGGCGCGGGGACTGGCCGCTCAGCCATTCATCGTGCGACCCGAATGACATCGACCGCATGCGGTGGCTTGCGTTCTGCCAGCCGTCGATCTCGTCGCCCGAGTAGGCCAGGTTGCGAAACACCAGTTCGTGCTGCGGAAATCGACTGTGCAGCCGCGTCTCGAGCCAACCGAAGTGTTGCATCCGCTCGGCCATGGCGCCGCCGACGATGCAGATGTGATCGCCCTTCCGCACCTCAAGCGACTGGGCCTCGGCGACGGAACCGACAAGGGCCAGCACGACGACGCAAAGACTTCGCTTCATGGGGTTGAACCTCGGGTGTTCGTGAGTCTTGGAAATCGCTGAGCAACAAGGTGGGACAATTCCAACGGTGGGCGATGATACCAAACCGGCGGCGGGTGTGCATGGGAGTTGGAAGAAGTTGAAGGAGTTGAAGAAGTTGAAAAGCGTTGTCGCTCGGTCTGGCTTCGTTCAACTCCTCTAACTCCTCCAACTCAGGCCACGACGTTGCCGATCACTGAGATGCGAAACACAGGCTCGTCGGCGTCGTTGGTGTGAATCACGATGTCGCCCGCCCTGGCGCCCACGTTCCGGCTGTCGAGCCGGATCACGAGTATGTCTGTGCCGCGCGGCGCGAGTCTGCGGCGGGGCGATTGCACGAGGCTGAACCCGACGGGCAACTCGATGCGCCCGATGTTCAACGTGTCGCTGCCGTCATTGCGCACAGTGAACGCACGCGTCGGCCCAGCCTGGCGGCGCACCACGTTGCCAAAGTCGATCACCACGCCCCCGCCGCCGGCCAGCGTGGTCGTGCCGTCGAGCACCGTGACCTCGGGCGCCGCGAACGCCGTGACGGTCGCCGTAACCGCGAAGTTGAACATCGCCTCGTCGTCGTCGTCGCTGGTGATTTGTACCTCGCCGAGTTTCACGCCCGCGAAGGCGGTGTCGATCTGGATCGTAAACGAATCGCTCGCGCCGGCGGCCAGAGTCGCGTTGAGCCGCTCGAACAAACGCAACCCGGCTGGCAGCGCGACTCCAGTGATCGTCAGCGTGTCGGCCCCATCGTTGCGAACGGTGATGGTCTGCTTGGCGCCGACCTGACCTCGAGCGCCCGCGCCCAAGTCGATCGCGCTCGTCGCGCCATCGACGATCGCTGTCGCACCGAACAGCACACTGATATCCGGCCCGGCCGCCCGGACTGTTCCCGTGACGGGAAAGTTGAACGGATTCTCGTCGCCGTCGCCGTTGTCGATGCTGATCTCGCCCGACACGGTCCCCGCCGTGGCAGTGTCGAGCCGCACGCTGAATGTGTCGGCCGCGCCGGCCGCCAGGCTCGCCGCCAGACCGTCCACCAGCGTGAAGCCGGTCGGCACAGTGATCGCACCGATCGTGAGCGGATCGCTGCCCGCGTTGAACACGCCGAAGACCAGCGTCGGGCCGTTTTGTCCCTGCAGCACGCTGCCGAAGCTTGTGGTCGTCGTCGTTCCGTCGACTAGCTCGCTGATGCCGAGCACCACTTGAATCTCGGGCCCCGCGCCCAGCACGTTGCCCGTGACGGTGAAGTTGAACACGCGCTCGTCGGCGTCATTGGTCGCAATGCTCAACTCACCCGTGGCGACCCCGACGGCGGACGTTTCCAGCACGACCGTGAACGTGTCTGTGCCGCCGGCCGCCAGAGTCGAGTTCAGCCCCTCGACCAGCGTGAATCCGGTCGGCAGCGTCGGCGTGCCCAGCGACAATGTTTGGTTGCCGTCGTTGCGAACAGTGAACGTTCGGGTCGGACCCGACTGGCCGAGCGATGCGTCGCCGAAGTCCACGACCGTCTGGACGCCGGCGGTCAGCGCGGTCGTGCCGTCGAGCACAGCGATCTCAGGCCCTGGCGGCAACACCGTGCCGGTGATTGAAATGGTGAACGGCCCCTCGTCGGCGTCGTTGTTGTTGAACCGAACCTGCCCGGTCTTCGTCCCGACGATTCGCGAATCGAGTCGCACGGTGAATGTGTCGACGCCTCGCTCGAAGACCCGGTCGTACAGCCCTTCGGCGATCGAAAAGCCGGTGGGAACGGTGAGCCGGCCGAGCGTCAACGTCGCGTCGCCGTCGTTGCGGATCGTGAACGTGCGGAACGGCGCGGTCGCGCCGCGCACGACCGTGCCGAAGTCGATTACGACGACGTCGCCGTCGACCAGTTCGGTGGTCCCGTCGAGGACCGCGATCTCAGGCGCGGCGAGCAACACGCGGGATTCCAACGACTCGACGTGAAGTCTCGCCGGCCGGCCGGGCAGTCGCTCCAACTTCTTCCGACGCGCAGACCACCACCGTGGGAACATTGCCGTTCTCCTCTGGTTCCGGTTCCACCAACGGGCGGCGAAGTCTAACGACCCCGGCAAAACGTGGGTAGACGAACCGGCGGAAACGGCGCCGAACCTCCGAACTCCCAACGCTGTTTCCTACCACGGGAGCGATCTCAGGTCAGCCGCGATTTGCTCTACCCACTCCAACTCGGACATGATTCGAGCGTTTCTGGACGCCCTCCGTCACAAATCGTCGGGCCGAAGGCCAGTCCGCCTGCCGATTCGAGCTAGCATGCGCGGGCCGATCTCGTCATCTTCATGGAACGCAAATACGAAGTCTTCCCATGCCGTTCGCGACAAGACGCGGTGCGAACCACTGGCTCATGAAGCCACCGAGAACACGGTAGTCATCTCTGGCATTGTTTCGCCGTGCTCCAGCCGGTCTGCCAAGCTGCGCAGCGCGAGCGCCTGCGCCCGGGCGATCGCCTCTTGGCGCGTCATTCCGTATGCCATCACGCCGGGCAGCTCCGGAACCTCGCCCAACCACCGTCCATCGTCCTCTTGTTCGGTCTCAACGGTCAGGGTCATGGCTTGAGGGTCTCCAGGTTTTGGGTCCAACCTATCGCATCCGATCAACCCGGTCAATTTGTCGCGAAGTCATGCTCCACCAACTCTTGGCCTTGAACGGCCGCTCTTGCTTGGCGTCTTTGCGTCTTTGCCTGAGACTACCTGGATCGGCCGGGCGTAGTCACCATCGCAGCAAGTACATGCCGCGCCGTTCCCCGACCACGATCAAGTCGTCGCCGTCCCAGGCACACGCTTCAATGTCGTCGCTGCGGTACTTCGCCGCTCGCTGCTGGAGCCTTGGCAAGTCTTCCAGCGTCTGCCCCTCGGCCAGATCGACCCAGACCGCGTACGTGTAGCCGCAAATCGCCAGCCGCCGGCCGTCGGGCGAGATGTCGGCGCCGGTGATCAACGGCAGGCCCGGCAGCTTGCACACCTCGACAAGCTTCGTCGCATCGTTTGGCCGATCGAGCGCGAGGCGATAGAGCGCCGCCGGCGACGTGCGGACCTTACTGAAGAGATAGATCGACCCCCCGTGCTCGAACATCCCTTCGACGTCGAACGGCTTGTCGGGAAATCGATAGTGGTAGACCTGGTCGGGCGTCACCTCGGCGATCGCGCCGCTCTTGCCCGGCCCGCCGCCGCCGGCCTTGACCTGCGGCTCACGCACGCGCCACACCGAGCGTACCGGCAGGCCGCTGGGAAACAGGCTCGTCGTGTTGTTCCCCACGTCGCCGATGTAGAGATGGCCCCGATCGTCGATCGCGAGCGACTCCCAGTCGATGTTCGTCGCACCTCGAACGCGAAACTCGGCCAGCAGTCTTCCGGTGCGGTCGATCGCAAAGAGATGCGGCACGTTGCCGGAGTCGTTGATCGTCCAGAGCACGCCGCGCTGCGTCCGACTCGCGACCAATCCCGACGCCTCGCGGATCGCCGGGTGCGTGATCGTGCCGATCTCCTTGAGCATCGGCTCGCCGGCGGCGACGGCGGCGGCGAGAATGACTAATGACGTAATCACTAATGACGAAGGAATACCGAATGACGAATGACGAAAGGCCGTTCGCGACGGCGAAGCCGTGGTTTGCTCATTCGGGCTTCGGTATTGATTAGTCATTGGGTAATTCGTCATTAGTCATTTCCTCCGCCGCGGGGCCACGTTAGCATCTTTGTCGGTATTCGGCATGGCCTGTTTTGGAGGTGCCCATGATTCACTCGCTCGCGCTCGCCGCGTTGCTGGCCACGGCTTCAGAGGACGCTGACCTGCTGATTCGCGGCGGCACGCTGGTCGACGGCACGGGCGGCGCCGCGCGACGTGCCGACGTCGCGATTCGAGGCGACCGCATTGTCGCGGTCGGCGACCTGGGCGACACCAAGGCCGCACGAGTGATCGACGCGGCGGGTCTGGTCGTCGCACCCGGGTTCATCGACCTGCACACACACAGCGATTCGGGAATCACCGCCGAAGCGACACGGGCCAACCGCAACTATCTCACGCAGGGCGTGACCACGATCGTCACCGGCAACTGCGGCGGCGGACCGACCGACGTGGCCGCGATGTTCGCCACGATCGACCAGCACCGCGCCGGCACGAACGTGATCCACCTGATCCCGCACGGGTCGCTGCGAGCCAAGGTCGTCGGCCAAGAAAACCGGCCAGCCACGCCCGAAGAACTGGCCGAGATGAAGGCACTGGTCGCCCGCGAGATGAAGGCGGGCACGTGGGGCATGAGCACCGGCCTGATCTACACGCCCGGTTGCTTCGCGCCGACCGATGAACTCGTCGAACTGGCTCGGGTCGTCGCCGAGCACGGCGGCATCTACGCCAGCCACATCCGCGGCGAGGGCGACGACACGCTCATCAGCTCGATCACCGAGGCCATTCGCATCGGCCGTGAGGCGAAGCTGCCGGTGCACATCTCGCACTTGAAGGCGTCGGGCCGTGCGGCGTGGGGCATGATGCCGCGTGCCTGCCGGCTGATCGAAGACGCCCGCGCGGCCGGTCAAGCCGTCACCGCCGACCAGTATCCTTACACAGCGTCGAGCACTTCGCTGGCGGCGATGATCGTGCCCGCGGCCGATCGCGAGGGCGGCGGCGATGAACTGGCCAAGCGGCTGGCCGACGCGACGCGCGGGCCGACCTTGCGCGATCGCATCGCCCGCGAACTCGCCGAGCGCGGCGGAGCCGACACGATCCGCATCGCCTCGTTCGCCAAGAACCGATCGTGGCAGGGCAAGTCGCTCGCCGAGATCGCCGCGGCCGAATCCCGACCGGCGCACGAGGTCGCGATCGAAATCCTCGAACAGGGCGGCGCCAGTGCCGTCAGTTTCTCGATGTCTGAGGACGACGTGCGCCTGGCGATGCAGAAGCCATACGTCGCGACCGCGTCAGACGGCAGTGCTCGCGTCCCGGACGAGACCGTGCCGCACCCGCGCTCGTACGGCTGCTTCTCGCGCAAGATCGGCCGCTACGCGATCGCCGACAAGGTGGTCTCGCTCGAACACGCCGTCCGTTCGGCCAGCGGCCTGCCCGCCGACATCCTGAGACTGCCCGATCGCGGCTACGTGCGGCCCGGCTACTTCGCCGACCTCGTGATCCTCGACCCCGCCGAATTTCGCGACGTCGCCACGTTCGACAAGCCCCACCAGTACAGCTCGGGTATCCGCTTCGTCTTCGTGAGCGGCCGCGCCGCCATCGACGCCGGCGAGTTCACCGGCACACTGAACGGCAGCGCGCTGCGACTCGCGCCACGCGGGACCGCGGAACCTTCAAAGTAACCATGACGCGATGATACAATCTCATTCGCAATCGAATCGCACCGGCACCGGAGTTCATTCATGAGCCCAACCACCACACTGCCTGTTCCCGAAAACCTCGCTGACCTCGTCGATCGCCTGGGTCACGTCCCGCTGGATCGGATACGAATGCAGCCCGCGCCGGGAACGGCCACCGAGGAGGACGTGTTGGCGGCCCTTGAGGCGCCCCGCAAGAGAATATGCGAACTGATCGACGGCGTCCTTGTGGAGAAGGCCATGGGCTATGCGGAATCGGCCCTCGCGAGTCTGCTGATTGAATCACTCAACGCCTTTGTGCGTGCTCACAACCTGGGGCTTGTCACGGCGCCCGACGGAACGGTTCGACTCTGGGCCGGCCGCGTGCGAATCCCGGACGTCGCGTTTTTCTCGTGGGACCGCATGCCTGGCCGGCGGCGGCCGCAACAACCGATCCCAACGCTCGCGCCCGACCTGGCCATCGAGGTACTCAGCCCAAGCAACACGGCTCAGGAGATGCGACGCAAGCGCGACGACTACTTCTCGGTCGGCGTGCGGCTTGTTTGGGAGATCGATCCGGACACACGCACCTGTTCGGTCTACACGGCGCCCGACGCAGTCACGACACTGACCGAAGCCGACGCGGTCGATGGCGGCGACGTGCTGCCCGGATTCCGCCTGCCGCTGCGCGATCTGTTCGCTGAACTCGACCGCCAAGGCTGAACGCCCGTATCACCCGCCATGAAGCAGTCTGCCCCCCGCCCCCGATCGCTTGTACCGGCGATGCTGTTCGTCGCGGCCGGGGCGGTCGCATGCTTGGCTCAGCCGGACCGCTCAGACGAATCGGACGGCTTGGCCGCGGGACTTGTCGCGACCTTCGGTCCAGGGGACGCCGGGGCCGCGGCGATTACGCGCATCGACCCGGACGTGCAGTTCAACTGGGAGGGGTCGAGTCCGGATTTTCGTGTGCCGGCCGATCGGTTCCGCGTCGTGTGGCGCGGTAGATTGTGGACGCCCGGCAGTCGGAGATATCGGTTTCATCTTTTCCTCGTCGGCAAGGCGGCCGTGTCGATTGGCGGCCGAAAGGTCATCGACGGCGCGACCGACAGGCCGGGCTGGCTCAGCAGCGCGCCGATTGAACTGGAGCAGGGACATCAGCCGATCGACGTCGAGTACTCGAAGACGGAGAGGCTCGCGCGGATCGGTCTGTACTGGGAGTCGTCCGCGTGGCCGCTCGAACCAATCACTCCGCGCTGGCTGTTTCACGAGCCGGCCGGGGGCGAGGCCATCGACCGCTTCGATCGCGGTCACGAACTGGCGCGGGCCTATCGCTGCGGCGCGTGCCACGAGGTTCCCGGATCGGACGCGTTGCCGCGCGCGCCGTCGCTCGCCGCGCTGAGCGGCCGAGTTCATGCGGCGTGGTTGGTCGATCGGCTGGCCGAATCGCCGCCGCACGGCGCCGCGCACCCGCCGGCGTCAGCTAATCCGGCCTCGCGCATGCCGGCGTTTGGTTTGACGCGCGACCAGTCGCGTGCGGTCGCGGCCTATCTGCTCAAGGGAAAGGCGGCGGCCGCGCCCGAGACGCCCAAGGCCCGTGCCGACGTTGGCGAGAATCTCGTTCGCTCGCTCGGCTGCCTCGCCTGTCACACACTCGGCGACGGCGGGCAGAGCGGATTGTTCGGCGGCGGAGCACTCGACCGCATCGCCGAGAAGCGGCCGCCGCGGTTCTTCCGCGACTGGCTGCGCAAGCCGGAGCAACTGAACCCAGACCACCGCATGCCCGTGTTCAACCTCACTGCCGAAGAGGTCGCCGACATCGCCGCGTTCCTCGCCACGTTGGGCAAGCCCGCCGCCGACGAGCCGGCGCGTGCCGACGCGGATCGTGAACTCGTGGCAGAGGGCAAGCAGATCATCGACCGGGCCCGATGCGCAGCGTGTCATGAGATTCCCGGGATCGACCGCCCCGCGGCCAGCGCCGGTCGGCTCGACTCGCAAGACGGGCGCAAGTCGCCCGGCGCGGGCACGTCAGGTCGCCGCGACGGCTGTCTCGGCGAGCCGGACGTCGCGCGACATCGGCCCGGCTTTTGGCTGAGTCGGGACGACCGCGCGGCGGTGCGCGAATTCATCGCGCAGCTTCCGGCGAGCCCCGCGCCGCTCGCGCGTTATGAAGTCGGCCGGCGGTTGTTGCGCGAATCGAACTGCACAAGCTGCCACGCGCGCGATCTGGACCCCGGCCTACAGCCGGCAACGATCGCGGCGGACAAGGCGGGCGACCAAGAGGCGGAATTGGCCAAGCTGCGCGGCGAGTTGGAACCGCCGTCGCTGAGTTCCGTCGGAGACAAGTTCACGGACGAGACGCTCGCCAAGCTGATCCACGGCGGCCAGCCCGCGCGCCGGCCCTGGCTGCGAGTGCGCATGCCGCGATTCGCGCACAACGACGCCGACCGAGATGCGATCGCTGCCTACCTCATCGACCACGACCGCATTCCCCTCGATCCTCCATCCTCTATCCTCCATCCTCAAACTGCTCCCACGCTCGACCCCGCCGCCGCACTCGCCGCCGGTCACCACCTCGTCTCCGCGCGCGGCTTCGGTTGCATGTCGTGCCACACGGTCGGCCGTCACGAGCCGAAGGGTGTTGCCGTGAACGCGCGCGGATCGGACCTGCTCGCGATGGGCAGCCGACTGCGTCACGAGTGGTTCCTGCGCTGGACCCGCGACCCGGCTCGCATCGTGCCCGGCATGGAAATGCCGTCGATCACGGTGCCGGCCCCCGGCGTACTTGACGGGCGGATCGATCAGCAGCTCGAAGCGCTCTGGCAGTCGCTGAACTTGCCCGCGTTCGTGGTGCCGAGCGACCGCGACACGGCCCAGCAGGTCATCTCGCTCGGTCCCGACGATCGGCCGGTCGTGCTGCGCGACGTCATGTTCGACTGTCCGCCCGGCAGCGGCTGGTGCCCGCGCTCGTTCGCGATCGGGCTGCCCAACCGACACAACGTGCTGTTCGACCTCGACACGATGTCGCTGCGCGGCTGGTGGATCGGCGACTTCGCTCGCGAGCGCACGCAGGGCAAGAGCTGGCTCTGGGAGCCAGGCGGATTGCCGTTGTGGTCTCGCGCAGCGACGCTGCCCACGTTTGCATTGCGCGAACTCAGGACTGGGAAGTTGATCATGCCGAGCAAACAAGACCAGAGTATGGGCAGACTCACGGACTGGGCTGCCGGCAAATCGTTCGAGGGCGGCGGCCGTGGCAGAGCATGGTTCAATCAAACCGTGCAATTTGCGAACGGAGTCTCTGTATGGCTTAGGGACGACCTCATCGAGAATAGAAGCGCCGGATTTACTCGGGAAGTTTCGCTCTCGAGGGTCCCGGCAGGATTTGTCCCGGTGTTTCTGTTTGCTGGAAGCGACTCAGCAGTCGCCGACGGCAACGAGATCACAGAAGATGGTCCGCTGGGCCGCTTGAAGATCCGCTCGACAACGCATGACAAGCCCGCGCTGAGTTGGCAGCGCGTTCCGAAATCAGAAGCGTTGGACGCCAAGGGACGCTGCTTCGCCCTGGAGATGAAACCAGCACCCGCTGACTGGCCCGACCACTACCTTGTGGACTTCGACTACCAAGGACCGGATTCCAACATCGCTTCGAAACACATCCCACAGCCCGAAGCGAAGAGTCCCCCGCCCGCGACAATCTCCATCGTTCCTGGAATCCAGGCGACCCGATTACCGTTGGATGCGTCAGTCATGCCGACGGCGATCGCCTTCCTGCCTGACAAGACGCCTGTGGTCTGTTCACTGAAAGGGCGAGTGTTCCTTGCGAAGGATGCAAACCACGACGGATTGGAAGATTCGTGGGCGCCAATCGGCGATAACTTCGCCGCGCCTTTCGGAGTCCTTACGGACGAGTTCGGCGTGTACGTCGCTCACAAACCGGAACTGGTCATGCTCAGGTACTGGCACGATGGAGTGCCGAGATCCCCCGAAGTTCTTGGCACGGGCTGGGGGCTCACGGAGGACTACCACGACTGGACCTTTGGTATTGTGCAAGACGGCGACGGGAAACTGATAGTCAGCACGGGGAACGACTACGCGCACAAAGACCGGCCGATGGAAGCTCGCAAGTGGCGTGGGCGCATTCTACGGGTGTCCGTCACTGGCAGGATTGAAGAACTGGCGCGCGGCGCGAGGTACCCGACGGGACTGGCGAAGAACCGCGACGGCGCGATCTTCTTCACCGACAACCAGGGCGTGCAAAACACTTTCAACGAGATCAATCATCTCATTCCTGGCTCGCGCTACGGCGTGCCGGCGCAGGACGACCCGCCGGCCGATCAGGACCCGTGGCCGTTGCGATCGCCGGCGATCCAGGTCCCGCACCCGTGGACGCGCAGCGTAAACGGGATTTGCTTCCTCGAATCGGGCGGCAAGTGGGGCCCGTTCGAGGGGCACGGCGTCGGCTGCGAGTACGACACGCGCGGGCTGATTCGATTCTCGCTGCAAAAGATCGGTGACACGTATCAGGGCGCGTGCTATCCGTTCACGCTGCCTGAGGATCAGGTGCCGCCGGACCAGCGGTTGCTCGGACCGATCTCGTGCGCCGTCAGTCCCGGCGGCGATCTGTACGTCGGCGGTATACGCGACAGCGGCTGGGGCGGCGGCAGCAATGTCGGCGAACTGGTGCGCATCCGACCCAGCGGCGCGCCGCCGCTCGGCATCCGCGAGGTGCGGGCCACTCACGAGGGATTCGCGATCGACTTCACCGGCCCGATCGACGCGACCGCCGCGGCCGACCACGCCAAGTTCGTGATTTCGAGTTACCGGCGAATCTGGAAGGGCGCCTACGCCACGCCCGACAGCGACCGCCGCACGGAACAGACTCGCCGCATAGAAGCAGCCGCCGACCGTCGTTCGGTCGTGGTGACACTGAACGACCTGCGGCCTGGATTCGTTTACGACATTCACGTAAGCCCGATCGGCCCCAACGCCACGCCGCTCTGGCCCGCGGACGCATACTACACGCTGAACCAAGTTCCACCCAAGTAGGCTGAGAGCGGTCTCGCCAGCCGGGCCTTGACCTTGATGCTCCCGTTCATGACGCGGCGCTGCCGTTGGAACTTGCGTTGCGTTGGGGTGCGATCACTCGGTCGAGCGACGTGGAACAAGGTGAACGGTGAGAACATCGACTTGGCGATCTTCAATGCGTACGTCGAAGTGGACCGCCAGCGGGGGCACAACGGCGAGACGTGTGAAGCCAGATCGCGCTTCGCCGAAGCTGTCGGCGTTGATCTTGAGTTGCAGATCGATCTCGTTGGCGGCGGCCGTGACGGCCTGGCGGTCTGAGACGTTCATCCAGATCGAGGTCAACTGTTCGTCCGCCCGGGGCTTCCAAATCACCGTAAACTTCATTTCCGCTCCAGGCGAGCGAGGATTTCGGCCAGTGGCCGGCCACCGCTTTGGCGGCGAGCCTCTTCCAATTCTTCTTCGGACACTTGCGAGCGAGCCCAGGCGCATAGATACTCGTCGTGTAGTTCCACCGGGACGAAGTATCCGAGGGTGTCCCCTCGTTCGTCGCAGAACTCGACCTCGGAATCTAGGCTGTTGAGTTTTGACCGAAGACCAGGATCGATGGTTACTTTGTTCATGGGAACCTCTGGGGCAGAACCTGTTGAAAGAGAATATCACCAAGTCGTCGCGATGGCCACGCCACGATCTGACGATTCGTTGCTATCTGGAGCGCCCCGCCGCAACGAGAATCGCCGTCGTTCCAGCGTGCTATCGTTTCAATACTGCGAAAGGAGCGAATGAGCATCATGCCTGACTTCAGCCGACTCCTTTATGCGTTGCTGGCCTGCTGTCTACCGCTCGCGGGGCCGGCGGATGTGAGTGCCGAGACCAAGCCGCGGCCGAACGTCCTGTTCATCTTCACCGACGACCTGACGTGTCAGGCGATCAGCGCGTATGGCGACGAGCGCAAGCTGCTTGCGACGCCGCACATCGACCGGCTGGCCCGCGATGGCATGCGGTTCGACCGCTGCCTGGTGACCAATTCGATCTGCGGACCCAGCCGAGCGACGATCCTGACCGGAAAATACTCGCACCGCAACGGCTTCTACAACAACACGAACTCGCGGTTCGACGGCGCCCAGCCGACGTTCCCAAAGATGCTGCAAGCCGCCGGCTACTCGACGGCGCTCATTGGCAAGTGGCATCTCGTGAGCGATCCGACCGGCTTCGACGACTGGCACATCCTGCCGGGCCAGGGGGTGTACTACAACCCACCGATGATCAAGAACGGCGAGCGGGTCAAGCATGCCGGCTACACGACCGACGTCATCACCGACCTGTCGATCGACTGGCTCAAGAACCGCGACAAGTCGAAACCGTTTCTGCTCATGAGCCAGCACAAGGCGCCGCACCGCGAGTGGGCGCCGGCGTTGCGGCATCTCGGCTGGGACAAGGATCGCAAATACCCGGAGCCGCCAACGCTGTTCGACGACTACGCCGGCCGGAGCAAGGCGGTGAGCGATCACGACATGGGCCTCGACCGCACGTTCACCGAGCTCGACGCCAAGCTGCGCCCCGCGCCGGGTCTCGACGCGGAGCAGCTCAAGGCGTGGAACGCCTACTACGAGCCGCGCAACGAGGCGTTTCGCAAGGCGAACCTCACGGGCAAGGACCTCGTGCGCTGGCGCTACAACCGCTACATGCACGACTACCTCGCCTGTGTGAAGGCGGTCGATGAGAGCGTCGGCCGGTTGCTGGATTTCTTGGATCAGGAAGGCCTCGCCGACAGCACGCTGGTGATGTTCTCATCCGATCAGGGGTTCTATCTCGGCGAGCACGGATGGTTCGACAAGCGCTGGATCTTCGAGGAGTCGCTGCGCAGTCCGTTGCTGGTCCGCTGGCCCGGCGCCACCAAGCCCGGCACCTCGACCGGCCGGATCGTCTCGCTGCTCGACTTCGCCGCGACGTTCCTCGACGCCGCGGGCGTGGCCGTGCCCGGCGACATGCAAGGCCGCAGCCTCGGGTCGCTCTGCCGCGGCGAGACGCCGGCCGACTGGCGGCAGAGTCTCTACTACCACTATTACGAGTTCCCCGTGCCGCATCGCGTGCGACCGCACTACGGCGTCGTCACCGATCGCTTCAAGCTCGTGCACTACTACAAGCCCGACGTCGACGATTGGGAGCTGCTCGACCGCGAGAAGGACCCGCTCGAGTTGAAGAACTTCTACGCCGACCCGGCCTACGCAAAGACCGTGAAAGAGTTGCACGCCGAGTTGGATCGCCTGCGCAGGGAAGTCCAAGAGACAGGCGACCCGCCGCGCGCCGCCCACGGCAACCAGCCGTTCGCCAACGAGCCGCAGCCGCCGGCGAAGAAGGCCAAGAAGAAGGTGGACCCATGAGGCGATTACCTTCGTTGTCGCGACTAGCATTCGCTGTGATGGTTGCCGGCCTGGCCTCGGTGGGGATGACGCCCGCCCAGCCGGCCATTGCGATCTACACTTCTCCCTCTCCCCGTTGCGGGGAGAGGGCTGGGGTGAGGGGCGGGTCGATTGTGGAGCCTCATTTCTATGCCCCCTCACCCCTGCCCCTCTGCCCCGCAGGCGGGGGAGAGGGAGAAGCGGTTTTCAACGTGTGCAGATACGAACGCCAAGCCGATGACGAGAAACGGCCGAACATTCTGTTCGCGTTCGCCGACGACTGGGGTCGATTCGCGAGCGCCTACGCCCAACTCGACGGCCCCGGCTCGATCAACGACGTGGTGCGCACGCCGAACTTCGATCGCGTGGCACGTGAGGGCGTGCTGTTTCGCCGCGCGCTGGTCTCCGCGCCCAGTTGCACGCCGTGCCGCAGTGCGCTGCTTTCGGGTCAGCACTTCTGGCGCACCGGACGCGGGGCGATCCTGCGCGGCGCGGTCTGGGACGGCTCGAACGTCGCGTATCCACTCATGCTGCGCGACGCGGGTTATCACATCGGCGAGACGTTCAAGGTCTGGAGCCCCGGCACACCGGCCGACGCCCCGTACGGAGCGCCGAGACACTCCTACGAGAAGGCCGGCGGCCGATTCAATCAGTTCTCACAGAACGTGACGCAGATGGCCGAACGCGGCAAACCGATCGAGGCCGCGAAGCAGGAACTCTACAACGAGGTGCTCGCAAACTTCGACGCCTTCCTGGCCGACCGCCGGCCCGGCCAGCCGTTCTGTTACTGGTTCGGCCCGACCAACGTGCATCGCAAGTGGATCAAGGGGTCGGGCAAGAAACTGTGGGGCGTCGACCCCGACTCGTTGAAAGGCAAGATGCCGCCGTTTCTGGCCGACGTGCCCGAGGTGCGCGAGGACCTGGCCGACTACTTCGGCGAGGTGCAGGCGTTCGACGCCGCGCTGGGCGTGCTGATCGGGCGGCTCGATGCGATCGGCGAACTCGACGACACGCTGATCGTCGTGAGCGGCGATCACGGCGCGCCTGGCTTCCCGCACGGCAAGTGCAACCTGTACGACTTCGGGTCGAGCGTGTCGCTGGCGATGCGCTGGGGCGGCGCGCCGGGCGGCCGCGTCGTCGACGACCTCGTCAGCCTGACCGATCTGGCGCCGACGTTTCTCGAACTCGGCGGCGTCGCCGTTCCTGACTCAATGACCGGCCGAAGCCTCGCGGGTCTGCTCAGGTCCAAGAAGTCGGGGCAGGTCGATCCGGCGCGCACCGCCGTGTTCGTCGGCCGCGAGCGGCACGTAGACGGCGCTCGCGCCGACTTCGCGCCCTATCCGCAACGCGCGATTCGCACGCACGATTACTTGTACATCGTCAACTTCAAGCCCGACCGCTGGCCGCTCGGCGACCCCTATCGCCTCGACGGCGACAATCCTCCGACGCCCGCCGAGTTGACCGAGACGACGTTCGTGACGCTGGCCGACGACGACGCCGGCCCGGCCAAGGCTTGGCTGGTGGGCCAGCGCAACAATCCGCAGTGGCAGCCGCTCTTCGAGCTGGCCTACGGCAAGCGGCCGCGCGAAGAGTTGTACGATCTGAAGTCCGATCCCCATCAAGTCAAGAACGTCGCCGCCGAGCCGCGCTACGCCGGCGTCCGCGCCGATCTCGAGCGGCGGCTCATGAACGAACTGCGCCGCACCGGCGACCCACGCCTGGTGGACGACGGCAAGTTCTTCGAGACGCCGCCGATGGCCGGACCCGCACCCGAATCGCGGCCGGCCGCGAAGAAGAAAGGAAAGGCCCAGTGATTCGCCGGCTCGCCGCGGTTCTGCTCGTCGCATTTTGCTGCGGCCAGTCGCCGGCCGCCGAGAAGCCGAACCTCATCTGGATCATGGCCGACGATCTCGGCTACGGCGATCTCGGCTGTTACGGTCAGAAGGTGATCCAGACTCCGCGACTCGACCGCATGGCTGCCGAGGGGCTGCGGTTCACGCAGTTCTACGCCGGCGCCACCGTCTGCGCTCCGTCGCGCAGCGTGCTGATGACCGGGCAGCATCAGGGCCACACGCGTGTCCGGGGCAACGCCGGCGCCGCCAACCCGCTCGCTCAGGCGCTGCGGGCCGAAGACGTGACCGTCGCCCGCGTGCTTCGCGACGCCGGCTATCGCACCGCGCTCGTCGGCAAGTGGGGGCTGGGCGACGTCGGCGCGGCCGACTGCGGTCACCCGCTCAAGCAGGGTTTCGACTACTTCTTCGGCTACCTGAACCAGCGTCACGCACACAACCACTTCCCCGCGTTTCTCTGGCGGAACGAACGGCGCGTCGAGTTGCCGAACCGCGTCACGCCGGTCGGCGACGACGGAGCGGGTTACGCGACCGAGGCGAAGGTATTCGCCGACGACCTGTTCGCCGACGAGGCGCTGAAGTTCGTCGTCGCCAACTCCGATCGGCCGTTCTTTCTCTACTGGAGCATGGTCACGCCGCACGCGAACAATGAACGGACTCGCGAGTTGAAGAACGGGGCGCACGTCCCAGACTTCGGCCCGTACGCCGACCGAGACTGGCCCGATCCCGACAAGGGCCAGGCGGCGATGATCACCCAGCTCGATGCCCACGTCGGCCGGCTGCTCGACGAACTGACGCGGCTCGGCCTGGCTGAACGGACGCTCGTAATCTTCACCAGTGACAACGGCCCGCACAACGAGAGCAATCACAACCTGGCGCGGTTCCAGCCGTCAGGCCCGCTGAGCGGCATCAAGCGCAGCCTGACCGACGGCGGCATCCGCGTGCCGTGCATCGCCTGGTGGCCGCGCACGATCGCCGCCGGCCGACAATCCGACCACGTCGCGTACTTCGGCGACTGGATGGCCACGGCCGCCGAACTGGCCGGCGCGACCATGCCGCCTGGCTGCGACTCGATCAGCTTCGTCGCGACGCTTCGCGACAAGCCTGACCTGCAACGGCGGCATGAGTTCCTGTACTGGGAATTCCACGAGCGCGGCTTTAGTCAGGCGGCGGTCTATCAGGGTCGCTGGAAGGCGATCCGCGAGCGCGATCCGAACGCGCCCGTGGCGCTATTCGACCTGCACCACGACGTCGCCGAGAAAAGGAACGTCGCCGCCGAACACCCAGACCTCGGCGTGAAGCTCGACAAATACCTGAAGGCCGCGCGCAGCGAATCGCCCGACTGGCCGGTGCAAGTACGGTGAACATGAGTGAATCACCATAGGACTTGGCTCAGAATAACTTCCTCGCTTAACGGCAAGCCGAAGGCGACGGCGATCGGCCAAGTCCGCGCGACCCACCGTCGCCTTCGGCTTGCCGTTAAGCAACGGGACCGAAATAACTTCCCGCGTTGGGGCGGACAGTAGCCCGACGCGCGAGCGAGGAATCGGCAAGAAGATCACCTCGCTTGCGCGTCGGACTACTGTGAGTGAACGGGAAGTTATTTCGGCCCCGTTCCTAAACAAGTGAAATCGGGAACTAATACTACAGCGCACCTTGGGTAGGGTGGGCACTGCCCACCGCCACATATGGGGTTGGTGGGCAAAGCCCACCCTACCTGTGACCGCGCAGCAATCAAGGTGCGCTGTAGTACTAATTCCTGACCAAGTACATAAGAACGCCCCCATCGCTTTCAAATCCGTTCCGGCCGCGCGCCGCGCGTCAAGCGTCGACTGTCTAGGCCACGTGGTAATGAAGACCCGCGCGAAGCGACGCCGCGGCGTCATGCCAACAGGTCGAGGATCGGCTCGCCACGCGAGATCGGCAGCGGGCGATTGAGATGGTCGCGCACTTCGACGTGCGGGTCGATGCCCAGTAGGTAGAAGATCGTGGCGGCGAGGTCGTCGGGGCGCACCGGGGCCGTGGCCGGATAGGCGCCGTTCTTGTCCGACGCGCCGAAGACAAATCCGCGCCGCAGCGGCCCGCCCGCGAGCAACACGGTGTAACACTGCGGCCAGTGGTCGCGGCTCACGTTGTCGTTCAGCCTTGGCGTTCGGCCGAACTCGCCCATCCACACGACGAGCGTCTGGTCGAGCAGTCCGCGCTCGTCCAGGTCGTTGATCAGCACCGGCAGCGTTTGGTCGGTGAGCGGCAGGTGGCGCGCCGTTAGGATCGGGTACATGCGCGTGTTGTTGAAACCGTGCGTATCCCAGCCTCCGCCGCTGGTGCTTTGGCCGCCGATCGTCTCGGAGAAGTACACGTTCACGAACTTCACGCCTGCTTCGGCCAGCCGCCGTGCGAGCAGACAACTCTGGCCGTAGCTCGTGCGTCCATAGGCGTCGCGCACCCGCGCCGGCTCAGCAGCGAGATCGAATGCCGCGCGCACGGCCGGCGAGTTCAGCATGGCCAGCACTCGCTCGTAGTACGCCGCGTTGCCCTGGGCCGCGGCCGAATGGTCCAGCAACCGCGCTTGCCGGTTGATCACGTTTTGCAGCTCGCGCCGAGACGCCAATCGCTCGGCCGACAGGTTCGCGGGCAGGCTCAGTTCCGGCAGCTTGAAACCGGCGTCGTTCGGGTCCTCGGTAATGAGCAGCGGGTCGTGCGCCTTGCCCAGGAAACTCGCGTGCTGGCCGGGCGTGACCGCCCCGTCGCGGATCACGTGTGGATAGGCGACGAACGTCGGCATGCCGCCGCGCGCCGCCGCGAGCCGGTCGACGACCGACCCGTAGGCCGGAAACAGCTCCACCGAATCGCGCAGCCGAATGTCGTCCACGGGCGGCGCCTGACCGGTCAGCGCGTAGTACGACGCCGAGTTGTGGTTCTTCATCGGGTGATGCATGCTGCGCACCAGCGTGACCTTGTGCATCACCCGCGCCATCGCCGGCAGATGCTCGCAGACGGCCAGGCCCGGAACGCTCGTCGCGATCGGCTGGTAGTGACTGCGAACGCCGTCGGGGGCGTCCGGCTTCATGTCGAACGTGTCGAGGTGACTCGGCCCGCCGAACTGAAACAGAAAGATCACCGTCTTCACGCGCGGCGTGGGGCCGCCCGACTGTTCCGCCGCCATCAGCCGCGGCAGACTCAACCCGAGCATGCCCAGCCCGCCGATGCGCAGCACGTCGCGACGAAGCAACCGCTCCGCGGCGAAGCCAGAGCACGCAAATAATTTGGGCTGTGTATCCATCGTTGGTGGTTCGGGCGAGGGGCCCTCTCTTTTTCAGCGACGATCACGCTACGATCGAACCGTCAGTGCCGCAACAGGAATTCGTCGCTGTTGATGATGGCCCACGTCAGGTCCTCGATCGCAGCTCGGCGGTCGCCGGCCGACGCGGCATGCTGCTCCGCAGCGCTACGTTCGTCTGAGGTAGGTCCGCGACCGAGCGCGGTCCAGAACAACTCGTCGATCATCTCGCTCGGTGGGCGGCCCGACGCCGCCAGTTGCGCCAAACGATTGTCCGGTCGGGCCAGGAGCGAGTTGAGCAGCGGGCCGCTGACCAGTTGGAACGTCTGGGCCAGCGTCGGCTCGTCCGATCGTTCGCACTCGCAGGCCTGCAACCGCGGCGGCTTGCCGAAGACGATCAGGAAATGATCGCCCGCGCTCCGCGACCGCTCGCGCACTCGAACCGCCCCAACGCCCGGAATCTGCCCGGCACGCACGCCCAAGGGGTAGCCGTTGAACTCAACCGGCGCGCCGGCGACGTGGCTGATCGCGTCGAGAAGCTGTTCGGCCGACAATCGGCGGACGGCCGCGTGCGAGAAGTTCGCGTCGTCGGTGTTTGTGTCGTTCGGCGTCGAAGCGAGCTGGTACGTCGTCGAGGCGGCGATCGTGCGGATCATGTGTCGCAGGTCGAAACCGCTCGCCACAAAGTCCGCCGTCAGCGCCGCGAGCAAGGCCGGGTTCGAGGGCGGATTCGTGAGGCGAAAGTCATCGATCGGATCGACGATTCCGCGACCCATCAGGTGGAACCAGATGCGGTTCACCTGAGTCTGGGCAAACCGCTCGTTGCTGGGCGATGCGATCCAGTTTGCCAGCTCCACCAGTCGGTCCGCGTCGGGCGCAGGGCCGGCCGCGGCGGTGCTCAGGAACCGTGGCGGCTGCGGCGATCCGCTGCGCGGGTCCGGGAAATCGCCCTCGCGTCGCATGTAGACAACCTGCTCGCCGTCGAACTCGTGCGAGTCGTTTCGATCGCGTCGCTGGTTCTCGATGATCTTGTAGTCCACGCGCGCGAACAGATTGGCCCAACCGTAATAGTTGTCTTGCGTCCAGCGGTCGAACGGGTGGTTGTGGCACTTGGCGCACTGCAGGCGCACGCCCAGGAACACTTGGGCGGTCGATTCGCCGCGCGTCGCCGGATCGCGCATCGCTCGGTAGTAGTTCGCGGCCGGTTCGGTGTAGGTGCTGCCTCGGGCGGCGATCAGTTCGCGAGCGAACTGGTCGAGCGGCTTGCCGTCGGCGATCGAGCGGCGAATCCAGGCGTGAAAGTTGTGCACGCCCTTGCGGTCGAGCGTCTTCTCCTCGATGCGCAGCAGGTCGGCCCACTTCAATGCCCAGAACTCGGCGTACTCCGGACGGTCGAGCAGATGATCGACGAGCCGCGCTCGCTTGTCGGGCCGGTTGTCGTGCATGAACTCCCGCGCTGCGGCGACCGACGGCAGTGCGCCCGTGAGGTCGAGGGACGCGCGACGCAGAAACGTGGCGTCGTCGCACACCGGCGAGGGATTGATGCCGAGCCTCTTCAATTTGGCGAAGACATGTTCATCGACGTAGTTCGCCGGCGTGGGCGAGGTCCACTGGAAGCCCGGCCGCTCGGGAATGAACGCGACGCGCACGGGCGTCTGCCGATCGAGCAGTCGCACGACGACCGTCGCCTCGCCGAACTCGCGTCGCCGCACTGCCCCATCGGGCGCGACATCCAGCGTCTGGTTCGAGGTTTCGTACACGGCCAGGCTGGTCACATCGCGTCGGCGGCCGTCGCTGTATTGGGCCTCGACCGTTAGCCTCAGCTCGTGCTGCGGGTCCACGACGATCGCCTCGGCCGGACTGGCCGTCAACGCAACCAAGGTCGGCACGTTCGGCGGGTCTATCGACGCGCCGTCGGAAATCCAGCGGCGCAGCACCTGGTATTCGTGCGATCTAGGCTCGAACCGACGGCCACCCCCGTGCGGCATCTGAGCGGTCGGCTTCAGCAGGATCAAGCTCCGGTCGGCGTCCATTCGGTTCACGCGGCGGCCCGACTGATCGCGCGTAAGTGCGGCGAAGTCCGCGGCGGGATCCTGGCCGCGCAGCGACAACTTGAGGCCGCCCTTGCCGCTCTGGTTGCCGTGACAAGTGCCCAGGTTGCAGCCGGCCTTGGACAGCACGACCATCACGTCGTTGCGGAAGCTGACGGCGCCAACAACGTCGCCGCCGGACGGAGTCGGCAAGAGTCCGAGCACGATGATCGGTGCGGCGCAAAACATGGACAGATTCTACACTACGCACGCGCCGATGGAACCGTCGACTGGGTTGCGTGTCTGGCAGTATTCTATGGCAACTCGTTTAACGGCAAGCCGAAGGCGACGGCGCACTGTGGTGAGGGGTCGGTGCGGTTCTGTTTCGCGCCGTCGCCTTCGGCTTGCCGTTAAACGAGTTATTTCGCCATAGAATCTTGCCGCACAGGTGCCAGGCGCGGGCCGTCATAGCACAACGGGCCGCCCAGTCCGTGCCGACTGCAGTACGGCCTGCGTAAAGTCGAACACGGGCAGCGCGCAGTCGGGCGGCGCGTCGTTCGGTCGGCCTTCGAGTACCATATCGAGTAACGCGGCGATCGGATTGCCTGGGGGTTCGAGTTGGTCGATCTTCTCGACGCGATTGTTGCGTGCGAACCATACGGCGCCGTCGCGGATCATCCAGTCGGCATCGGCGCAGTGGATGTGCAGATCCTCACGCCAGTGCTGAGCGTTGCCGATGAAGTTCATGCTGAGGTGCGCGCCGCCCGCCATGCGGCCGTTAATTGTCGTGACGATCTCGACACGGCTGCCGCAGCGATCGCTGTGAGCGAACACCTCGGCGGCGGCCAGGCCCGTGACGAAGAAGACCATGTCGATCTTGTGGCTGCCCGCGTCGCCCAGGAACCCGCCGGGGTTGATGGCCGGTTCGTCGCGCCATGTGCCGGCGATCGTCTGCTGCCAGCGCTCGGCGCTGTGCGTGGTGATCGATTGCACCGGACCCCATCGGCCCGAACGCACCTCACGTCGCAGGGTTCGGAACAGCGGGTCGTAGCGCCGCTGGTAGGCGACCGACAGCTTCGGCCCGCCGGATCGACACTCGTCGATGATCGCGACGATCCGCTCGCGCGTGTCGGCCAGCGGTTTTTCGCACAGCACATGAACGCCGCGCCGGCGGCACTCTTGAACCTGGTTGAAATGAAACAGCGTCGGCGTGCAGATCACCGCCGCGTCGATGGGGCAATCGTTGAGAAGCCGCGGCAAGTCGTCGAACATCTGAGCGGGCAGCAATTGCGCCTCGCGCAACCGCTCGGCTGCGGCGACGTCCCGATCGCACAGCGCGACAATGCTCGCCCGGCCGTCCTTGAGTATCCGCTCAACGTGCAGCCGAGTGATCGCGCCGCAACCGATGATCGCCAGCCTGACCGGTTCCACTTTGATCCGAACCCACAGCTCTCAGCGTGTCTCAATCACGACTGCCGTACACGAGCACGGCGGCAGAGAGATTAGCAACTCGCCGCCGCGCCAGTCTACGGAATGAGGGCGGATCGTCACCGTGAGGGGGTCGGTCTCGTTGTTGGATGTGACGCTCGGGCCGGTCAGACACCACGCCTCGGCGGCTGCGAGGCCGGTGAGACCAAGCGGGCGGATCGACGTTTCGATCGGCTGATCGAGGTGCTTGTTGACGATGATCGCAGTCTGACGGCGGCCGTCGGAACTGCGTGAGGCGTTCACGCTCAGGTAGGGGACGGCGGGAGCCGAATCGGACGAGCCGTCGCGGCACGGCAGCATCTGGCCGAAGCCGGCAGTCTCGTAGCGCGGACAATCGACCTCGGTCGAAACCAAGTGGCGCTCGAAGTGCTCGGCGTAGAGCTGGAACGGATAGAACTGCGGACGTCGTATCCACTGGCCCGACTCGTACGGCCGCTCGGGACCGCGCACTGCTCCCCAGAATTCGTTGGCGAACTGCCAGAAGTGGGCCATGAGCACACGATCGCCCGACTGCGTGAGCACGCGGAGCATCTCGGCGGTGAACAGCGCGTTGCCGAGCGAGTGGCGATAAGGCGCGGGGCGGTTTTGCACGAGCGGGCAGTTGTACTCGGTCACCGCGATTGGCACTCGGTTGGGTCGGCCGGTGGTCTCGTCGAGCAGGCGGGCGAGCGAGTCGTAACGTGCGCGGATCTGATCGGGACAGGCGAGAATGTCGCGAAACAGTTGGTCGGCAGGCGGCTTGCCGTCGTTGCGGTTGTACCAACCGGGCCAGTAGGTGTGCTCCACCAGGAAACCTATGTCGCGCCCGACGTGGCTGAGCACCTCGCGGTTCCAAGAGTCGTCGTCGCCGATCGCGCCGATCGCGACGGTCGGGTCGACCTCACGCATCACGCGGGCGAACTCGGCGAATTGCGCGGCGTAGTCGGCGGCGGTGACTTGCTTCACGTCGCGGTGATCGCCGTGATAGTCTTCGTTGCCGACCTCGAAGAATCGCACGCGATATGGCTGCCGGCGTCCGTTCGCAGCGCGGCGAGCGGCCCAATCGACGTCGCCACGCGGGTTGCGTCCGTCGGCAGGGGCGCGGACGTATTCCACCAGGTCGGCCGCCGACTCGGGGCCGGCGAAGTAGCTGAGCGTAATCACCGGCTCGCACGCCGCCGCCTCGCACCAGCGCAGGAACTCATCGACGCCGAACTGCCAGCGCGGGCGCGCGGCCGGGTCGCCGATCGTCTGTTTCCAATCGTAACGATGCGTGCCGCAGCCGCCAGGGAACCGGGCCGTAGTCATGCCCGCCTGCCGGGCCAACTCGATCAGTTCCGATCGCGGCGCGCGTCGCGTGGGGTCCCACAGGCCGGCCCCGTAGTTCGAGAACAGCGTGTGGCTCGGCTGCTTGGCGTATGACGCGGGGTCGTAGGCCACCTGGTTCTGGCCGAACACCAGTCGGTTCACCTCGCCCAGCGCGGGCCGATCGCCGCGTACCGTGATCGTCGCCCGCAACTCGGCGGGTCGGTCGCCCGTGAAAAGCAGTAGGCCGATCGCAACCGTGTGGATCATGCGTAAAGCCTAGCACCAATAGGCGCAGAAGCCGGCTGAAAAACCGTCGCAATCGCTCTGCGCGGCGCATCCCGTCGTGCGGGGTGATCGATCAGGACGCTGCGGCTGCTCGGCCGCAAGGGAGTGAATTCTGCTGGGCAATATGCACAACATGCTTGAAGGCTTCACCAGGCGGCGTGTGCTGGCCCCCACGCCAGTTCCTTGAAAGCACATCGAGTGGCGCGGCGTCATCGAACGGTTCAGGCAAAGCGAGACGGAGCGGGAGGCGATCGAGTCCGTAGCCTCGGTTTGAACACGGACACAGGTCGCCGTCCTGCATCTGTGGTTCCGCCCTCCGCCGGTCACGTCGAGCAATTCACTTGCTCGCCGTGTGGCAGGTAATGATCGGTGACAGGGTAGTTGGCGAATTGGATGGTGTAGTGCTGCTCGAACCAGGCTTTGATGTCGCCGACTGCGCCGGGGTCGAAGTCGGGCGCGACGAACAAGGTGTTGCCGTCGGCGGTTTCTCGAATCTCGCCGTCGTCGACGATGGTGCGGCCGGCCTTGATGACCATGCGCGGCATGCTGAACATCTGCTCGCGGTTGTCGCTGGGCGAGTAGATCGTTACGTCGGCGTCGGCGCCTGGGCCGAGGCGCCCCTTGTGCTTGAGCCCAAGGAGTCGGGCCGGAGCGGCGCGCGTGATGATCGCGATCTCGTTGAGCGTGTATTCGCGATCGAGGTCGGCGAGCACGCTGCGCCCGAGCACGCGCGGGTGCACTCGCCGGAGTGCCTCGCGTCGCGCGTCGCGCGACATCAGAAGTTGGATGATTTGCGGGTAGGCCAGGAACGAACCGCCGTTCGGGTGGTCGGTGCTCATCGCCACTCGCCACGGGTCGTTCACGAGCAGATACCACTCCAGGCCGATCGCCCATTGCGTCGCGTGGACGAAGCTCTTGTCCTTGTAGACGATCGGCACGATGCCGCAGCCCGCCTCCATCTCGGTGTCGCCCGAAAACCACTTGCGGCCGGTGACCTTGTGCAAGTAATAGCCGAGCGGCCCGTCGCCGGTCATCGACGTGGTCTCGCCGAACAGCACCTGCCCGACGTCGACCGACAGGTTCGGGTGCGCGTTCACGTAGTCGGCAAGTTGAGTGACGTGCGAGCAAAACGAGCCGTCGTCGTCGGGCCCGCCGCCGTAGCTGTGGAATTGAATGTGAGTCAGGTGTCCGCGCCGGCCCTCGAGCGCCTTCATGGTGTCGAGCGTCGTGGTCCAGTTCCCCGGCAGGCCCAGGTTGTTGCCGTGGATGTGGATCGGGTGCGGCAGTCCGAGTTCGGCGGCGGCCTGGGCGAGATCGGCAATGATCTGGCGCGGCGTCACACCGAAATGATCGACTGGGTCGTCGATGTGAGTGACGTTGCCGCCCCCTTCCTTCCATTCTTCGACGCCGCCGGGATTGACCACTTTCATCGCATAGCCCTTGGCCGCGCCAAGTAGCCAAGCGACGAAGCTCCGCAACCGCTCGCGCTCGCCCGCCTTGATCTGGTTCAGTACGTAGTGATTGTTGCCCATGAGCACGAAGAAGCCCTTGTCGATGATGGGCGTATCGTGCAGTTCCTCATGAGCGTGTCGAGCGCCGAGCGGCGGGATGGCGGCGTCGAACGCCGTGGTGTAACCGAGACCGGCGTACTTGTAGCCCGTGGCGAACGTGCTGGGGACGCTGCCGAGCGTGCCGGAGCGGGTGATCGCGGTGCGCGGCAACACGGCCCGTCGTTTTTCTTCGGGTCGCATCTTGCGTGCGACGTTCACCTTTGGCCCGGCGATGTGCGCGTGCATGTCGACGCCGCCGGGCATGACCACCAGGCCCGCTGCGTTGATCGTGCGGTCTGGGCGCACAGCGGGGTCGGTCGGCGCGGCGACGATCTTGCCGTCTTGCATCCAGATGTCGCGCACCTCGCCCGCGACGCCGCTCGCTGGGTCGTACACCTGTCCACCATGAATCTTGGTCAAGCTCATGGGGGCATGTTGCAAAAACGGTAGCCAAGTCTCAAGGCGTGTGGTTAGAATCCTTGCGTCCGTCGATTCGGAATCGTCGCCAGGGTGAGGTGTACAGTTGTGCCGCAGCAGGAAGCCAGCAGCGCTTGCGTCGTGCCCGGCGACGAGATACTGCGCAAGATCGGTCATGGAGGGATGGGCGAGGTTTGCGTTGCGCGCCAAGCCGACACCGATCGACACGTCGCGATCAAGTCCTTCTCACCTCAGTCGGCTCGGCTTCAGGGTGAACTAAAACAACGGTTCGACCGTGAGGCTCGCTTGATGAGCGGTTTCACCCATCCGAACATCGTTACACTCATCGGCCACGGGACGGTAGTCGGCCAAGACCCCGGCAATCCGTTTTTTCACGCCACGCTGGCGGGGTTTCTGGCCACTTGTCCGGACCGAAAGCTGCGCGATGCGACCCGCGCCGTGAGTCATGCGCGGACGGCCTGCGAACTGAGCCATTGGCGCGACTGGCGCAGCCTGAAGGTGTTTGCGTCGGCGTATCGCGCGACCGGAGACCCGGACGCGGCGATGACGTGGTGCGAGAAAGCGCTGGAGTTGGCGCCGCCTAGTCAGAAGCGTGCTGTGCAGGTCGATTTGGATGCGTATCGGAAGTTGAAACCGTTTTTGACGCCTGACTATGACTAGGAGGCGCCCCGTGCTGACGGTTGATCAAGAGCAACAGGTCGGGCGGTCGGTTTTTCGCGACGCGAACGACGCGTTCCTCATCATACGGCCCTCGGACCTGCGCGTGATCGATGCCAATCCGTGCGCCCAGCGGTTGACCGGGCGGCGGCGCAAGCACCTGTTGGAAATGACCGTCCGAGAACTGCTGGAGAGCGACAATCCGCAGGCGTTGGACAGCCTGGTCTACGCGTGCCAGACGACCGTGTGCCTGGCGACGACCGACGGCTACTGGCTCAACGGCGGCGACGGTTCGCGACGGCCGGTGCAGGTCAGCATCAGTCGCATCCACACCGACCCGGAACCTTACGGCCTCTTGATCGTGCGCGACGTGTCGCGTCACAGGCAGATCGAGGAGTCGTTGCGGCAGAGCGAGCAACGTTACCGTTTGCTTGTCGAACAGGCGGGCGTGATCTTCTGGGAGGCCGATCCTGCGACTGGCCGATTCACATACGTCAGTGGCCACGCTACCGAGGTGCTCAGATACCCAGTCGAGCAGTGGCATGAGCCGGACTTCTGGATCGAGCATATTCACCCGGCGGATCGGCTTTGGGTGGTCGAATCCTACCGGCAAAACGCGGCGACCGGCGCGCCCTATAGCTTGGAGTACCGCATGATCGGCGCCGACGGTCGCGTCGTGTGGTTGCGCAACCTGTGCGCGTTTGTGTGGCGCGGCGGGCGACTGGTTGGGCAGCGAGGCGTGATGGTGGACATTACGACGGAGAAAGCCGAACACCAAGCGTTGGCCGCGGCGCAAGGCCGGCTGCACTCGATCGCCGAGAACGCGCCGGCGTTCATCATATGATACAGGTCGATCGTCAGGGCCGAATCGAATTCGCCAACCGCGCCTTGCCACACCTCACTATTCAGCAGGTCCTCGGAACAAGCATCTACGAATGGGCCGACGACGACTACCGGTCGGGGATGCGCGACGCGCTAGACTGTGTCTTTGAGCAGGAACAGCCGCAGACGCTCGAGTACGTCGCGAAGGGTCCGAACGGCGGATCGGCATGGTACGACGCACGGATGGCCCCGATGTTGCTGGACGAGCGAGTCGTCGGCGCGATCCTGATATGCCACGATGTCACCGAACGCAAGCAACATGAACAGGCACTGCGCGCCGCCGAGTTGGAATTGCGATATCGAAAGACCTTGCTCGAGTGCCAGAGCGAAGCGTCTCCCGACGGCATCGTGGTGGTTGATCCCGAAGGCCAGTGGGTTTCGTACAACTCGCGATTCGTCGACATGTGGCAGGTTCCCGCCGACGTCGTAGCGACCCGGTCCAACCCGTTTGCGCTGCAGGCCACACTGGGACAGGTGCTCGATCCGGATAGGTTCATGTCGCGCATGAGGCATCTTCACGGAGCCCGCGATCGTGCGAGTCACGACGAAGTGCTGCTGAAAGACGGCCGCGTCTTGGACCGGTACAGCGCGCCGGTTCAGGGCGACGACGGAACGTACTACGGGCGCGTTTGGTTCTACCGCGACATCACCGACCGCAAGCGAGACGAGTCGCAGTTGCAACAGCGCCTCGCCGATCTGGCGCACGCGCTGCGACTGAGCACTCTGGGTGAGCTAACGGGCGCGTTGGCGCAAGAAGTGAATCAGCCGCTCGCGGCCATCGCCAACTTCGCCGGCGGCGGCAGGCGACGGCTTGCGTCGGGCGACATGGAACGAGACTCGATTGTCATGGTGTTCGAACAGATCTCCGAGCAGTCGCTCCGCGCCGGCGATATTATTCGTCGCATGCGCAACTTCGCGCAGAAACGTGGTCCGCAGCGAGCCACTCACGACATCAATGATCTGGTTCGCGAGGTTGTGCGGTTGGTGGAATCCGAGGCGCGCTTGGCGGGTATTCGTCTGTGGATCGATCTGGACGACACCGCGCCTACCGTTGACGTGGACGGCATCCAAATCGAGCAGGTGATTCTGAACCTCGTGCGGAACGCCTTCGATGCGATGAGTGAGACGCCGGCCGACGAGCGCGATCTGCACCTGCGCACCTGCCTGGTCGACCCAGGGTGTATCGAGGTGTCGGTGGGCGATCGCGGCTGTGGAATTGACCCGCACGCCGCCGACCGACTCTTCGAGCCGTTTGTTACGACCAAGCCTCACGGCATGGGCCTGGGACTTTCGATCAGCCGATCCATTGTGGAAGCGCATGGAGGCCGCATCTGGAGCACTCCCCACCCGGAGCGTGGAACCACTTTTCACTTTACAGTCGTAACTGAGGCCGAAAGAGACCACTTATGATCACAGAACCAACCGTGTTCGTGGTGGACGACGATGCAGCCATGCGCAGCTCGGTGCGCTGGCTGGTCGAGTCGGGCGGGCTGCGCGTCGAGGAGTTTTCGTCGGCGCGAGAGTTCTTGGATCAGGGCGATCTGAATCGGGCGGGTTGTCTGGTCCTCGACATTCGCATGCCCGGAAAAAATGGGCTCGAGTTGCAGGCCGAGTTGGGCGATCGCGACTGCCACTTGCCGGTGCTCGTGGTCACGGGATACGCCGATGTGCCGTCGGTGGTGCGTGCGATGAAGTCTGGGGCGATCGACGTGTTGCAGAAGCCGTGCTCGGACAACGAGCTGATGGATCGCATCCGGCAAGCGATCGACCTGGACGCGAAACGGCGCGAGAACAGGCAGCAGCGGACGGCCTTCAGACAAAGACTCGCTACGTTGACCACACGCGAACACGAAGTGTTGAACCTGGTCGTCGTGGGGCGATCGAGCAAGTGGGTTGCCCAATCGCTGCAAATCAGCGAGAAGACCGTCGAGGTACATCGCTCGCACATTCTGAAGAAGCTCGAAGTCGGCGGGGTCGCCGAGTTGGTGCGCCTAGTCACACTGTCCGAGCAGTCTGAACACGAACTCGCAGGCCCTGCGGCGCGCTGAGAGTTGGTTTACCGAGCAGGCGATCGCTACAGTCGTTCCTTCAGTGCGGCGGCCTTGGCGCGGAGCTGTTGCAGTCCACCGGCGAGTTCCGACACCGGGGAGTTGCCTCCGGCCTTCTTGGCAAGTGATTGGGTGGCGGCGGCGATTTCTCGGACGTCCCCTTCCACTGCGTGGCCGTTGGCGGCGCGCAGGAGATCCTCGGCCGATGTCTGTACCCCCTGTAGCACCTCGCGCGGGCTGGTTCCGGTCATTACCTCCCCGCCATCGGAATCACTCGCGGACAATGCCGGTTCGCTCAGAATGCTCTCGGCTTCCGCGACTGATGCTTCAAACTCAACGACCGCATCCTTCAATGTCGGTTCTGGTGCGAGCGTCGGAGCGCCGCACCCGGCGGCAACGCACAATAGGACGGCGCTGAGGCGTCTTGACATGGTCGGTTCCTTGTGTAACGCGCGACGGTGTCCGGAAGCTTCGGGTTCCACTAAATAGCCTTGCACGATTCTGGGACAGTAGCCCGACGCGCCAGCGAGGGGGCACATGGCGAAGTCGCGACTGTTCATGGTTGGCGAGCCGCACTTTCTTCGATTCGCCGATCAAGGGCAAGTGCTCATCACAAACGAAGGTTTCGACACCGTATCATTCCGTGGTTGGCCGGACCCAGAGCCAAAACACACCGCGCTGGACGGCAACCACCATCACGTGTCGGCCGTGGCGTTTTCGCCGGATGGAACGACTCTAGTCGCGGCGGGCTGGGACGGGCGGATTGATGCGCAGACTCCGGGGATCGTCCGCTTGTGGAACGCGACGGATCAGCGACTTGAGAAGGAGTTTCCCAGGCTGACGCACGCTGTACACGATGTCGCGTGGTCCATCGACGGGACGACAATTGTGACGGGCGGCGGTGACTGGGACCGGCCGGGCGAACCAGGCGAGGTTCATGTGTGGGATGCGGCCACGCGAACGCGCCGGCTGTCTCTGACCGGGCTGACGAATTGCGTTACTGGTGTGGCCATCTCGCCGGATGGCGAGACGATCGCGACCGGTGGTCGTGTGCGACTGTTCGATAGCTCGACAGGTCATGAAAAGTCAGCCTCGCCAATGGACTCGACATGGGCATACGGCGTCGCATTCTCGTCCGACGGCGCCACGCTCGCGACCTGCGGAGGAGACTGGCGCGAAGGACAACAAACGGGGATCATCGAATTGTGGAACACGTCGGACGGATGGCGAATCGGCCGACTGGACGGGCACAGCAACGTCGTCTATCGCGTGCGCTTCTCGCGCGACGGCCGCTCCCTTGTCTCGGCGTCGTGGGATGGAACAGCCGTCGTTTGGGATGTGGAGCAGCGCTCGCAGCTCTGTGTCTTGCAGGGACAATTCGGCTCGATGTCGGGAGCGGAATTCACGCCCGATGGTCGGCACGTGCTGACCGTCGGCGACGACGGGTGGCTCATCCGCTGGAACGCGCTAGATGGCTCGATGGTGGATCGCGAGTGGATTCGTGGCGGATCGAACGTAGCACCGCGCTCAGACGGCTTTCGGCACAGTCTCGCGCTGTCTCACAACGGAAAGATGGCCGCGTTGGGAACCTGGGGCAACTTGGTCAAGCTCTTTGATGCCGAGTCGCTCGACGCTGCGACCGCTCGAATCCAACTGAATCGCACCGCCGAGGGCTTCGAGGTCGGCCGGCGTCAGCCCCGATCGCATTTGGCGGGCGACCGTCCGGTCGTTCAGTCGGTTCGCAATGTCCAGCACGGCGACGTTTCCCTCGCGCTGGTCGCTCGGCGCGAATAGTTCGATCTCGGGAATGCCGTCCCCGCCGGCGATGACTCCGCCGGTGGCTTCATCAATTCCGAAGTAGTCTCGGCCCTCGCGCCCGACGATCGCGTGCTGCCACGTATCGCCACACGTCGAGCCGCTGCTATCGGCGACGATCGCCAGCGGAACAACGGGCGCGGCCACGGACCCTACCGGAGCGAAACCGATGACCCGGTCGTCGAGCGTCGCCTCGGCGTGCGCCTCGACTTCGGCGCTGCGGACGCCAAGAACCGATCCGAGCAACAGGCCGAGTGGATTATTTCGCGAGCCGCTACGGCGCGCCGTCACGTGTACTGAGTCCAATTCGTTCGACGCTTCGTCGAACGACCGGGCCAGCCTGGCTGCGCGGTCGCTTCGGCCGATCCGTACGTCCGGGCTCTCGCCCGCGTCGAGATCGACGACCAGTTGCGTGGGCCGGCCGGCGGTGGTGTTCAGCGCGGCAAACTCGCGCGCCGCTTCGAGGGCGCTGTGGCGATCCGATTCGCGACGGCGAACGACGCGAAGCAGGTCGTCGTCTACAAGCGATCGTGCGGCGGCGAGCGATGCCGCATCGGCCGACCGCTGCAACTCGACGTGGGCCATGTTCACGTACGCCCAGTCGACCGCGAGAGCCAGGCAGCCGAGCAACACGGTGAGCGACACGACCACGGCGATCGTGATGCTGCCGCGTCGCCGCCGATCGGCGAGTCGCCAGTCTGTTCGTTTGCGGGTCATGGTGAGCGAAACTAGTTGGCAGGTTGCGGCGCGTCGTTGGTTCGAGTGCCGCCGCTGGAGCGGTTGGCGCCGCCGCTGTTCGACCGATTGCCGCCGCTGTTCGACCGGTTGCCGCCGCCACCGCCGTTGTTCGACGTGCCGACAGTGCTGCCGCGGCGTCGCACGGCGGGCGGGCTTGTCACCGACGTAGCGCCGGGGATTCGTCGCTGCACGCCCTTGGGATGCTCGAACTCAAGTTCGTCTCGTTGCGTGCCGCGGTACAACTCGGCATAGAACAGGTTGGGCTTGTCTTCCTCGGTTGGGTCGGTGGGCGGCTCGACGCCGAGCAGTTCGTAGATCGTCATCTTGCGTGGAAAGGCGCCGGACGACGGTTCATCCTTGCCGCGCAACGCGAGCTGCAATCGGCCAACTTCCTTGGACAGCGCCAGCTTGTTCGCGTCGTCGGGCGTGACGCCGAGCGTGACGCTGAGCCGCGACTGCCGAACGTTCGACGAATTGGCACTGTCGATGCTCGTGTCGATCGCGAGAACTTGGGCGGCTTCAACGATCGTTCGCGAGCCGCCAATCCGGTCGGGGTCGCGCATCAGGAAGTCTCGGGCGCCGCCGTTGTTCGATGTACCGACCGAGCCGACCGCGCGCGGATCGACCGTGAGGAGAACGTCTACCAGATCGCCCGGCTTGATCAGTCCGCCACCGCCGGCGCTCGGCGGCTCGGCGTCGATCACCACGGCGCGTAGGCCGGGCTTGATCAGCGAACTGAGCGTCGGACCCTGACCGGACGCATAGAGCAGGTTGCCCGTGAACGGTTGCAAGGCCTTGATGGGGGTCTTGAGTCGGCGGCCGACGAGTGCGCGTCGCTCCATGAGCGCGCCGGCCGGCACCTTCGCCCGCGGTAGGTTGACGCGGCCGATGTCTTCGGACGCCAGAACGGTGTTGGCCGGCATGTCGTACATGGCGACCATCACATCGTTAACCATCGGCACGGGCGCGGTCTTCGGACGCAGAGCGTCTCGAATCACGTAGGCGGCGATCAGGCCCAGAAACGCGAACAGCACCCCCCATGGTTACGGTAGCAGGCGTAATACGGCGCACGGTTACTCTCCTTGTCAGTCGGCTGTGCGGTCGCGTCGCTTGGCTGTGGGCGTGCGACCGCTCGACAGTCATTCTTTACACATCGTAGTTTCTGCGAACAGGTCGCGGCCAACCAGTCCCAGCCCAATCATCTTCAGCAGGTCGGGCGAGGCGGCACGCATCGGCGCCGAGAGCCGCACCCACACCACGTCGCCCGATCGTTCACCCAACTCCGCCTCCACCGTCAGATCGTCGCCGAACGAGCCGGCCAGTTCCGATCGCACCGCGTCTTCGACGTCCCAGTAGGTCGCGCCGGCCAGTGAGGCCACTCGCGCGCCCGAACGGCTCGCCGTCACGAGCGACTGTCGGCCCTGAAACAGCAACGCAAACTCGCACGCGGCGAACAGCACCAGTACGACGAGCGGCAGTACGATCACCAGCTCGAGCGACGCGAGGCCGGACCGTCTGCGATCTGTGTCGTGTGCCGATCGGATCGTCATGTTTGTTCGCCTACAGGGCGCCTACACCGAAACTTGATAGACCTTCCACGCCAAGATCACCCAAGTGGCCAGGCCGACGGGCAACGCGTAGGGCATGATGCGTCGCCGCTGTCGCCAGCGGGCAATCGCGGTGTCGCGCTCCTCGCCGCGCTTCTTGAGCACGTCGTCGTGGACGCCGTCCATGTAGCGTCGGCGCGTCGCCGACCAGCCGCGCAGAGTCGTCTCGATCATCAGGAACAACACGCTGCCGACGGCCACGAAGGCGGTGCTCACGATCATCACCAGCAACGTGACCTGACCGCCAAGCCATGTGCCCAGCGCGCCCATGAGCTTGACGTCGCCCGCGCCGCCGCCGCCGATCAACCACAGCACTAGCAGTGTGCCGAAGCCAAGACCGAATCCGGCCAGGCCCGACTTCAGACCGTCCCATCCGTCGAACGCACACTGGAAGATCAGCCCCAGGATGAACGCCGGAACGGTCAGGTAGTTCGGAATCTTGCGGGTGCGCAGGTCCAACGCCACTGCCGCACCGGTGAACAACAGCACCGCGACCACCTGAATCAGCATCTTGGCGTCAAGACCGAGCATGTCGTCTGTACTCGCGGGTGAGCTTTTTGCGCGTCAGAACCGTGTTTGCCGAACGCAGGCTGGGCGCAACGCGGGGAGGGCACGTCAACACTACCACAAAAAACGACTCCGCCCTGTACGCCCCCCCCGCTACGCGCACGCGGCCCCGCTTGCTCAGGTCGATGAAGTCTGTAGAATCGAATGCGACAGTTCTGAACCCGGCCTCGCGGGTCGGCGCTCCGCGGAGAATGCAAGTTGGCACTGACCGAACAAGACCGGCTGTTAGTGAGTCGATGCCTGGAACACGATGCGGGCGCGTGGAACGACTTCGTCGATCGCTATCTCGGCCTGATGTTCCACGTGGTACACCACACGGCCTACTCGCGCAGCGTTCGCCTTTCGGCCGAAGACGCCGAGGACGTGTGCGCCGAGGTGTTGTTGCAGATCGTGGCGAATGACTACGGCGTGTTGCGTCGCTTTCGCGGCAAGTCGAGTCTTGCGACGTACCTGACGGTGATCGCGCGGCGGATCTGTGTGCGCGAGTTGGTTCGACGCAACTTTGCCGCGGAGTTGGGCCACACGGCGGCCCACCTGGCTGTCACCGCCGGCGGCGAGACGCCGGTGCTGCCTGAGGAGCGCGTCGACAACGAAGACGAAGTGCAGCACATGCTTGACGGACTGGCGCCCAAGGAGGCGGCGGTGGTGCGCATGTACCACATCGAAGGCAAGAGCTATCGGGAGATCAGCGACGCGGTGGGCATCGCGGAGAACTCGGTCGGCCCGACGCTGCACCGCGCCCGCGACAAGTTGCGGCAGCGCGTGCGCAGCGAGAAGTGAACGGCAAGCCGAATTCCGAAGCAAATCGCCTGCTGCACCCCGCGCGGTTACGGTTGCGGGGTTCTTGACACCTCGAACTCGGCACTGTTAGAATTTCGCCCAATCCGAATGAGCGTCGGTTCGATGGCTCGGCAACGGCGTGTCAAAGACCAATGCCGAATCCCGGACAAGACACACGAACCGATAATGCGAGGGC
>DAIOWH010000025.1:39910-44130 GCA_036758585.1 Planctomycetia bacterium
CTCTCGCCTCTCGCCTCTCGCCTCTCGCCTCTCGCCTCTCGCCTCTCGCCTCTCGCCTCTCGACCGTGCGGCGGGGCGTGAGGGGGGTTGTGGTTCTTGCGACTACTTCGGTGTGGGGTGGTTCGTTGGCTGGCAAACACAGGGAAGACGAACGCCCGAAGACGAAAGGCGTGGCCACCGCGCGCTCCACGGCTGATCGGTGTTCATTGAGCGATTGAAAGCTGCTGCAAAGGGCTGATCATGAACTGGCTCCGATTGGCAAGGGCGTGGCGACTGATGGGGCAAACGTTCTCGTCCCGGCGTTCAGGGTCTCCGTCGCGCCAGCGCAGGCGGCTGCGCCGCGCGATGCTACTCGAGCAACTTGAGGGCCGCTTGGCGCCCGCGGTTGCGTTTGATCCTGCGTCCGGCCTGCTCACCGTCGTGGGCGACGAGGTTGGCCCACGTGACGATGTGATCGATATCTCGATCGTCCGCGAGGAAGCAACCGATCGAAATCCAGGGCCGTTCGTTGCCGTGACGATCAACGGCGTAGTTCACTCCAGCAGGCCGGACGCCAAACGGTTCGACGCGGCATTGGCTGGTGCGACAAGAGCGTCGGTGCGAGCCATCGGTGTGCGGGGCCTCGATGGCGACGACACATTGCGATTAGGCGGCGGCCTGCGGCGTGCCGACGACAATATCACGCTCGACGGCGGCGCGGGCGACGACCGAATCTTCGGAAGTGCCCTCTCGGAAGTCCTCGTCGGTGGTGCTGGCGCGGACCTCATCATCGCCGGTCGAGGCAATGACTCCGCAGAAGGCGGCGCGGCAAGTGATACGCTTTGGGGCGGCGGAGGCGACGATACACTGGTCGGCGGTGCGGGGATCGACAGCCTCGATGGCGGACGGGGCGCGAACGTGCTGGCAGAAGGCGGCGTGAGTCAGAACGCGGCGTTTGATCAGTCTCGCAAGGAACTGTCGGTGCTAGGTGATGAAGACGGTCCAACGGATGACTTGATAACAGTGTCGCTTGACACGCGCGGCTTCGTGGAAGTGGCTTTCAACGGCACGATCCACTCGAGTAATCCCGCCTCCGTGAGCTTCAATCCGGAGCTTGAAGGAGCAACTCAGAACACCGTTCAGAGAATCTCGATCGATGGTCGGGATGGCAATGATGTCCTGAGTCTTCTCGCCTCCTTTCCCGGAACCCACAGTTTTTTGGGAATCACGATACTGGGTGGACCCGGAGATGACATTGTCTTTGGTAGCGCGATGCGTGACATCATTCAAGGTGGCGACGGGAGCGATTCCTTGAGCGGACTCGGCGGCGACGACCTGCTCACCGGCGGCGTCGGGGATGATACCCTCGACGGCGGCGTCGCGGGCGATGGGCTAGGTGGAGACATCATACGCGAGACCGGCGACGTCGGTTTTTTGCTGACCGATGGTCTCCTTGTTGGTCTTGGGCGTGACCGATTCCAGGACATCGAAATTGTGCATCTCATCGGCGGGCAAGGCAACAACGTCTTAGATGCGTCTGGTTACACAGGCCGCGCTGCTTTGCATGGGGGTACTGGTGGAGACGATCTGCTACTCGGAGGCTTGGGAGATGACCGGCTAGAAGGTGGATTCTTCGGAGATGACACACTTATAGGGGGAGGCGGGTCTGACTTCTTGTTGGGTGGGACAGGCCGTGATTCGCTGGTTGGCGGAGATGGTGACGACACATTGCAGGGGGACTTTGATATCGGCGAGCGATCCCCTGATACCCTTGTTGGCGGTGCCGGCGCCGACCAATTCCTCAGGCAGCTCATAGATCCATTTCAATCGGAACTTGGATTCGAGATTGACGAATTGGCGGTTGAGGAGTCGGACATCATCGTTGAGCAGGAGGAGGTGTTCACAATCAGCCACCACGGTGTCGGCGGACATGCAAACGACGTCGAGGGATGCCACTTTGCCGGCTGTGGCGCCGGAGGTGCGCACGGGGTCTTATTCGACCGTGAACCTGCGACTCCGAACGTGATCGACATTTGGTTCGATTTTCGTGAGCACAATAACGTCGCGAATGAGATCAACGCGGCTGAGCGAGACCGAGTTATTCAGGCACTCGCCTTGTGGTCAGTGGCGACAAACGGAGCTCTCAACTTTGTGCCTGTCGGGGACCCATTTGTCCCTGTTATCAATATTGGGACCGGCGATCTGGCGGCTGTGGGTGGGATGAGTGCGCCAGCAGACGGTGGCGCGCCCGGTCCTGAGGATGTGCTTGGAATCACACTGCTAGGCGTCGTTTCGTGGATGGATCGAGATGAAAACTGGGATACCCGTCCACCCCTCCCTGCTGTTTTCATCTATCTGTCCGTTGCCGCCCATGAAATCGGCCATCTCATCGGCTTGGGGCACATCAATGGTGCCAATCTGATGAACGCCACATACAACGGGATGATCGCTCCGGCGAATGAGGACACCCTCCACGTTCGCCAGCTCTACGGACGTCAAGTGGTGGTCGATGCCAATCCCAACCACGACGACAACGGTGAGCTCGAGACATTTCGTGTCGAACGCACTGGGAACATGCTTGAGGCTCGCGTCGACGACGTTCTGGCGTTCTCCATCGACATTCGTGTGCTCACCAGCGTAACGATCAACGGGTCCGGCGATGAGGACCGGCTCATAGTCGACTACTCCGGGCCCGTAGGTGAAGTCATCAACGTACCGATTACGTTTAACGCGATGGGTAGCAATCTGGATCGTGTCGAAATTATCGCAGACGCGAACCAAACACTCCAAGCTGACACGCTCGCGGTAGCGGGACACAACATCATCACTTTCACGAACTTGGAGCTGGCGCGTCTCGCCGGGGGCGACGGACACAACACGCTCGATGCGTCCGAGTTCAGCGGGAGTGTAACACTCAGCGGCGGCGCGGGCGATGATACCTACGCACTCGGGAACGCGACCGCCAATGTCGTAAACGTGCTAGACGAGGCCGCGAATGCGGGGACGGATACACTGAACCTATCAGCCGTGACGGCCGCGGTGACGTTTGACCTCACTGCTCAAAACGAGACGCGAGCTGTGACAAACGGATTCACACTTGGCGTCAACCTGCTCAATGGAGCAGGTGGAAACGGATCAGCGAACTTCGAAAACGCGACCGGAAGCGCGACCGCGGCGAACACGCTTACCGGGAACGCTTCAGCGAACGCGCTGACGGGCGGCGCGGGGAACGACTCGCTCACGGGGGGCGACGACAACGACACACTGGACGGCGGAGCGGGCGCGGACACGCTTAATGGCGACCTCGGCAACGATTCGCTCATCGGCGGCTCTGAAACGGACAGCGTCACGTACGCCTCGGTGGCGGCGGCAGTCACGGTGAACCTATCGGCTGCGACGCCAACAGCGAGCGGCGGGGCGGGCAACGACACGCTGTCGCAGATCGAAAACGTCATCGGCAGCCCGTTCAACGACATGTGACCGGCGACGGCAATGCGAACTCGTTTCAGGGCGGCGACGGCAACGACACACTGTCCGGTGGAGCGGGCGCGGACGCGCTTGATGGCGGAGCCGGGAACGATTCGCTCATCGGCGGGTCTGAAACAGACACCGTGACGTACGCCTCAGCGCCGGCGGCAGTCACGGTGAACCTATCGGCTGCGACGCCAACAGCGAGCGGCGGGGCGGGCAACGACACGCTGTCGCAGATCGAAAACGTCATCGGCAGCCCGTTCAACGACACGCTGACCGGCGACGGCAATGCGAACTCGTTACAAGGCGGCGACGGCAGCGACACACTATCCGGTGGAGCGGGCGCGGACATGCTGGATGGCGGAGCCGGCAACGATTCGCTCATCGGCGGCTCTGAAACAGACAGTGTGACGTACGCGTCAGCGCCGGCGGCAGTCACGGTGAACCTATCGGCTGCGACGCCTACGGCGAGCGGCGGGGCGGGGAACGACACGCTGTCGCAGATCGAAAACCTCATCGGCAGTGCGTTCAACGACACGCTGACCGGCGACGGCAATGCGAATTCGTTACAGGGCGGCGACGGCAGCGACACGCTGTCGGGCGGCGATGGAAACGACAACCTGTTGGGCCAGTCTGGAACTGATTCGCTGCTGGGCGGCGCCAACGACGATACGCTGGACGGCGGCACCGAAGCGGACACACTTGATGGCGGAGCCGGCAACGATTCGCTCATCGGCGGCTCTGAAACGGACAGCGTCACGTACGCCTCG
>DAIOWH010000026.1:0-44008 GCA_036758585.1 Planctomycetia bacterium
GATCGCCAGGTCGCCCAACTGGCCGCCTATGCCCACGATCAAGCCGGCCAAGATGCAGTGAATGGCGTCAAAGTGCGGGAAAGTAAACCGGAAAATCCACGGCAGCAGCATTGAGACGGCCAGGGCGCCAAGCGATCCTTCCCACGTCTTCTTCGGGCTGATGTTGCTGCGGAGTTGATGCCGCCCGAACAGCTTGCCGGTCGTAAACGCCGCCACGTCGTTGATCTCGACCGCGAACAGGACGTACAGCACGTAGCTGTACGCGTGCTTCGAGTTCGCCAGAAACGCCAGGTGCCCGAACATCCAGCCGAAGTACACGAACCCGACGATCGACAGGGCAAGCGACTGCAGTTGGCCTTTGGCCAGGTTGCGAACGATCGGAATCACCAGAATCCCAGCGACGACGTAGACCGGCAAGGCCATGAACATGCCATACCAGCCGGGTACATCGAGGCGCGGATCGCGGGCGAGCGACACGCCGCCGCACGCGATGATTCCGAGGTACACCGCCCCGGTCATGAACCAATCGGCGTACAGGCCGGTCGCACGGGCAAATTCCTTGAACCCGAACACGGCCACGGCGGTGAAGAACACAATCGCCGCGCCACGACCGAGAAACACCGCCCCGATGAGCAGCGGCACCATGACGAGCCAGCCGCGATACGATTGCCACGCGTGGTCGACATTCTTGCGCAGCCCGAAGCGCAGCAAGGCGATGAGCGACCCGGCGACGATGAGCACGCCGATGGCAATCGCCACGTACAGCCGGAAGACGGGACTCTCGATTGCCGCGGTCGGCGACATGCGTCAGGACTCCCTTGGCCGCTGAGATTCGCTCGCTTCGGGGCTACTGACCGGGCGAGTTGCGTCGTCCGCGGCGCTCAGCGTGCGGACGATCCGCACCAGTCGGGTCAAGATGGTCTGCACGCAGCCAGCGATGATCACGAGATGCGTCCAATCGAGCACGGTAAGTCCCGCGTACTCGATCTGGCCTTCACCCCACCAGCGCAGTCCCAGCGTCGTCCACGCCCCGACGTGCAGCACGACCATGCGCCACGGCTTGGCCATCACGCCGCTGAACTCGCGCTGCGCCCCGACCGCCTGGCCCAGCGTCCCGACGTAGGCGACCAAGAGCGCGAAGATCGCGACCCAATAGCCGCCGAGCACACGGCACAGGCCGCTGTGCCCAACGCCGACGAAGATGATCACGTCCGAGGCGCGGTCGGGCAGTTCGTTTACGATCTCGCCGGTGCGGCTCGCTTTGCCAGACGCCAGCGCGACCATGCCGTCGAGCATATTCAGCCACAGCCGCACATAGCAAAACCCGACGGCCGGAATGAGCAGTGCGGGCATCGCACCGGCACGCCAGAAGGACACCCCTGCCGCTGCGGATGCGACGATCGACGCGTACGAGACCATGTTCGGATGCACCCCGCTCCGGACGCACAAGTCCGCGGCCCGGTCCGCAGTGCGTCGGAACAGGCCTGCGATCGGACGGCGCCATTCGGGTTGATAGCTCATTGGATGCACCCCGCGAACTCAGTCAAGACCGCGCCCAGCTCGGTGGCCGCGCGACGATCATGTCGGATCGCGTGCGCATAGTAACAACGAGGATCGAGAAGGCAATCAGCGCTCCACCGCGCAACCAGGCCGGCATCTCGCAAACCGCCGTACGGAGACGGCGCCGCTATGATAGAATCGCGACGGCCTCACAGGTTGCAGAATCTCGCTCTCGAAGTATCTGATGATTGGAATAGGAGGACCCATGCACAGAGCAGCAAGCGGCTTGTTTGTGGTCGTCACGTCGGCCGTTGGATTGACTGCACCATATTGGACTTTCGCACAGTCCAAGACTGGGGGAGGCGGCGACCTGCAACCAGGCTTCCGCTGGGTCTTCGATGGCGGCGCGTCGGGACTGAAGGGCTGGCACAAGAACCCGGCCAAGATCGGCCACGGCACCGGCGGTCGCTGGACGGTCGAAGACGGCGCGATCAGCGGCGAACAGGACCCGCCGGGCAGCGGCAACGGCGGCATCATGCTGACCGACGAGAAGTTCGGCGACTTCGAGGTGATCTTCGAGACCAAGCCCGACTGGGGCGTTTGCTCCGGGTTCTTCCTGCGATCCAACGACCGCGGCCAGTGCTACCAGATCATGGTCGACTACCACGACGCGGGGAACATCGGCGAAATCTACCGCGAGGGGCTCGACGGTGCCACCAACCGCACGTTCCAGATCGACGGCGAATATGCCGACGCCGACAAGAAGGTGCTCAAATCGATCAAGGCGTCGGCCGTGCCCAAGAACCCCCAGGGCGCCGGCGGCACGCCGCTCATCGGGCTCGCCGACTGGCCGAAGCTGTGGCGCATGAACGACTGGAACACCGTGCGTGCGCGCGTGGAAGGCAACCCGCCCACGATCACGACGTGGCTGAACGGCCAACTGGTCACGAAGTACACGAGCGACAAGAAGTTTGAAGACGCGCTGGGCGACCGCGGCTCGCTGGCGGTCCAGGTTCACGGCGGCAAGGGCTGGCCGAGCGGGGCCAAGGTGCGGTTTCGCCGCATCCAGGTGAAGGACCTGCGCTGATCGGAAGACTCGCAGCCCTCGCTTGCGGTCGTCGATTGAACGCCGCTAGAATCTTCGCTCGGAGCGGTCTAGTTCAGACCCGTCGCCAGTACGACATCGAGGAGTGCCTTGCCATGAAGCCAGTCGCGCCACGTATCGGCCGGTCCGCGGTCGTGTTGATGCTTGCTGCCGTATTCGTCGGATGTGGTCAACAAGGAGCGACGACGGTCGCGCCGGCCACGAGTGGGCCGGCCGCTTCGTCAGGCGCATCGACGGCGGAACCGACGAAGCGCGGCACGGCCTATGAAGTCGCCACACCGCGCAAGCCGTCGGAAGGCTCGCCGGCCAAGTACGTGCTCATCACCAACGGCAACTCGCCGTTCTGGGACGCCGTGCGCATCGGCATGGAGAACGCCGGCAAGGACCTGGGCGTCAAAGTGGACCTCATGGTCAACGACGCGACCGACCAGGGCCAGATGGAGAAGCTGCGCCAGATCGGCACTCAGACCGATATCGTCGGCGTCGGGCTGTCGGCCGTGCAGGCCCAGGCGCCGGGCGTCGCCGACGAGATGCGCAAGCTGCAGGCCAAGGGCGTCCACGTCATCACGGTCGACTCGGACGTGGACCGCGATCTCTATCCCGACGCGCGGTTTGCCTTCGTCGGCACCGATAACCTGGTCGGCGGCCGCGAACTTGGAGTGTGTGCCAAGGGTCTGCGGCCGGACGGCGGCAGCTACGTCACGTTCGTCGGAATCAAGGCGTCGCAGAACGCGCAGGAGCGAATCGGCGGGTTCGGCGAGGGCGCCGGCGAAAAGTTCAAGGACATGGACAGCATGGGCGACGACGTCGATGAGGTGCGAGCGCGCGAGAACGTTCGCAACGCGATCAGGAACCACCCCGGACTGAACACACTCGTCGGCATCTGGTCGTACAACGCGCCGGCGATCGTCGACGTAGTCAAAGAACTCGACCGGCGCAAGGACTTTACGATCGTCACGTTCGACGCCGAGCCGGGCGCGATCAAGGCGATGGCCGCGGGCCAGATCGACGCGATGGTCGTGCAAAACCCGTACGAGATGGGCTACCAGGGCATTCGACTACTCAAGGCGCTCGTTGAAGGCGACGGAATGGTCATCGACGCGATGATGCCGAAGGTGGGTCAGCCGGCCGGCAACATCTACGACACGGGCCTCAAGGTCGTGGTCCCCGACGAAGGCTCGCCGCTCAAGGCCGACCTGTTCGGCCCCAAGACGCAATTCATGAAGCTCGGCGAGTTCCGCGAGTGGCTCACGAAGTATGGGCTGGAAGGTTCATGAGCGCCGCACGGTCTGACGCGCCGGTGAAACCCCGACGATGGTCCGCGCTGCTGGGCCAGAATGAACTGGGGCTGGTCATCGCGATCGTCGTCGTGCTGTTGGGCACGATCGTCTTCGACGCGCAACGATCGTACCTGACCGATCCCGGCGGTTGCCTGCAAGAGGTGCTGCGTCAGGCGGGCATGCTGGGCGTCTTTGCGCTGGGCGCGGCCGTGGTGATTATCGCGGGCGGCATCGACCTGTCGGCCGGATCGGTCATCGCGTTTAGCGGCACCGTGTGCGCCTCGACCATGGTCGTGCTCGCGCCAGCGGCGATGCGCAAGGCCGAGCCGCTGGGTGCCGGCGTGATCGTGGCCGCGATCGCCGCGACCGTCTTCGCCGGCTTCCTGGTGGGCACGCTGCACGCGCTGTTGATCACGCGCATGGGCATGCCGCCGTTCATCGCCACGCTCGGCAGCCTGGTCGGCCTGCGCAGCGCGGCCCGCGTCATGATCGAGCACTCCAGCCGCCTCGTCACGGCGGGCGGGCGCAGCTCGTCGCAGATCAACATCTTCGACCAGTCGTTTCGCGACCTGACGCAGTGGAACTGGCGGATTCCGTTGCCTGGTTTCTGGTCGCGGTTTTGGGAGTGGTTCGTCAAGTTGCTGCTCGGCGACGAAGCGCGGGCGGCGTGGACTCAGATCGTGGTGCCGGTCCCGTTCCTCGTCTTCCTCGCCTTCGCGGTGACGTGCGGTCTCTTGATGCGTCGCACCGTGCTCGGCCGCCACTTGTACGCGCTCGGCGGCAACGAAGCGGCCGCGCGGCTGAGCGGCGTGCGCACCGACCTGCTCAAGTGGTTCGTTTACTGCCTGAGCGCGATACTCTGTTCGATCGCCAGTCTCTTCTACATCGGCGAGGTGGGTGGCGTGAAGCCCGAGCAGTTGGCCCGCGGCTACGAACTGAACGCGATCGCCGCGGCGGTCGTCGGCGCCTGCAGCCTGCAGGGCGGATCGGGCACGATCACCGGCACCGTGCTCGGCGTGTTGTTCCTGCGCACGGTGCTCGACGCCGTCGCCAAGATCATCGACCGCGGCGCGGACCTGTACGAAGGCATGATCGTCGGCGTAGTCGTGATTCTGGCCGTCGCGGTGAGCCGACTGCGACGGACGTGAGGTGCACGCCGGCCGTCCGCGAGTATAATAGGCGCCGGACTCGCCGCTCGTGTCTGTCTCGGAGACGCCGATGCCCAGCCCATTTCCCGGTATGGACCCATACTTGGAACAGTTCTGGCGCGACATTCACGCGCGACTGGTCATCTACGCTTGTGATCAACTTCAGGGCCGTCTGCCCGGCGACCTGCGGGCCCGCGTCGAGGAGCGCGTGTTTGTGGAGTCTGTCGAAGGGATCGAGCGCCACATGTTTCCCGACGTGCGCGTGGTCGAACGCGGGCGCGGACAGCCTGGGCCGGCAACCGGGCCGACCGGACTGGCCGTGGCTGAGCCGGTGGTGGTACACGCCGAAGAAGAAGAAATCGCGGAGACGTATGTTGAGATCGTCGACGTCGGCACAGGAAAGCGCGTGGTGACGGTCATCGAGTTTCTTAGCTTGTCTAACAAGTTGCCCGGCGAAGGATGGGAGCAGTACCGCCGCAAACAGCGAGAGTTGCGTGCCGGCCGAGTCGGGCTTGTCGAAGTCGACCTGTTGCGCACCGGCAGGCGAGTCTTCTCGATCGCGCAGCGGCACATTCCGGAATCGCACCGCACGATGTATCAGGTGTGTGTGCGCTGGGGCTGGGAAGTTGCCACTCACCGCATCTATCGGGCCCCGCTGCGCGAACGGTTGCCAATCATCGAGGTCCCGTTGCGCAGCACCGATCCGTTGGTGCCGCTCGATCTGCAAGAGTTGGTCGATCAGTGCTACCGCAACGGGGGCTACGACAATGACATCGACTACGGCCGGGACGCCGATCCACCGCTTGATCCGGACGACGCGCGCTGGGCGGACGAGTTGCTGCGAGACGCTGGGCGGCGCTGATGCCGCATTGGAGTACCTCTGCGATGTTGGGCCGCGATGAAAACTACCAGGATGGCGAACCGGCGACGCCCGCCGACGTGGGGCCGGACGTGATCATCAGTCCCGACACGCGGCGCGAGGACCGCATCCCGCCGGGCCAGACGCGCACGCGCAAATGGCCTGTGCTGCACGCCGGCCGCGTCGCACTGGTCGACGCGAAGACGTGGGACCTGCGCGTTTGGGGACTGGTTGATCGCGAGGCGCGGTGGAACTGGGACGAGTTTCACGCGCTGCCGCGCGTGAAGGTCTTCTCGGACTTCCACTGCGTCACGCACTGGTCGCGCCTGGGCAACCTGTGGGAAGGCGTGTCGGTGCGCGAGATCTTGCGGCACGCGCCGCCGAGGCCCGAGGCCCGGTTCGTGCTCGTGCATGCCGAAGACGGCTGGACCACGAACCTGCCGATCGAAGACTTCCTGGTCGATGACGCGCTGTTCGTGATCCGGCACGACGGCCGCCCGCTGCACGCCGATCATGGCGGCCCGATTCGCCTGGTCGTTCCGCAACTCTACGCATGGAAGAGCGCCAAGTGGGTGCGCGGCGTCGAGCTGCTCGCCCGCGACCGGGCCGGCTTCTGGGAACAAGGCGGCTACCACATGCGCGGCAATCCCTGGCTGGAGGAGCGATACCGTTAGCCGCGCGACAAACGTCTTTGTGAAAGGAGCGAGGTCGTGAGCACCAGACGAACATTCTTGCAAGCCGCGGCCGGCGCGGCGGCGCTGGGCGACTTGCGGTTCCTGTCGCGCCTGCCCGCCGTGTCGGCGGCCGAGTCGCGCGGCCTATCGAGCAAGGTGCAGTTTCGGCCGGAGATCGAACCGCTCGTTCGGTTGATGGAGGAGACTCCGCGCGACCGAGTGATCGAAGAGGTGGCACTACGCGTGCGGCGTGGGACGAGCTACACCGACGTGCTGGCGGCACTGCTCTTGGCCGGCGTACGGAACATTCAACCGCGGCCGAGTGTGGGCTTCAAGTTTCACGCGGTGCTCGTGGTGAACTCGGCGCACCTGGCCAGCCTCGCCTCGCCCGACTCAGACCGATGGCTGCCGATCTTCTGGGCGATCGACGAATTCAAGGCGTCCGAGGCGCGCGACGAGCAGGAAGGGAACTGGACTATGGCGCCGGCCGATGAGTCGGCCGCTCCACCCGCCGATAAAGCCCGGCCGTCGTTCATCGCAGCGATGCAGAAGTGGGACGAAGCCGCCGTCGATGCGGCGGTGCCCTCGCTCGTCCGCGCGCACGGCGGCAACGAGCTCTTTGAATTGTTCGCCCGATTCGGCGTCCGCGACTTCCGATCGATCGGCCACAAAGCGATCTATGTGGCCAACAGTTGGCGTACGCTGCACTCCATCGGCTGGCAACATGCCGAGCCGGTGTTGCGTTCGCTGGCGTACGCGCTGACGAATCATCAGAACGAGCCGAACCCAGCAGATCACGACCTCGCGGCCGACCGTCCGTTCCGCAAGAACCAGGACCGCGCCCGGCGGATCCGCGCCGACTGGCTCGCCGGCAAGCCGGCCGAATCGGCCACGCGGCAGTTGCTCAGCGTACTTCGGTCCGGCTCCGACGACGAGGCGTGCGAGAGCGTCGTCCAGTTGCTGAACGGAGGCGCGTCGCCGCAGTCGATCTATGACGCGCTGTTTGTGGGCGCGGGCGAGTTGCTGATGCGACAGCCGGGCATTGTCGCCCTGCACGCGGTGACGACAACCAACGCGATGCGTTACATCTACGAGTCGAGCGGCGACGACGAGTTGCGGCGCCTGACGCTGTTGCAGAATACGGCGTTTCTGCCGCTGTTTCGCGAGGCGATGAGCGGACGCGGCCGGGTGGGCGATGAACGGATCGAGTCGATCGAGCCTGCCGGCAATGCTACGTCGCCGCCTGAATTGATCGGCCAGATCTTCCACGATGTCACGGCGGATCCCTCGTCGGCGGCGCAAAAAGTCCTCGCCTACCTGCAGGCCGGCCACCCGCCGCGGGACCTGATCGACGCCGCCCGCCGGCTCGTGTTCCTGAAGGGCAACGACTCGCACGACTACAAGTTCAGTTCCGCCGCGCTCGAGGACTACCACCACGCCTCGCCCCGCTGGCGCGATCTGTATCTGGCATCGACGGTGTTTCGTCTGAACGGCGCCGCAGAACCGGACAACGAGCTGGTCGCCAGAATACGCGAGGCGCTGCGGGCCTGAGCCTGCGCCGCCGCGGCGCCGAGACTCGTTGCACTCATCACGCGCGGGGGTACTGGTACAGATTGATTTCACGTGGGACTCCGAGCCGCGACCGTGAGGGAGCGGAGACCGCAGTCACCACTCGCTCACGCTCGTGGCTCCGTGTCAACCAGAATCAGTCCTATTGGCCAAACTGTACCACCACCCGCGCAGGCCGGGGTTGGTGGACGGCGGGTCAGTTCATAGAATCCGCCCATGAACGAGCCAACCCAACGTCCCGGCGGACCGCTGATCTGGCTCTGCCGCTTCGTCTTGTCGCTGCTGGGCTGGAGCTACATGGCGTTGTCGTCGGCGTTGTTCTTTCCCGTTGCGCTGGCTGTGTGGCTGGTGACCGTGCCGTTCGACCGCAACCTGGTCGTGCAACATTTGTTTACATGCTTTTGGGCGGTGATGTACGTCTGGGTCCATCCGGGCTGGCGGTTGCGGGTTGAAGGACGGAGGAAGTTGCCCTGGAGGGGTGCGGCGATTATTGTGGCCAACCACCAATCGCTGGTGGACGCGCTAGTGATCTTTGCGCTGTTTCGTCCGTTCAAGCCGGTGTCGCAAGCGATCGTGCGGTGGGCGCCGTTCATCGGTTGGAACATGATGCTGAACCGCTACATACTGCTGGAACGCGGCGACCGCGCGAGCATTGCCCAGATGGCCGAGGCGTGTCGTTACTGGCTGCGACGCGGGGCGCCCGTGATGATCTATCCGGAAGGCACGCGATCGGCCGACGGCGAGATCAAGAGTTTTCAGAACGGCGCATTCAAGTTGGCGGTGGAGGAGAACTGCCCGGTCTATCCGGTCGTGATCGACGGCACGCGCGACGCACTGCCTCGCAAGAGCTTGCTGCTCAGCCTCAGCGCCCGCATGATCGCGCGGGTGCTTGACCCGGTGCCGCCAGCCGCGAAGGAGGCCGCGAGTTCAGAAGTACACGCGCGCGACCGAGCGATCGAACTGCGCGACCGCGTGCGCCAACTCATGATCGACGAATTGAGCCGGATGCGGAAATCCCCAGCACCGAACAATTCGCAAACAGGTCCCAATTCAGCCGGAGCGGCCGCCGGTGGCGCAGCGCAGTCGCACGTTGCTTGAGCGTTTGGCTTGGCTGTTTGACGCTGCGGTGGGCGTTACTGTTCAACTTGTCCGTATTTGTCCCAACTCCGTCCGGGCATTGGGCGGCCGAAGCGACCCTTGCGCCCCTTGCGGCGCAGGCGAGTTGACGGAAGCAGGATAGCGGTGCGACGACGCTTACGTTTGGCCACGAGATTGTCTCCTTGGCGAGCCACGGTGGTTCGCGGTTTGGTCAGTAGTGAGAATGGTGGAGCCGAACGCACGACCATCACGAGGTCGTCGGCGGCCCAACCGTATTCGCACGACGCCGAGCATTCTAGCGAAGCAACTTGCGATGAGTTACATCAGTTTCGGTGTTTTTCGGTCGGTGTTCGGAGCACCGGTTCGGCCCTTTCACCCGACTGTTGGGGACGGGTCGTATCTCGGGCTCCCAGCCAGCGATGTTCCAGGGCATCCGCGCCAGATCTGTCCCACCTTTCCACAGGGTGTTAAAGTGATTTGAACCATGATGCAACCAGACAACAGGTTATTTCGTCCGATCATGGGTCTGCGGTTCGCGATCATCGCGGGAATGCTGCTGGCCTATGGCACCGTGTCGTTTCTGCCGATCAGTCCGGACCGCCAGATTCAGTTCCGCGGCATTGCCGAGATCATCGCGGCGAACGCGGCGATCAGCGTGCTGCTGTACTGGGGGTTGAACCGGCGTCGCAAGGACCTGCTCGCCCACATCAGTCTGATACTCGACACGGTGGCCGGCACCGGGCTAATCGCTTGCACCGGCTACGGGCATAGCATGTTTCAGTTGTTCTACATCCTGATTGTATTGGCGGGCGGTCTGTTGTTTGGGCAAGCCAGCGGGGCGTTCTACTTGATCGTCATCACGATGGGCAACGCATTGGCGGTGGCGCTCGATTGGGTTGATCCGCTCGGCATGGTGCGGAACAGTCCGAAACTCTTCGGTGACTCGCCGTATCCGGCCATTCTTGCCATGGCCGTGATCGTGGAGTTGGTCGCGTTCCAGATGTTGTTGGTGGTGAAGCTGACGCAGCGCGGCAACTATCTTCAGTCGCTGTACGACAACGTCAGCGACGGACTGTTCATTCTCGACGAGTTGGGCCGGATCGTGGACGTGAATACGCGGGCGGCGCACATGACCGGCCGGACTCGGCAGGATCTGCTTGGCGTGTCGCTCGAAACGCTGGCGGTCCATTACGGTGATGATACCGGCGTGGTCCAAACACAATTCCAGAAGTGCCTGGCGGGCGAGCAGGTGGCGTTCGAACTCGAGTTAAGGCGCAAGTACGGCGGCGCGTTGCCGGTGGAGATTACGGCGCAGGGAGTGACCGGCTTGTCACCGGGGCAGGTGCAGGCGTTCGCTCGCGACATCACGGGGCGGCGGTTGATGGAGGCCGAGATCAGACGGCAGAACGACGAGCTGCGCCGCATCAACCAGGAGTTGCAAATCGGCCGCGACCTGGCAATGAACGCCAGCCGCCTTAAGAGCCAGTTCCTCGCCAATATGTCGCACGAGTTGCGCACGCCGCTCAATTCGATTATCGGTTACACGCAGTTCGTGCTCGACGACGCCGAACGACCGTTGGCCGATGACCAGCGCGAAGACCTCGGGCGCGTGTTGCGCGCCGCTCGTTTGCTGCTCGATCAGATCAACGGCGTGCTGGACCTCGCCCGCATCGAATCAGGGCGCGAATCGGTTTCGATCTCGCGGTTTGCGTTGCGCGACGTGATCGACGGCGTGATTGACCAGGTAACGCCGATGGCCAGGTCCAAGGGCCTCGAGTTGCGCTGCGCCGTTGCCGATGGTCTGCCCGAGCTGCAAAACGATGAGAAGAAGCTGCGGCAGATACTCTTGAACTTGCTGGCCAACGCCGTGAAGTTCACCGAGCGCGGATCGGTGACGTTCGAATGCTCGCGCAGCGGCGCCGACGATGTGTGCATCGTCGTGCGCGATACGGGAATCGGAATTCCGGCCGAGCATCTCGACGTTGTGTTCAACGAATTCCACCAGGTCGACTCGTCGATCCACAAGCAGTACGGCGGTACGGGACTCGGTCTGGCCATCGTGAAACGGCTGACCGAGTTGATCAAAGGATCCGTCGAGGTTGCCAGTGCGGTGGGTACGGGGTCGAGTTTCAAGGTGATCGTCCCGTTGACGCTGGCCCTGGCACATTCCGCCGAAGGCACAACAACGGTGGTGCCGGTGCGGTCGCCGCCGCCCGCCAAGGCAGCGCCGTCGGCGATGGATCCAGACGTGGCCGACGCTGTGGCGAGCGCCCCATGAGCACTGTCCCGACACGACTGAAGCGAGTGTTGATCGTCGAAGATAACTCCGACAACCGTGCCCTTGTCTCGAAGGTGTTGCGTCGCGCGGGATTCGACACGGTGGAGTGCGACCGGGCCGAAGGACTCGCTGAGTTGCTCGTCGCCAGTTGTCCGGATGTGGTGCTCATGGATATCGAGTTGCCAGGTCAAAGCGGTTACGAGGCGGTGCAACAGGTCCGTTCCAATGCGGCGACAGCGGCGATACCGATCATCGCACTGACGGCCTATGCCATGCAGGACGACCGGCGGCGTTGTTTGCAGGTTGGGTTCACCGACTACTTGTCGAAGCCGCTCGACATTCACATGTTGGTCCAGATGGTTCGAGACTATGCGGCCGGCGCGGCCCCGTAGTACATGAGTTTGAGCATGAGCGCATCCAGCACAACCAACCCCGAATCGCCGGCGCCGATCGCCGGTCACGTATTGATCGTGGAGGACCGCGAGTCGGACCGCGAGTTGCTGGCCCGTGTGCTGCGCGCCGATGGTCATCGCGTGAGCAGCGCGTCGAGCGGCGGCGACGGGCTGGATCAGCTCAAGCTGCTGAACCCCGACGTTGTCTTGTGCGATGTCGTGATGCCCGGGATGAGCGGCTTGGATTTCTGTCGAGCGGTGCGGGAGCACTCGGCTGCGGCGTATGTGCCGGTGTTGCTGGTGACGGGCCGCACTGACCGCGAGGACTTGTTGGCCGGGTTCGCGGCCGGAGCCGACGACTACATTGGCAAGCCGATCGAGTTCGGCGAACTGAAGGCCCGCGTACGTACGATGGTCCGCATCCGACAGCTCCAGACCCGACTCGAAGAGCAGTCGGCCAAGTTGCGCGAGGCCAATCGCGACATGGAAGAATTCTTGCACGCCGTGTCGCACGATCTGCGTGCGCCGGTGATCAGCTTGACGGGCTTGGCGGCGATGTTGGTGCGCGAACATGGCGAGCAACTCGGCGAAGCTGGCCTCGAGCGGTTGCGGCGACTGCGCGACAGCGCCGAATCGATGGCCGCGCTGGTGAACCACCTGGTCGAGTTCGCCCGGATGGGCTCCGCGCCGCACCGGCCGCGACCGATGGACTTGCGGTTGCTCGTGGGCCAGGCGTGTACGAACCTGAGCAGCCAGATTGCCGTTGGTGGCGTGCGCGTGCACGTTGCCGACGGCTGGCCGACGGTCGTGTGCGACCCGGTTTCGGTTTGCCAGGTATTCCAGAACCTGATCGGCAACGCCACGAAGTTCATGGGGAGCCAGCCGGCGCCGTGCGTGGAAGTCGGTTATCGGCGCGCGGGCGAGTCGTGGGAGATATTCGTCCGCGACAACGGCGTGGGAATCCCTCGCGCCAAACACGAAGAGATATTTCGGCTGTTCGCGCGGCTCGGCCAAGTGGAATCCGACGGCCTGGGCGTTGGCCTAAGCACGGCGGGCAAGATCGTCGAGCGGCACGGCGGCCGCATTTGGGTCGAATCCGAATTGGGGCAGGGGGCCACGTTCTGGTTTACGCTGCCTGCAAACGATGCGGCCAGTAGGGCGGAGTGATTCATGCGAGTATTAGTGGTCGATGACGACGTGGTGCATCGCACGATGGCGGTGGATTGCCTGGTTGCCGACGGCATCGAGGTTGAGCCGATGGCGTCGGCGGAGCAGGCGCTGGCTGCGCTGCGTAACGGCAGACGATTCGACGCGATCGTCACCGACTATAAGATGACGGGAATGACCGGCGTCGAGCTGATTCGTGCGCTGGGTCCGCCGCCGGGCTCGCCGCCCGCCGTACTCGTGACGGGCATGGGCGACGAGCGGATTGTCGCCGAGGCGTTCAAGGCGGGTGCGCAGGACTACGTTGCCAAAGACCTGCCGCGCTTGGGCTATCTCGTCGTCCTGCCGACGATCGTCCGCGAGGTTGTTCGGCGCAACGAGCTGGTGCTCGAGAACGCGCGGCTTAAGGAGGAGGTGCGGCAGCTCTCGGGCTTCGGCGCGATCGTCGCCGTGAGCACGACGATGAAGCAGATCCTGGAGCTTGTGAGCGAGGTCGCGCCGGTCGATTCGACGGTGCTTGTCATTGGCGAGAGCGGCACTGGCAAGGAGCTAGTCGCGCGGGCGATCCATGAACACAGCCCACGACGCAAGGGGCCGTTTGTCGCCGCCAGTTGCGGCTCGTTTCCCGAGACACTGCTGGAGAGCGAGCTGTTCGGTCACGAAGATGGGGCGTTCACCGGCGCTCGCGGGCGTCGGATCGGGCGGTTCGAGCGCGCCCAAGGCGGCACGATATTCCTCGACGAGATCAGCGAGATCGCCCCCAAAGCCCAGGTCGATCTGCTGCGGGTGTTGCAGGAACATGCGCTCGAGCGACTCGGCGGCCAAGAGACGATCTCGCTCGACGTCCGGGTCGTAGCGGCCACCAACAAGGACCTCGAAGAGTGCGTGCAGCGCCGCACATTTCGCGAGGACTTGTATTACCGGCTCAATGTCATCCCAATCCGGATCCCACCGCTTCGCGACCGACCCGACGACATCGCACCGTTGGCCTACCACTTCTTGAAACAATTTACCGAGCGTATGGGCAAGCGCGTAGAAGCGTTCTCGACAGCCGCGATCGACGCGCTCACGCGGTTCCCCTGGCCCGGCAACGTCCGGCAGTTGGAGAACGTCGTGGAACGCGCCGTCGTACTCGCGCGCTTGAAGACGATTGACGTCGGCGACCTGCCGAACGACATCGTGAACTTGTCCGCGGTTCGTGCGCAGGTCGACAACCTGGAGACGCTGGAACGCGAGACGATCGCCCGCGTGCTTGGCGAAACCGGTTACAACATGGTGCAGGCGGCCAGGCGTCTCGGTATCAGTCGGACGACGCTGTACAGCAAGATCCGCAAGCACGGATTGAAGGGCCAACAGTGAGCGCGCGCGGGATAGAGGCGGGAAGCCGCTGGCTACTGTGGCCTTCGTCCCATCATGCGTCGGATGATGTCGGCAGCGGCGCGGCTGGTGTCCTCGCGGGTCTTTTCGATCTTGTTCTTCGGGCCGGTGTTCTTCTGTTTTGGTCCGGAACCGTCCGGTTCTGCGGATTGTGTGGTCGGCTGTTCCAGGCTCTCTTTCGACATCTGGACGGTGGGTAATTCGGGGACAGGCGTGTCCGTCAGTGCAGAGGTCGGGGCGATCTGGGTGTCGCCGCCAAACACCTGCGAACCACTGTCCGGTACGCCGCTCTTGCTGTCGCCGAGCAGCCATTTTGAGACGTCATGATCGCCGGTCAGGTCGCCAGTTGCTGTTGCGGGTGCGGCGGCCGCCACCGCGCTAGTCGCTGCAGGCTGAGCGGCCGGCGTGACGGAAGAACGCTGCAGCATGACCTGGAATCCGAGCGGACCTACCTGAATCAGATCGCCGTCGTTGAGTACGACCTCGCCGGTTATGCGCTCGCCGTTGACAATCGTTCCGTTGCTGCTGCCCATGTCTTTCAGCCGCACTTCTTCGCCGACTTGAGTGATCTCGCAGTGCTGCCGGCTGATCAGATCGCTGTTGGGCCGAATGTCGCAATCGGGGTTGCGGCCGATCAGGAATCTTGCCGTGCGAATGAGAATCTCTTTTCCTTCCGGCTTTCCCTGAACCACCAAGAGTCGAAGGTCCATCAGCGCGTCCTCACACCCACGAGTGAACGGGTTTCCAAACGTGCCTCTCAATGCCGGAAGACGAATTCGGATTCAGGAAATGACGTGCATACGTTAACGAATCCCCAAGGGACCGTCTAGGGCTTGGGTGTTTGGTGTCCAACATTCTATGGCAACTCGTTTAACGGCAAGCCGAAGGCGACGGCGCGAAACCGAACCGCACCGACCCCTCACCCCAGTGCGCCGTCGCCTTCGGCTTGCCGTTAAACGAGTTAGTGTCGCCATAGAATCTCGTCGCACACGGTGTTTGAGAAGACAGGCGATCGCTGGCGAAGCGCCAATCTGCATGGCGCGGCTACTTCGCGGTGAACAGCATCGCCGCTAGGATCAGGCAGGCCGCGACGCCGCCGACGATTGCGCCCACCAACTCAAACGCGGCGTAACCCGCGCCCAGTCCGAGTGCGGCCACGAGCGGGCCGAGCCACATCACGTTTCCCCACAGAAACGCGGCGAGTGAGAACCCGGGTTTTTCCGGCTCGTCGTTGGGCGCCGACTTGGCGATCGCCGTAGGCTTGGTCGCGCCGTAGTGCTTTTCGAGCAACGCACGGATTCCCGGCGGGCTGCACAAGACCGCTCGGACCGGCATGTTCAAACGAAAGCGCAGGGTTTCTAGTGCCTCGAGGTTCAGTGCATGCGTGACGGCCACGACCAGGTTCTGCTCGTCGATCAGGAGCGGCAGCAGGTTCTCGCGCCGCGCCAAGTCCGCAGGCACCTTGGCGACCAACTCCGGTGGGATCGTGGTATCGGCCAGATCGAGATACGGTAGGTTGTGCTGCTGGGCGAGCGCTCGCGTCGCATCCTCCCAGCCGACGTATTCGCGCTGCACCAGCGCCTGACGCAGGTCGATGCCGAGCTGTTCGGCCAGGGCCTGGGCGTCTTCGAGTTGAACCGATGTGACGACACCGTCTTCGACGAGGATTTGGCCGAGTGGTCTTTTCTCAAGAGGCGGCCGTTTCGTCTTGCGACCGAGCTTGCGGTCGTACTCGCTCTTGCGCGCCGGGTCGGTCAGGGTCAACATCGCGCGGGCGAGTTCATCGAGCAGGTCCTGCGATTCCTTGGAGAACTTGCCGGTGGCGTACTTGCGTGCTTGGGAGCTACGGTCGCGATAGTTCTTCTGGATTACGCCGCGATCGTCTTCGAACTTGGCCAGTCCGAGCAGTGCGTAGTGATCCAGCGGCCGTTCTGGGGCGGCGATCTTGAGCCATTCTCGATAGACGTCCAGCGCCACGGCCAGGCTCCTAGCCTTCGACGCGCAGGTCGGAGACGACCCCCGCCATTGTTTCCACCTCGGTGGGCTTCAATCCGGATGTGCGGACGATTTCGGTTCGGGCTTCGCGGCCGCCCGCCAATTCGCGCGCGTGTACCTGAATGCGGCCGTTGACGTCGAAGCTGTAGCTCACTTCCACGGGCGAACTGGCCGGCATGTTCGGCGGCAGGTCGGTGATGACGCACTGGCCGATTTCGTAGCAAGCCTCGGGTTCTGGCGCGTCGCCCTCGAGGATTCGGATGCGAATGCGCTCCTGGTTCGCTGACCGGGTGACGAACCGTTGTTTGACCGAGCACGGGATCGCCGTGTTGCGGCGAATCATGATGGTGTTTGTCTCGCGGCCGGTCCTTGGGTCCTGCGCGAGTATCCCCAGGCTGTGCGAGTTGACGTTGATTTGCTCGACGGATTCGAGTCGTGCGGCGATTTCCTGGGTGACGACCGACGATGAATCGTGGTGTTTGGCCTGAAGGATGGCGGCGTGAATCGCCGCTCCATGAGCGACGGCTTCGTCGGGCGAGAGTCCCGTGTACGGGTCCTTGCCTCCGAGCGTGCGCATCATCTTTACGACCGCCGGCATGCGCGTGGAACCGCCTACCAGGATGAATCGGTCGACCTGTTCCGGTTTCACGCCGCCGGCCTCGAGCACTGAAAGGGTGGTGTCCTGAGTGCGTTGCAACAGGTCGGCCGTGAGTTGTTCGAAGCGGTCGCGGGTAACTTCCGAGACATAGTTCTTCTCGCCGATCTTGATGCGTACATTCGCGCGCGGCCGTTCGCTCAGGCTCCGCTTGGCGACCTCGCAGCGCTGCACCACCGCTTCGAGGGCCTGCTTGTCGCCGGAGATGTCGGGCGCGCCCTGAGCTTTGAGCTTTTCGCGCACCTCGTCGGCCAGCCGGCGCGTCCAGTCGATGCCGCCCAACCGAATGTCGCCGTCGGTGGCCAGTACGCGAAACTCTGAACCCTTGTAGCGAACGACCGTCACGTCGAACGTGCCGCCGCCAAGGTCGTAGACCAGCACGACTCGGTCCTGATCGTCCGTCTTGCTTAGCCCCAACTGGCCCTCGGTCCAGGCGTACGCTAGTGTGGCCGCCGTCGGTTCGTTGATGATCTCGACCACGTTGAGTCCAGCGATCTTGCCGGCGTCCTGAGTGGCCTTGCGGCGTGAGTCGTTGAAATAGGCCGGCACGGTGACCACAGCGTTGTCGATAGCGCCGATCTGTGCCTCGGCGTCGAGCTTCAACTTGCGTAGGATCATGGCCGAGATCGCTTCGGGGCCGATCGTGATGTCGCCGTAGGCAAAGCGAAAGGTCTCGCTGCCCATCTCGCGCTTCACGCCTTGAATCACTTGGTCCGGGTGTTCCGGCGCCGCGTTGTACGCCTTTGGCCCGACGATGACCTTGCTTGGATCACCCAGCCAAACGACTGACGGAGTGATCAGCCCACCTTCGCGGTTCGGGATCGTTGTCGGCTTGCCGTCTTCGGTCAGGTATGCCAGCGAAGAGAAGGTTGTGCCCAGGTCAATGCCGACGGTCTTACCGGGTAGGAACTGCATAGGAGGAACCTCTGGTGTAAACTCCAGTTGGCGTTTCCGTCCAATTACGGCCCGGCGGATCAAACCCCGACGAAATGCGGGACGGCCAGGAATTTTTGCGTGCTTTGTTGCGACGGTCAACTAAAATTGTGGCCGAACTCGAAAGTGACCCTGTTGTTAGAGGACTCGACCATGGAAAAGGCCTTTGAGTTTAACTGCCCGATCTGCGGCAGCCTGTGTCAGACGACGGAGGACATGCGCGGCAAAGAGACGCGCTGCCTGATGTGTACGTCGCGTATCGTCGTACCCAAACTCGCCGGCGAGACCGAGGGTATGGACATGCAGTATTTCCTCAAGGCGGGTGTGGTGCAGCAGAAACTGAAGTCAGACCCCGGCGGTGGCACTCCGTCGAAATCGTGACGACTCGTCATCGAGCCCACACGCGTCATCGCCGATCGCGGAGTATCTCGCGAGCGGCGTTGAGGCCGCAGGCGCCCATGACGCCGCCGCCGGGATGGGTGGCCGCACCGCACAGATACAGGCCGCGGATCGGCGTGCGATAATCAGCGTAGCTCGCGGCGGGGCGCAGAAAGAACAACTGGCTCGGCGTCATCGCACCCTGGAAAATGTTGCCACCCGTAAGCCCAAACGTGCGCTCCAGGTCGAGCGGCGACAACACTTGCCGGGCAATCACCGATCGGCGGAAGTTCGGGGCGTACTCGGCGAGCATGTCGAAACACCGATCGGCGAAGGATTCCTTCACTTCGTCCCAGTTCGCGTCGCGCAACGTCGTCGGTGCGTATTGCACGAACATCGACATCACGTGTTTGCCCGCCGGCGCCACGGTCGGATCGACCACCGACGGAATCGTGCACTCCAAGATCGGATGCAGTGACGGCCGGCCGTACTTGGCGTCGTCGTAGGCGCGCTCCAGGTAGTCCATGCTCGGACAGATGTGGATCGTGCCGTGGTGTTGAGGTCCCGGCGCGCTGGGCAGGGCGGTGAAGTCGGGCAGTTCGTCGAGCGCGACATTGATCTTCAGCGACGGGCTGGAGTAGTCGATCGCGCGGACTGCGTCCAGGAAATCGCCCGGCAGGTCGTCCACGTCGAGCAGTCGCAAGAACGTCACATGCGCGTCGGCGTTGGAGACGACGCACCCAGCCCTCAGCTCCGTGCCGTCATCGAGCACAACTCCCGTGGCGCGGCCGGATTGAACGACGATCTTGGCGACGGGCGCGCCTGCCCGAATCTCTGCGCCGTGCTCGCGTGCGGCCGCGGCCAGGGCCTGCGTGATGCCGCCCATGCCGCCGCGCACGTAACCCCACACGCCCCGCACGCCGTTGCACTCGCCCATCACGTGATGAAACAGCACATAGGCTGTGCCGGGCATCGACGGAGAAGCCATCGCGCCAATGACCGCATCGGTCGCGAGAGTGGCCTTGAGGACGTCGCTTTCGAACCATCGGTCGAGAATCGTCCTCGCGGCGCCGCTGAGTATCTCCAGCACACGCGGCCCGTCGCGGCCCAATTTCGAGAACCGCCAGGCAATCTTGCCGAGTCGCCAGAGATCGCCTGGACGGCCCGACCACGGATCGGGCGGCGTCTCGACGAGCAGCGGCTCGATAAACGCCGCCGCCCGCTCGAGCATCTGTTCATACCGTGGATACGCCTCGGCATCGCGCGCCGAGAACTTGCTGATCTCGCGTTCGACGAGCGCCCGGTCGGGGCCAAGCAGCAAGTGGCGGCCGTCGGGTAGCGGCGTGAACGACGATGGACTGCGCGGCAGCAACTCGAAACCGTGTCGCTTCAGTTCCAAGTCGCGGATGATCTCCGGCCGCAGCAGACTGTTGACGTACGCGGCGGTGGAGACCTTGAAGCCGGGCCACAACTCCTCGGTCACGCACGCTCCGCCAACGACGTCGCGCCGCTCCAATACCAGCACGTGCCGACCCGCCCGCGCCAGATATGCGGCTGCCACCAAGCCGTTGTGTCCGGCGCCGATGACGATGATGTCGTGTGGCCGAGACATTCAATTGCCCGAATCGGCGGTTTGGTGCCCGTCGGATCCGGGCTGACCGCCGTCGCCCGGCGCCGGCCGCTTGCGAATGAAACCCAAACAGAAGCACAGGAGCATCACCGTCCAGAAGGTCCAAAACGCCGGACTGCTGAGGTGATGGAAGTCGACGCGCGGCGGCTCGCCCGGCTTGTTGAACGCATAGTCAACCAACAGTTTTCCGCCGATCACGAACACCAACAGGTACGCCGCCGTCTCGAACCGCGGAAATCTCTCTAGCAGCTTGATGAATACCACCGCGGCAAACCGCATAAGGATCACGCCGAGCATGCCGCCGGCGACGACCACCCAAGTCTTTTCAGACTTGCCGCCGACGAGGGCGATCGCTGCAAGAATTGAATCTGCGAATGCGATGTCGGTCAATTCGATCACAGCGACAGTTGGCCAGAACCCGGCATACTTCTTCGACGACTGCACTTGGGCTTGCATATCGGGCATGTGCAGAGGCGTTCGCGCCTTGATCTCGTCGTTCGTCTGGTCGGGAGTCGTGGGCAGGCCGGTTTTCTCGTCGATCAGAATAGGGTCGCCCCCTGGTCCCACGGCGATGTGCGATTCTGATTCGTCGGTCGATTCAAAGAAGAAGTACTTACCAGCTACGTAGACCAGGTAGAGCCCACCGACCAACTTGACCCAGTTCCAGCGCATCAGGGCCGTGGCCGTGGCGATGGCGATGACGCGGAAGGCAAACGCGCCGACCAAGCCGTAGGTCAGAGCCTGCGGTTGTTGTTCTTTCGGCAGCCTGCGAGCGAGCAAGCCGAGGACCAGGGCGTTGTCAATGGAGAGCACACCCTCAAGAACAACCAACAGGGCGATCACGGCGATGTCGGAAAAGGTGAACGCCTGCCCGAATCCGAGGTCGAATCCTTGTTGAGCCAGTAACACGGCGTTCCTTTGGTGTGAAGGCCCTCGTCAGGCGCCCGCCTCGACTGCCAGGGGTCGGTATTGAAACGAATATGGTTGCCGACCGAAATAGCGAAATCGGCGGCTTGGCGCGGAGGTACAGCATGCGTCGCCGGATGCGCTCGACGTAGCCTGGAAAGCAACACGGGTGTCGCATTGGCCCGGCTTGGTGAGGCCGAAGCGTCTTGCGACACCCGTGGGGTGTGGGGCGAACGTCTTGCTACTTTTCCGAAGAGTCCTTTTTGGCTTCGTCGTCTTTCTTCTCGGACTCTTCCTTCGACTCCTTCGGCTCGTCTTTGGGTTCCTTGGCGTCGGCTGGTTTCTTTTCGTCCGACTTGTCGCCATCGGTGGTCTTGGGCTGATCGTCCGTAGCGCCGTTGCCGCCTACCTTTTCGCCGGATTCGCCGTCTTTCGCTTTGGCGGCGACCTCTTCGGCGACCACACCACCGCTTCCACGCGCTTTCTTCTTGCGGGCCATCGACTCGCCGGTCGCACTCTCCAACTGAAGCCGCTTGGCGATCATGAGTATGTCGCGCTCGAGAGCTTGCTCGCTGTTCAGTTTCTCACCCTTCTTGAGAGTCTCGAGCTTGGCGTTGAGCTCCAAGAGCATGTGCATGGCGTCTTCCGCCTGGCCGCGGATGTCGTTTCCCATTTCCTTCTCGATCGCGGTTTTCAGGTCAGCGACGAATCGCTCGGCCTCGTCAGGGTTCGCCAGCGACCGAAACCCGTCGGCCAACTGGGAGCGGTTGTGTTGCACGAACGTGCGGAACCTTTGGGCCGATAGAACTTGTACCTCGTCGAGGGCCGCGCTGGCCCTTTCGACAATGAAATCCTCGATTCTGCGGCGCACTTCGGGAATGTTGTCTTTGACCATTTGGCTGGCCTGTTCGGCCCAGTCATCAGCGTTGCTGAGAACATACTCCTCGAGTTGCTTTCGCGCCTCGGGGAGCATGTTGATCACTTGGTCTTCGACCGCGGCCACGAGCTTGTCCGGCGTGGCCACTCGCTGAAACAGCCAGTAGAAGTAGCCGAAATAGCTGGCCATCAAGATGCACAGCAGCGATCCAACAATCGCAGTGACGCGCGTCGAGGTCTTCAGCCGCGACTGTCGCGCGGACAACATTTCGGCGATGAGGACCACCTTGGCCTCCAGGTTGGCCAGTTGAGATTGCGGTTCGTTCATGTCTAGCTTCCTCTCAGATAATGATCAGGTTCAGGGACAAGTGTGGTTTCCGTTCATAGCGATTTGGCGGCGGCCGCGAGTTGGTCGGCGTGGGCTATTTTCATCTTCATTAGTTCAAAGAGCATGCCGTAGAGCTTCTTGGCCAACGCATCGCGATCCTCTTTAGAGTCGTCGATTGGGAATTCGTCCCACGTCTTGTACATCTTGTTGAACTCGGCCTGGATCTGGTCGCCGTAGTGCGCCTTAACCAGAGGCTTGAATGCGTCCTTGAAGTTCTCGGTCATTTTGTCGAGCGCACGATCGTCCTTGATGGCCGGGAATTCCTCGGCCAGGATCTTGCGGTGCTCGTCGAGCGCTTTCTTGTACTGACCCTCCAATTGGCTTTCGATGCGGCTTTTCAGGTTCACAGCCAGGTTTTCTCGCTCCTTGCCCAGTGCCGCCGTGACCACCGGCAAGTCCGCCTTAATTCGATCGTCGAACGCCTTGGTAACCGGCTCCTGCGTGTGCTTGAGCAAAGCCTGCACCTCGTTGACGATCTCCTCTTGGTTGTTCGTCGCGGCGAGTTGCAGCCGGTTGCCCAGTTTGGTCAGGTTCTCTTCGCTCGTCAGTGCCTTGCCCGCCTGGTAGTACATGTAGCCGTACACGCCGAGCAGCACGACGACGACGAGAATCAGAAACCGTCGCACGTTGGCCGCCCGCTCGAACGCCGCATTCAGTTCGGTAGCATGTCGTTCCAAGTCACCAATCTGCCTGGCCAGTGCCTGCTGGCGCTGGTTGTCCGCACCGGCCGAATCTTGTTCTGCCATCGCGATACACCTCCAAGTAAGTGAGTTACCGTACGAGCACTACCGGATTCACGCTCAGACTGTCGTACGCGTCGCCGATCCGGTATCTTGAAGCGGTCACCAAAAACGCCGGGAGTTCGATGCAACCGATCGAGCGATACTACGCCGCGTGCTGTCAGACCGACTTTCCGTGTCCAACCTCACGTGACGAAATCGTCGGCCGCGTCGATCGAATGCTCGAAATGATCGACTCGGCCGTGAAGGGTTACGAGCCGTTCTTTCCGGTGCGGCTCGTGGTCTTTCCCGAGTTCGCTCATGCTCCCCCGATCTACTTCACTGTTCGCGAACTGCTCGACCGTCTGGCCGTGCCGATCCCGAATGAGCACACCGACCGTTACGCGCGGCGTGCTCGCCAACTCGGCGTCTACATTCAGACCGGCACCTTTTTGGAATACGACGCCGATTACCCCGACGCCGTGTTCAACACCACATGCCTCATCGGTCCCGACGGCCTCATGGCCAAATATCGCAAGACGCACCCATGGATTCCGTGGGAGGTCAACGCCAGCCCGCACGACCTCGCCGACTACGCGGCCGATCCGTTCCCCGTCGTAGAGACGGAAATCGGCCGCCTCGGCGTCGCGATCTGTTACGACTGGCTGTTCCCCGAAGCGATCCGTCAGCTCGCGCTCAGGGGGGCCGAGGTCTTGATCCGCGTCTCGGCCTACATGGACCCGTGGGGCACGGCCGCGCCGCTCGATTGGTGGACGCTCGTGAATCGCTGCAGAGCGATCGAGAACATGGCGTACGTCGTGGCGGCGAATCAGGGCGCCCGGCTGGCTCACTACCCTCCCTTCAGTTGGCCTGGCGGCAGCATGGTCGTCGATTTCGACGGTCGCGTGTTGGCCCAGGCTGAACCGGGACCCGGCGAACGCATCGTGGTCGGCCCGATCGACCTGGCGGCCCTTCGGGCGGAACGCGACCGCCGCCGTGGCCACCACATGCTCAGGCACCTACGCACGGAACTCTATGGTGGCTACTCGTCCGCGATTTACCCGCGAGCGAAATCGGTGGAGAACTGGCCGATCTCAATCGACGGCAACAACCGATCGATTGGGCGCGCCAGCCCTCCCAACACCTAAACGAAAACCGCCGCTCCGCCGGACAGCACCAGTGAACTTTCCGATGGATTTTCCGGCCGCGGAGTGGTCAGATAGTCCGTGCGTCGCCAGAGTCGAGAGGGGTTGCCAGTGACCGAAACGGCATCTTTCCAGAATTTTATGAGCCGGGTTCGAGCCGGAGACGATCGCGCCGCCGAGCAACTCGTGCGGCAGTACGAACCAGAGATTCGTCGCGAGATTCGCGTGCGACTCACCGACCCCAGTTTGCGCCGCGTGATCGACTCGATGGATGTTTGCCAGTCGGTGCTCGGCGATTTCTTTGCACGGGCCGCGCTCGGCCAGTTCGATCTCGACGAGCCGCGGCAACTGCTGCAACTGCTGCTGAGCATGGCGCGGAACCGGCTGACCGACTGGGCGCGACACCAGACCGCGCAGCGTCGCGACGCTCGTCGCGATCAGTCGCTCGCTCAGGCGGTTCGCAACGGTCACGAACCGCTCGCCGCCGACCCCAGCCCGAGTCGCGTTCTGGCGGGAAAAGAGCTGTTGGAGCAGGTTCGCCAGCGGCTCACAGACGACGAACGCCGGATCGCCGATCTCCGGGCCGCCGACCTGGGCTGGCCCGAAATCGCGGCGACCATCGGCGGCACGCCCGAAGCGCTGCGTAAGCGGCTGTCGAGGGCGCTCGATCGTGTGGCCAACGAGATCGGGTTGTAGCGATGAGCCGACTCGATATCAATGTGGTTCGCAGCGTCGACGACCGATCATCGGTCGTGCGCGACGCTCCTACCGAGTCGCCTGCGGCCCACGACCTGTCTCAGGTCGTCGCCGATTTGCTGGCCGACCGGCGCCGACGCTGGAACGACGGCGACCGCGTCACAGCCGAGCAGTACCTGAGCGAGCATCCCGAACTCGATGCGACGCCGGAATACGCGATCGACCTGGTGTACTCCGAGTACTTGATGCGCGAGCAACTTGGCGAGCGGCCGCAGGCCGACGAGTACCTTGCCCGATTTCCCCGTTTCGCCGCTCAGTTGAGCCGACAGTTCAACGCATAGTCAACCAACAGTTTTCCGCCGATCACGAACACCAACAGGTACGCCGCCGTCTCGAACCGCGGAAATCTCTCTAGCAGCTTGATGAATACCACCGCGGCAAACCGCATAAGGATCACGCCGAGCATGCCGCCGGCGACGACCACCCAAGTCTTTTCAGACTTGCCGCCGACGAGGGCGATCGCTGCAAGAATTGAATCTGCGAATGCGATGTCGGTCAATTCGATCACAGCGACAGTTGGCCAGAACCCGGCATACTTCTTCGACGACTGCACTTGGGCTTGCATATCGGGCATGTGCAGAGGCGTTCGCGCCTTGATCTCGTCGTTCGTCTGGTCGGGAGTCGTGGGCAGGCCGGTTTTCTCGTCGATCAGAATAGGGTCGCCCCCTGGTCCCACGGCGATGTGCGATTCTGATTCGTCGGTCGATTCAAAGAAGAAGTACTTACCAGCTACGTAGACCAGGTAGAGCCCACCGACCAACTTGACCCAGTTCCAGCGCATCAGGGCCGTGGCCGTGGCGATGGCGATGACGCGGAAGGCAAACGCGCCGACCAAGCCGTAGGTCAGAGCCTGCGGTTGTTGTTCTTTCGGCAGCCTGCGAGCGAGCAAGCCGAGGACCAGGGCGTTGTCAATGGAGAGCACACCCTCAAGAACAACCAACAGGGCGATCACGGCGATGTCGGAAAAGGTGAACGCCTGCCCGAATCCGAGGTCGAATCCTTGTTGAGCCAGTAACACGGCGTTCCTTTGGTGTGAAGGCCCTCGTCAGGCGCCCGCCTCGACTGCCAGGGGTCGGTATTGAAACGAATATGGTTGCCGACCGAAATAGCGAAATCGGCGGCTTGGCGCGGAGGTACAGCATGCGTCGCCGGATGCGCTCGACGTAGCCTGGAAAGCAACACGGGTGTCGCATTGGCCCGGCTTGGTGAGGCCGAAGCGTCTTGCGACACCCGTGGGGTGTGGGGCGAACGTCTTGCTACTTTTCCGAAGAGTCCTTTTTGGCTTCGTCGTCTTTCTTCTCGGACTCTTCCTTCGACTCCTTCGGCTCGTCTTTGGGTTCCTTGGCGTCGGCTGGTTTCTTTTCGTCCGACTTGTCGCCATCGGTGGTCTTGGGCTGATCGTCCGTAGCGCCGTTGCCGCCTACCTTTTCGCCGGATTCGCCGTCTTTCGCTTTGGCGGCGACCTCTTCGGCGACCACACCACCGCTTCCACGCGCTTTCTTCTTGCGGGCCATCGACTCGCCGGTCGCACTCTCCAACTGAAGCCGCTTGGCGATCATGAGTATGTCGCGCTCGAGAGCTTGCTCGCTGTTCAGTTTCTCACCCTTCTTGAGAGTCTCGAGCTTGGCGTTGAGCTCCAAGAGCATGTGCATGGCGTCTTCCGCCTGGCCGCGGATGTCGTTTCCCATTTCCTTCTCGATCGCGGTTTTCAGGTCAGCGACGAATCGCTCGGCCTCGTCAGGGTTCGCCAGCGACCGAAACCCGTCGGCCAACTGGGAGCGGTTGTGTTGCACGAACGTGCGGAACCTTTGGGCCGATAGAACTTGTACCTCGTCGAGGGCCGCGCTGGCCCTTTCGACAATGAAATCCTCGATTCTGCGGCGCACTTCGGGAATGTTGTCTTTGACCATTTGGCTGGCCTGTTCGGCCCAGTCATCAGCGTTGCTGAGAACATACTCCTCGAGTTGCTTTCGCGCCTCGGGGAGCATGTTGATCACTTGGTCTTCGACCGCGGCCACGAGCTTGTCCGGCGTGGCCACTCGCTGAAACAGCCAGTAGAAGTAGCCGAAATAGCTGGCCATCAAGATGCACAGCAGCGATCCAACAATCGCAGTGACGCGCGTCGAGGTCTTCAGCCGCGACTGTCGCGCGGACAACATTTCGGCGATGAGGACCACCTTGGCCTCCAGGTTGGCCAGTTGAGATTGCGGTTCGTTCATGTCTAGCTTCCTCTCAGATAATGATCAGGTTCAGGGACAAGTGTGGTTTCCGTTCATAGCGATTTGGCGGCGGCCGCGAGTTGGTCGGCGTGGGCTATTTTCATCTTCATTAGTTCAAAGAGCATGCCGTAGAGCTTCTTGGCCAACGCATCGCGATCCTCTTTAGAGTCGTCGATTGGGAATTCGTCCCACGTCTTGTACATCTTGTTGAACTCGGCCTGGATCTGGTCGCCGTAGTGCGCCTTAACCAGAGGCTTGAATGCGTCCTTGAAGTTCTCGGTCATTTTGTCGAGCGCACGATCGTCCTTGATGGCCGGGAATTCCTCGGCCAGGATCTTGCGGTGCTCGTCGAGCGCTTTCTTGTACTGACCCTCCAATTGGCTTTCGATGCGGCTTTTCAGGTTCACAGCCAGGTTTTCTCGCTCCTTGCCCAGTGCCGCCGTGACCACCGGCAAGTCCGCCTTAATTCGATCGTCGAACGCCTTGGTAACCGGCTCCTGCGTGTGCTTGAGCAAAGCCTGCACCTCGTTGACGATCTCCTCTTGGTTGTTCGTCGCGGCGAGTTGCAGCCGGTTGCCCAGTTTGGTCAGGTTCTCTTCGCTCGTCAGTGCCTTGCCCGCCTGGTAGTACATGTAGCCGTACACGCCGAGCAGCACGACGACGACGAGAATCAGAAACCGTCGCACGTTGGCCGCCCGCTCGAACGCCGCATTCAGTTCGGTAGCATGTCGTTCCAAGTCACCAATCTGCCTGGCCAGTGCCTGCTGGCGCTGGTTGTCCGCACCGGCCGAATCTTGTTCTGCCATCGCGATACACCTCCAAGTAAGTGAGTTACCGTACGAGCACTACCGGATTCACGCTCAGACTGTCGTACGCGTCGCCGATCCGGTATCTTGAAGCGGTCACCAAAAACGCCGGGAGTTCGATGCAACCGATCGAGCGATACTACGCCGCGTGCTGTCAGACCGACTTTCCGTGTCCAACCTCACGTGACGAAATCGTCGGCCGCGTCGATCGAATGCTCGAAATGATCGACTCGGCCGTGAAGGGTTACGAGCCGTTCTTTCCGGTGCGGCTCGTGGTCTTTCCCGAGTTCGCTCATGCTCCCCCGATCTACTTCACTGTTCGCGAACTGCTCGACCGTCTGGCCGTGCCGATCCCGAATGAGCACACCGACCGTTACGCGCGGCGTGCTCGCCAACTCGGCGTCTACATTCAGACCGGCACCTTTTTGGAATACGACGCCGATTACCCCGACGCCGTGTTCAACACCACATGCCTCATCGGTCCCGACGGCCTCATGGCCAAATATCGCAAGACGCACCCATGGATTCCGTGGGAGGTCAACGCCAGCCCGCACGACCTCGCCGACTACGCGGCCGATCCGTTCCCCGTCGTAGAGACGGAAATCGGCCGCCTCGGCGTCGCGATCTGTTACGACTGGCTGTTCCCCGAAGCGATCCGTCAGCTCGCGCTCAGGGGGGCCGAGGTCTTGATCCGCGTCTCGGCCTACATGGACCCGTGGGGCACGGCCGCGCCGCTCGATTGGTGGACGCTCGTGAATCGCTGCAGAGCGATCGAGAACATGGCGTACGTCGTGGCGGCGAATCAGGGCGCCCGGCTGGCTCACTACCCTCCCTTCAGTTGGCCTGGCGGCAGCATGGTCGTCGATTTCGACGGTCGCGTGTTGGCCCAGGCTGAACCGGGACCCGGCGAACGCATCGTGGTCGGCCCGATCGACCTGGCGGCCCTTCGGGCGGAACGCGACCGCCGCCGTGGCCACCACATGCTCAGGCACCTACGCACGGAACTCTATGGTGGCTACTCGTCCGCGATTTACCCGCGAGCGAAATCGGTGGAGAACTGGCCGATCTCAATCGACGGCAACAACCGATCGATTGGGCGCGCCAGCCCTCCCAACACCTAAACGAAAACCGCCGCTCCGCCGGACAGCACCAGTGAACTTTCCGATGGATTTTCCGGCCGCGGAGTGGTCAGATAGTCCGTGCGTCGCCAGAGTCGAGAGGGGTTGCCAGTGACCGAAACGGCATCTTTCCAGAATTTTATGAGCCGGGTTCGAGCCGGAGACGATCGCGCCGCCGAGCAACTCGTGCGGCAGTACGAACCAGAGATTCGTCGCGAGATTCGCGTGCGACTCACCGACCCCAGTTTGCGCCGCGTGATCGACTCGATGGATGTTTGCCAGTCGGTGCTCGGCGATTTCTTTGCACGGGCCGCGCTCGGCCAGTTCGATCTCGACGAGCCGCGGCAACTGCTGCAACTGCTGCTGAGCATGGCGCGGAACCGGCTGACCGACTGGGCGCGACACCAGACCGCGCAGCGTCGCGACGCTCGTCGCGATCAGTCGCTCGCTCAGGCGGTTCGCAACGGTCACGAACCGCTCGCCGCCGACCCCAGCCCGAGTCGCGTTCTGGCGGGAAAAGAGCTGTTGGAGCAGGTTCGCCAGCGGCTCACAGACGACGAACGCCGGATCGCCGATCTCCGGGCCGCCGACCTGGGCTGGCCCGAAATCGCGGCGACCATCGGCGGCACGCCCGAAGCGCTGCGTAAGCGGCTGTCGAGGGCGCTCGATCGTGTGGCCAACGAGATCGGGTTGTAGCGATGAGCCGACTCGATATCAATGTGGTTCGCAGCGTCGACGACCGATCATCGGTCGTGCGCGACGCTCCTACCGAGTCGCCTGCGGCCCACGACCTGTCTCAGGTCGTCGCCGATTTGCTGGCCGACCGGCGCCGACGCTGGAACGACGGCGACCGCGTCACAGCCGAGCAGTACCTGAGCGAGCATCCCGAACTCGATGCGACGCCGGAATACGCGATCGACCTGGTGTACTCCGAGTACTTGATGCGCGAGCAACTTGGCGAGCGGCCGCAGGCCGACGAGTACCTTGCCCGATTTCCCCGTTTCGCCGCTCAGTTGAGCCGACAGTTCGCGCTGCATCACGAACTCGAGGTAGCCCCGGCGGCGGCGCTGTCGCGGCTTGGGCGATTTGAGATCAAGGAGCGCATCGGCGTCGGCGGGTTCGGCACTGTTTATCGTGCGTTCGATCCGCAGCTCGGTCGCGACGTCGCGCTGAAGGTGCCGCATCCGCACATGATGACCGCCGCGCACCGCGACCGATTCTTGCGCGAGGCGCGGGCGGCCGCGCAGCTTCAGCATGCCAACCTGGTCGCCGTCTACGATTCGGGCGCCACCGCGCACGGCTGCTACATCGCTTACCAACTAGTCGCCGGCCAGACGCTCGCCAGCGTGCTGAAGCAGCGCGTGTTTGCCGCGCCCGATGCTGCCGATCTGGTTTGCAAGCTGGCCCAAGCGGCCCACCACGCGCACACCAAAGGCGTGTTTCACCGCGACCTGAAGACGGCCAACGTGCTGATCGACGAGCGGGGTGAACCGCACATCAGCGATTTTGGCCTCGTGCGACTGGAGGGCGATGCGACGCTGACGACCGACGCAGCCGTGCTCGGCACGCCCGCGTACATGCCGCCCGAACAGGCCGCGGGCGCCAGCCACCTGGCCGACGCACGCAGCGACGTCTACACGCTGGGCGTCGTGCTCTATGAACTGCTCACCGGCCGGCTGCCGTTCGAGGGGCCGACGCAGAGCGTCTTGCGTCAGGTCATCGAGGATGATCCGCCCGCGATGCGCTCGGCGCGCGGCCGCGTTCCGCGCGAACTCGAGACCATCGCGCGCAAGGCGATGGCCAAGCGTCCGGCCGACCGCTACCCATCGGCCCAGCATCTGGCCGACGACCTTGCGCGCTGGTTGCGCCACGAGCCGATAGCCGCGCGACAGACGAGCACGACCGCGCGGGTGATCAAGTGGGCGAAGCGGCGACCCGCCACGGCCGCGCTGTTCGCGGTCGTCGTGGCGGCTTCGGTGCTGTTGCTCGTCGTGGGCGCCTGGTACAGCGTCCGTCTGCGGGCGGCGAAGCAAGAGACCGAGCAGGTCTTGGCCCAAACCAGCTTGTTGCTCTCGCAGGCCCAAGCCGAACATGCCGTTCAACTGCTGCGCGATCAGGACAGCGCGGGCTTGCTGCACTTGCTTGAGGCGTGCCGAACCGTGCAGGGCGACTCGCGCGCTCGCGAGGCCCGCGCGCTGCTATGGGCCGGCTGGTTCGACGCCTGCGCCGACCGGCTCGTTCACGTGTTGGGCGATGAGGGGCCGACCCAGTCGGTGGCATTCGATTCGACGGGGCGCTGGGCCGTCACGGTCACGGGGGGCGAGGCGCGGTTGTGGGACGCTCGAACAGGGAAACCGCACGGCGATGTGTTGCCGCACCACGCGGGGCTGCCCGCGCTGTTTAGTCCCGACGGCAGGCTGTTCGCGACCATCGGCGCCGACGGTGCGCCGCGCCTGTGGGAGACGGCTGCCGCGAAACCCCTGGCGAAACAACTGCCCGCGCGAAAGGGCGCCGTCGGTCTCGCATGGAGCGGCGACGGCTCGTTGCTGGCGGTCGTCGCAGGGGCCGAGGTCTGGCTCGGCGACGTCGCGGCGGGCGAGTACTTCGCCGAACCGGCACGAATGTCGAACGAGGCGGGTCGCGCTCTGGCGTTCAGTCGCGACGGCCAGTGGCTGGCCGCCGTGACGCACGCCGGCAAGCTGGGCGTCGCTCAGGTGTGGCGCGTGCGGCGCGAAGCACGCCGAGTCGATCCAGACGTGCGGCGCATGGTGCACGATCAAGAGATCGTCTCGGTGGCGTTCAGTCGCGATAGTCACTTGTTGGCCACGGCGTCGAGGGACGGTGCCGCGCGACTCTGGGAGACCGCGACCGGCACACCGCGCGGCAGCCCGCTGCGCCACCGCGATTCGGTCTCGGTCGTGGTGTTCGCCCCTGACGGCCGGACTGTGGCGACAGGGTCGCTCGACGGCACGGCACGATTCTGGGACGCCGAAACGGGTCGGGCGGTGGGCGAGCCTCTGCGACATCAAGGCCCGGTGCAATCGCTCGACTTCAGTCCCGATTCGAGGCTGCTCGCCACCGGTTCATTCGACGGTTTCGTCCGACTGTGGGATTGCAGCAACGGACAATTGCACGGCTGGCCGCTGAGGCATCCGGGCGACGTCACATCCGTCGCATTCAGTCCGGACGGAGCGTACCTGGCCAGCGCGTCGGCCAGCGGCTCGGCGCGAATCTGGACGACGCGGCCGAACGCCCCCGTGGCGACGCGCAAGTTCGTACACGACGGCAGGGTCTACTGCCTGGCGATCCATCCGCTGAATGGCACGGTGTTGGCCACGGGATCCAGCGACGGCGCGTGTCGACTGTGGGACTCGACCAGTCAAGAACCACTGTTCGAGCCGTGGAGGCAATCGGGCGAGGTGGTCGCGTTGGCCATGAGCGCCGACGGCAAGTGGTTGGCGATCGGTGCGACCACCGGCGCCGAGAGCACGGTGGAGCTGCGCGACGAAAAGTCTGGAGAGTTGGCGACGAAACCAATCAAACTGCAGGGCACGCTGCGTGCGCTCGCGATCAGTCCCGACTCGACGCTATTGGCCACGGGAACAGCCGGCGGCGCAGTGCAAGTCTGGCGCACCGCTACGGGCGAGCGGCACGGCTGGCAATTCGAACACAGTGCAGGCGTTGCCGCGCCGATCACTGCCGTAGCGTTCAGCCCCGACGGAACGCTGTTGGCTACCGGTTCGGGCGACCGCACCGTCCAACTCTGGAACGTAAGCGTGCGGCAGCAGGAGGGCACGTCGCTCTGGCATGGCGGAGTGGTCGAGGCCATCGCGTTCAGCCCCAACGGCAGAAGGCTGGCCACGGCTTCGCGTGATCTGGCGATCCGGTTCTGGGACGTGGCGACGGGCCGGGCCGCCGACAAGGCGATCCGGCCGCCGGCGATCGTTCACTCGCTCGCGTTCAGCCCAAACGGCAAGCTGTTGGCTACGGCGTCGGCCGACGGCGTCGCTCAACTGTGGGACGTCGAGACCGGGCTTTCGTGCGGACTGCCGTTTGTCCACGACGCGCCCGCCTCGGCCGTCGCGTTTTGCGTCGGCGGTGAGTCGCTGGCGACCGGATCGTTCGACAAGACGGCGCGGGTTTGGCCGCTGCCGCGTCATCTCGGCAACGCCGACCTGGACAGCCTGGAACTCTACACATGGAACGCGCTGGGCGCGCGACTCGACTCGCAGGGCAATATTGAACCGATCGGGGGCAAGGAGTGGCGAGCGATCGCCGATGACGTCGCAAGGTTGTCGGACGACACGTACAACCCGCCGACTGGTCCTTGAACCTGGGATTGGTGGCTGGGGAGGCCCAGGAATGGGCCATTCCAAGGTTAAACGAAGCGCCTGCGCAAAGTGCGTCGCACACCCCGAGTTCGCGGGACGTACGAAGTCGGCTTCGCACAATCGGCCGGTCGGTCTATAATCCCGCCCCGCTCAGGATGGCGGGCTGGAGGAGTCTACCATGCGACGGATCGCGATCATTAATCAAAAGGGGGGCGTCGGCAAGACGACGACCACCGTGAACCTGGCCGCCGCGCTGGCCGCCGCCGGCCGGCGGGTTCAGGTGATCGATCTCGATCCGCAGGCTCATGCGACCTTGCACCTCGGCGTCGAGATTCCGCGCGAAGGCCCGTCGATCTACAACGTGCTCACCGGATCGGCTCAGCTTGCCCAGGTGCGTCGCCAGGTCGAACCGAACCTCAGCGTCGTCGGCTCGCACATCGACTTGGCTGCGACCGAGCTCGAACTGGCGGGCGTCGCCGGTCGCGAGGTCGTGCTGCGCAATCACATCAACGCCGAACTGAACGGGCAGCCATCGGCCGGCGATCAGCCGTTCGATTACATCCTGATGGACTGTCCGCCTTCGTTGGGCGTGTTGACTCTGAACGCACTGACGGCGGCTGAGGAGGTGATCATCCCGCTGCAGCCGCATTTCTTGGCCCTGCACGGGCTGTCGAAGTTGCTCGAAACGATCGCGCTGGTGTGGCGTCGGATCAATCACGATCTGCACGTCAGCGGCGTTGTGCTTTGCATGGTCGATCAGAACACGCGGCTGGCGGGCGAAGTGATCGACGATCTGGGCAAGTACCTCGAGAGCGGCCGCGGCCGTAATGTACCGTGGTCGCAGGCCCGAATCTTCCAGAGCCGCATCCGACGCAACATCCGTCTGGCCGAATGCCCGAGCTTCGGCCAGTCGATCTTCCACTACGCCGGCGACAGCCACGGCGCGGACGATTACCGCGCGCTCGCCCAGGAGGTCCTGCGAATGGAGTCCGTCGTTCGCGGTCAACCAGTCGCGGCGTAGTCAGAAAGTCGCGGCCCGCGCATTCAAGACCGGTCTCTGATGGACTGATGCTACGACTGCAGGCCAAGCCGTTTGCGCAACTCGACACGGACTCGCTCGGCCCAACGAAACGGCGGCTTGGGCCTGCCGGCGAGTCGCATGGTGACCTGGGTAGCGATACTCCACCGCGAACTGAGCGAGAAAGACCAGGCCTCGGCGAAGCCGCCGCAGGGCGGCATCATGGGGCAAGACGAGATCGAGCAGTTCGTCCAGGTCGTGAATGCGCGGGACACGTAGGCCGAGTTCTTGAAGCAACGACTTGAGGTATTTCTCCGCGGACGGTTGGCTGTGAAAACAGGCCTCGTCAGCATGAGGCCGCTTTCCCACCGCGAGTTGTCTTGCGACTTCGAGATCGGATTCGGCCTTTCGCACCCACTGCGCCGTTTTGGGCGTCATAGAGGACCTTTCCCTTCTCGACGACTTCCCGTAAGAACCAGTCGTTCTGTTCCAACTCGCGATTCAGATTCTCTGGCGATCGCACTAGCAGATCCATCGCGAACGGGGCCGGGAGCGCGCAGCGAATTCGGACTGCTTGGCTAACCGGATTGGCAGCCGGCATCACAACCAGCAAGTCCACGTCGCTGTCCAATCGCGGTGTGCCGTACGCAAAGGATCCGAACAGCAAGATCCTCTCTGGGCGAAACGTCTTGGCGATCTGCCGCGCGTAGCGGCGAATCACCGACATCGGCACGTCCGGCGCACGGTAGCGGCGAGACGATTTCACACGAAAAGCAGGCACAGCCATGGCGGCATTCTACTCCAGCAAACCAAACTGTGGAACCTGGGGCGCTGTGGCGTAGGGCGGATGCCGGAGGGTCTGCGGGCTTCCGATCGGAGAGAAGGGGGAGGGCGACTGCTCAGTACGCGCCGCGGCCGCTAATGACGCTGGCGGGAGTCTTGGCGAGCAGGACGAGGTCGAGCAGCAGCGATTGGCGATCGATGTACCACAGGTCCATGCGGACCCATTGCGTGAATCCGATCTCGCAGCGGCCGCTCACCTGCCACAAACAGGTCAAGCCCGGCTTCACCGCCAGCCGGCGTAGCTGCCAGTCTTCGTACTTGAGCACTTCCGACTCGACCGGCGGCCGCGGTCCGACCAGCGACATGTCGCCACGCAACACGTTGAAGAGTTGAGGCAGCTCGTCGATGCTGAACTTGCGCAGCAGCGCGCCCAGTCGAGTGACGCGCGGGTCGCGCCGATTCTTGAAGACCGGCCCGTCCTGTTCGTTGCAGATCTGCGATTTGATCGCCTCGGCGTTCACCACCATCGTGCGGAACTTGTACAGCGTAAACAGCCGGCCGCACTGGCCGACTCGCTTCTGGCGAAAGATCGGCTGGCCGCGCGTCGTCACGAGCAGCGCCAAATAGACCAGCACCAGCACTGGCGAGAACGCGATGATCAGCAAGCTCGCGCCGACTATGTCGAACAGTCGTTTAATCGCGCGGTAGGCGCACGACCCGTTGCCGCCCGCCAGCACCTGAGAGTAGTGCGCGACGCGCGGCTGCCGCACGCGCGGCCGACGGCGCCGATCCGCCTGCGATCCTGCCGCTGCCGAATCGCTCAGATAAGTCGGTGGACCAAACAACGCGAGAGCCATGAGTGTTCGCTTCCTGATTTCGAGTAGGGTCCGCTGTTGCGAATCAAACATCGGTCCGCAAGACGGACCCTACGAATGCGTTCGCCTAAATCACCGTGCGTGAATCTGCGAATCGCCCAAACAACCCCTCACCCCAACCCTCTCCCCAAAGGGGAGAGGGAGAAAGACGCTCGGAACTCATAGACTGCCGAATGAAAGCGAAGCACAACCTTATTCTCCCTCTCCCCTTTGGGGAGAGGGTTGGGGTGAGGGGTATTCGCAAATTCACGCACGGTCAATTAGACCTGAACCACAGGCAACACGACCTTGCGCGGGTCGGGAGCGAAGTAGTGCGACGACGTCTGAGCGACGACCCACGTGAACTGCCATCGTGCTTGGCGCCGATGCCGTCGATCGAGATGCCGACGCCGAGCTTGTTGTGATAGCCCATCATCTTCCGCACCGCCTCGACCGTGCGGCTCGGCTGGAATCCGTTCGAGCTGACCAGGATGTGGGCCGTCGGGTTTCGTTCGGCGACGACGCGGACGATTTCCGGCAAGTCGACGCGCAGGAACGGCTCGCCGCCGGAGATGTTGATGTGCCTCAGCGTGTTCGGGATGTTGCGGTAGTGCTGCGGCTGGCAATCGTCGTGGTCTTTCACCTGCCAGATGTTGCACATCTGGCAACGCGCGTTGCAACGATAGGTGACCGCGATGACTGCGTCGAAAGGCTTAGGGACAGACCAACTCGCCATGACTTACCCCCCCAAGGGCTGTGACCTCGGCAGAATTGCAAAGACCGCGCCGCGTGCCAGCGCCAAACGGAGCGGCCGACGACGTCATTTCCGTCGCGGTGAGCGACGGCGGGTTCGTCGCGGTGATCGTGAACGGATTGGTCCATTCGAGCGACCCGGCATCCGCTGATTTCGACGCAGCGTTTGCGGGCGCGACCGCCGGATCGGTGCGGTCGATTTCGGTCGAGGGTCTGGACGGCAATGATGCGATCACGCTGGGCGACGGTTTCACGGCGGCGAGCGGTCGGGTGCTGTTGCTGGGCGGACCGGGCGACGATCGGCTGTCGGGCGGCACGAGTGCCGATGTGCTCTTGGGCGGGCCGGGCAACGACGTGCTGCTGGGCGGCGGCGGCGAGGACCGGCTGGCGGGCAACGCCGGCAACGACCTGCTCGACGGCGGCGACGGCGATGACAACTTGGCGGGCGACGGGGGCAACGACACGCTGGACGGCGGCGCGGGCGGCGACACGGCCGACTTCACGAGTTCGACGGCGGCGGTGCGGGTGAACCTGCTGAAGCGCACAGCGCGGGGTCAAGGCTCAGACGTACTGGCGTCGGTGGAGCACGTTTTGGGATCGATGTTCAACGATCAACTGATTGGCGACGCCGTGGCCAATGTGTTGTGGGGCGGCGACGGCGACGACGACATTCGAGGCAACGGCGGCGACGACTCGCTGGCCGGCTCTGCGGGCGACGACACACTGCGCGGCGGTGCGGGCGTGGATGAACTTTCCGGCTCCGACGGCGCGGACCAGTACTCCGGCGTCGACGCGTTCGATGAAGTGCTCGGCGATCTATTGGACCGCCCATTCCGGCCCAGCCGCCGAGCGCCGAAGTAGCCGTTCCGATGCCGGGAACTCCAAAAACCCCAAGGACCAATAACTCAAACAATCCGAGCACCAAGCCGACATCGGAAATCCCGAAATTCCGAAAGTGCCACGTAGCACCCAGTCGGCTTGCCGATTCTTCAATTCTGGCCATTCGGATTTGTTTGAGATTGGTGCTTGAGATTTGGGATTTGGAGTTCTCCGCACATCGCTCTCATTGCTTGCAATCACCATCAGAGATTTGACTGATTCACATTCTGATGTAGGTTTGATTACCACTCTGTTACGAATCAGCGTCGTCGGTTCACCTCCCCAACCGGTCGTCGCCGTCTTCGGTTTCGGCCAGGCATGACTTTCAGCACAGACAATCACCGTGGCACTGTCGGCATTGCGTTTCCCGGCGAGATGGGGGCGGCCGTTGGTCGTCTGCTTGTCGCGGCAGGCCGCCGTGTTGTGACCACGCTCGAAGGTCGCAGCGCGCGTACAGCGGCTCTGTGTCGCGATGCGGGACTGGACGTGCTCGGCACGTTCGGCGAATTGGTCCGCTCGGCCGACGTATTTATCTCGCTGGTTCCGCCGGCGGCGGCGCTGGACGTCGCCGGGCGGTATGCAGCGGAAATCGGCGACCAGGCCGAGAGCGCTGTATTTGTCGACGCCAATTCGATCTCGCCGAGCGCCGTACGCAGGATCGCGTCGCTGGTGGCGGCCCGCGGCGTCGATGTGGTCGATGTGGCGATTCACGGTCTGGCCGCCCGGCTCGCTGACCAAGGTACGTTGTACCTGAGTGGCCCGCGGGCCGGCGACGTCGAGGACCTGTTCTCGGGCGCGCTGCGTATCAAGAGGCTCGGCGACGAAATCGGCGCGGCGTCGGCGTTCAAGATGTTGATGGCCGGCATGTCCAAGGGATTCGTCGGCCTGTTCGTCGAGATGGCGATGGTCGCGAGCGAGATGGGAGTGCTCGACGAACTGCTGGCGGCCTATCGCGAGTACTATCCCGGCATTGTCTCCGTCGTCGATCGGCTGCTGCCGACCTATCCGCGGCACGCGCGACGCCGGGCCGACGAACTCGGCGAACTGGAAGAGACCATTGAGTCGCTCGGCCTGGAACCGCGCATGATCTGCGGCGCGCGGCGAAACATCGCGGCGATCGGACGGCTGGCCCTGGCCGAACGGTTCCATGAACAGGAACAGTCTGGTTGGTCAGTGGCGGACGTGCTCGCGAAACTACACGCACAGAATCCACTTCGGCGGCTCCAAACGGTTTGAGGCAAGAACACCGAGGAGAACATCATGGCCAATAAGCCACGTTCGGCAGAGATGCATCCAGGCCCCGGTTTCCGGGTCCGCGCGAATTCGCCCCGGCTCGATCCGACGATGGTCCGTCAGTTCGCCGACTTCCCGACGCCCGACATTTCGGACCTGCTCAACCGGTTGTACGCCGTGGACTCGTCGATACGCTGCTTGACCGGCGACCATCACAAGCTGTGCGGTTCGGTGTGTACCGTGAAGGTGTTCCCGGGCGACAACTTGATGGTGCACAAGTCGCTCGACGTGGCGCGGCCGGGCGACATTGTGGTCGTCGACGCCGGCGGATCGACGATGAACGCCGTGTTGGGCGACCTGGTCGCGACCAAGGCGAAGCACCGCAAGATTCAGGGCTTTGTGATCGACGGACTGGTGCGCGATCTGCCGGGCATCTGCGAGGTGGACCTGCCTGTGTTCACCCGCGGCACCACGCCGATCGGGCCGCTGCATCGTGGCCCGGGCGAGATCAACTACCCGGTCTGTTGCGGCGGCGTCGTGGTCAATCCGGGCGACGTGGTCGTGGCCGACGCGGCCGGCGTGGTCATTATTCCGCAAGAGATCGCCGCGGAACTGCTGACGCGGCTCGAAAGTCACAAGGCCGCCAATGCCTCGTATCTGGCGTCGGTGAAGCGCGGCGAGTTCTCGAACGGGTGGGTCGATCGGCTGCTCGACGAACATCAATGCCCAACGATTGCGGCGCCGTCGCCGTGCGCGGCCGCACCCGCCGCCGATCAACCAGACGAACTGCCCCGCTGGACCGACGTGGTTCAGAAAGCGGCCGTGCTGGCGACGCACTAGCGGATAGCTGAGTTGCAACGCATGAATCGCGGGAACGGGCTGCGGTGATGCATGGTTCACCTGATTCGCCATCCTCGAATGCTCAGACTGCTGTCGCTCGTGTACCTCGCGCAGCGTCAGGTCGCGCGGCGGCTCGGAGGCGCCGATGCGGCGGCCGAACATCGCGCCGCGTTCTACGAGTGGGCGTGGCGCGACGCGGCGGAGCGGCTGGTCGGCGGGTGAAGCTCAAGACGGTGATCAACGACAACGCGGGCGCCGAAAACGAATCGGCCGCCCACTTGCTGTGCCCGTCGATCATCGCCGACGGCGTGCGCGCCGCTGCGGCGGTCGGTGCGCGGCTGGCCGGGGTCGACGTCATCACGACCGATCCATCCGTGCCGCTGGCCGAATCGGGCGGCGTGGTGCTCGAAGTGAATACGACGCCCGGCTTCTACTACCACTATCACAAGCGCGACGATTGTTGTCCGGTCGCCCTCAACGTACTGCGTGCGGCGCTGGCCGATCGTGGCGGCAACGACACAGACGCCGTTCGATCAGTGATGGGGATGAATCCTGTTGCATTTGAGGAGACCTGCGCATGAGCAAGATGTTTGCGTTCAACCCGGCCGACTACGCAGCGAAGTTCGCCGCTCACGGGTACGTTCACATTCCAAGCGGTCTCGCCGCTGGGTTCCACACGCTGCTGGTGCAGCAAGTGGCGGCGATCCGCGAGGCGAACCGCCTCAAGGAATGGGCGATCGGAGACAAGCAGCAGAGCCTGTACGACTTCCCGGCCGGCCACGACTATCGCCGCGAGCTGTGCGAGTTTGTGGGCAAGGTGACGGGCCTCGATGCCGACTCGCTCGTGATCTCCGAGCGGCACATCAAGGACTACGAGTCCGACGCGGCGCCGAACCCGGTGCCGCACAAGGACCGCTACGCGACCGAGGTCGCCGTCGGGTTTGCGGTACACGTCTCGCCTCAGTCGTCCCTGGTGTTCTACCCGTTCACCGACGTGGGACTAAACCACTTCAACACCGCTGCGGAGTTCCGCGCGAGCCTGAGCGAAGAGAAATCGCCCGAGCGCCTTTTGGAGCACGCACCGCGCGTCGAGTTCCACGACCAGGCCGGCGACGTCTTCATGTTCCACGGAAATTCGATCTGGCACACGCGGACGAACCCGGCAAACACCACGATGCTCTACTTCAAGATCAACTCGTTCCACTGCGATCCGCTCGGCGAAGACCCGCTGACGCCCGCGGTCCGGTCGAAGACCGAGCAGCTTCTCGCGTTGCGCGACGCCGAGTTCGAGAAGACGATTCCGGTCGTGGGGCGACGGGTCGACTACGTCCATCAACGATTCAATCGGCAGTGGCAGGAAGTCGCCGGCGTTGTGCTTTGGGGGCAGAAGCATCTGACGATCGACGGCGACGAGTTGGCCGCGCTGCGGTTGATGAACGGACGGCGCGACTTGGCCGCGGTGTTGCGGGAATCGGCCGCGGCGGACAAGGCGAGCTTGCTCGGCAAGCTGCGGCGGCTGGCGGCCCGGGGCGTGGTCGATCTGCGCTCGCACGTCGATTCGCTCGCGTACGCCGCCGCGCCGATCGCGGCCGCCGCCACAGCGCCTGTAGTACCGACACTGGTTTGAAACACGCCCAGTAAGGTGCGAACCAAGGTCGGCGCTCGGGAAATCGGGCGCCGGCCTTGGTCTCCGCATGAGGCGAAACTATGCCGCACGATCAAGATCGAACCAAGCCACCGCCTGATGCGCGAGGCACGGTGCGAACCACGGACTCAAACCCCTCACCCCGGCCCTCTCTCCAGAGAGGAGAGGGAGAAAAAACGCGCACCGGGGAAACGCGCAACGGGGATTCTCCCTCTCCCCTCTGGGGAGAGGGCCGGGGTGAGGGGTGCGCAAAGCGCGTCGCCCAGTCACGGCCGCCTGTCGTCATGCTCGGCGGCGAGGCCAACGCGCTCTCCGTGGCGCGCAGCCTGGCGCGAGCGGGCGTGCAGGTCTACGGCATCGGCCGCTCGGACTCACCGTTGCGCTGGTCGCGCTGTTGCACCTGGGTCGATGCGCCGGACGACGACGGCAGCGGCGAGGCGTGGTCGGCGTTCCTGCTTGGGTCGGCCGCGCAGTTCCTTGCCGGGTCCGTGCTGCTCACCGGTTGCGACGTCGGCCTGGAACTGATGGCGAAACATCGCGACGCGCTGGCCCGACGGTTCATCCTGGACGCCTCCGATCCGGACGCTCAAATCCGGCTGCTGAACAAGCTGACGACCTACCAGGCCGCCGTGGCGGCCGACGTGCCGACGCCGCGGTTCTGGCTGGTCGACTCGCGCTCGGAAATCGCGGCGCGGGCCGATGAGCTGGTCTTTCCGCTGCTCGTCAAGCCGCGCTATTCACACGCCTTCGCCAGCCGAGTCGGCAAGGACAAGTTCGCCGTCGCGAACGACATCGACGAAGTCTTCGACGCCTTTCGCAGCATCCACGACGACGCGGGCGTCGACGTGCTGCTCATGGAGAGCATTCCCGGCCCCGACGACCGCCTGTGCAGCTACTACACATACATCGACGAGGCGGGCCGGCCGCTGTTCCATTTCACGAAACGCGTCATTCGCCGGTTCCCCGAAAACCGCGGGCCGGCGTCGTACCACGTGACCGACTGGAATCCCGAGGTCATGGAGCTTGCGTTGCGACTCTTTCGGCACGTCGGCATCCGCGGGCTGGTGAACGCCGAGTTCAAGCGGGACGCGCGCGATGGGCGACTGAAACTAATCGAGTGCAACTGTCGATTCACCGCCGCGAACGCCTTGGTGGCCGCGAGTGGTCTGGACCTCGCGCAGTTCGTCTACAACCGACTCGTCGGACTACCGCCGGTCCCGGTGCAGACCTACGCGATAGGGCTGAGGCTCTGGGATCCGGTGATGGACTTCCGCGCTTTTTTGGAACTGCGTCGCAAGGGCCGGCTCACGACGTGGCAATGGCTGGCGAGCCTGGTCCTGTGCGGCGTGCGATGATTGTTGTTTGCAGTCGGCGGTCAGCATCGGTCACTCCGAAGCCGAAGGCACAGCTGCGCGGCGACCGCAGCGGCGTCCGGAACGACAGCCAGGCTGGCCAACCGCGCCAACCGGCCGCGCCGCCGCGCAGCTGTGCCTTCGGCTTCGGAGTGACCGATGCTGACCGCCGACTGCAAACAACAATCATCGCACGCCGCACAGGACCAGGCTCGCCAGCCGACCGCGCGGCGCAGACGCGTCGACGGCCAGTGGTCCGCCCGGCGGATCGTCCGCGCCGTGCTTGAGTTCATCGCGATTGAAATGATCGGCCGAGCTCTCTATTACTCGGGTGCGCTGTGCCTGGTCGGATGGCTGCGGCAGCGCGTCGGGCGGCGGCGATTGCTGATTCCGATGTATCACCGCGTGCGGCCGGCGGACGACCCAGCCCGCGACGCGCTGATCGGCGTGCAGCGCGGCCTCTCGCGAGACCTTTTCGACCAGCACGTACGCGTCTTTCGCTGGTTCGGGCGGCTACTGACGTTGGATCAGGCATTGGACCACCTGCACGGCTCGGCCAGGCCGCGCTCGGCGATCGCGCTGACGTTCGATGACGGGTATCGCGACAATCTCACAGAGGCCCTGCCGGTGCTGCGCAAGTACGACGCGGCGGCCACCGTCTTTCCGGTCGTGCGCACGGCCTCAGGCGGCCGGCCGCTGTGGTGGGACGAACTCAGTCAGATCGTTCGCGATGCTCGTCTCCACGACGACGTGAACCTTGAGGCCCTTGCCGCAACCGTGCTGGACATGGAGTTGCTTGAGGACGGTGTCGCCGCCGCGGAGGCGATCTGCCGTCGCCTCGTGCCGCTGGCCCATGTCGACCGCGATCGCCAGCTTGAGCTGCTTTCACAACGACTCGGCGTCGATCGGCAGGCGGGCCGCGCCGCCGACTTGTACGCGAACTGGGACGAACTCCGCGTGATGGCCGCGGCGGGCGTCGAGGTCGGCAGCCACACGATCGACCACGTGGTGCTCTCGTGCGAGACGCCGGACACGATCCATGAGCAATTGGTCGGCAGCAAGCGGGCGATCGAACAGCAACTACGTCGGCCGGTGTCGTGCCTGTCGTATCCGAACGGCGGCCATGATGGGGCGGTCCACGAACTGGCCGCTGCCGCCGGGTATCGGGCGGCCGTCACAGTCGAGCACGGCGTGAACCACTCCGACACCGACCCATTCCAACTGCGCCGAGTTCCCATCGGCCAAGAGCGCCCGTTCCATCTCGCCCTGAAGCTCGCGTTCTATGACTTCGTACATCGCGACTAAATAGCCTTGCACGATTCTGGGACAGTAGCCCGACGCGCCAGCGAGGG
>DAIOWH010000027.1:0-43727 GCA_036758585.1 Planctomycetia bacterium
ATCGGCTTCGGTCGTTTAACCCGCAGCCGCAGGCGAGGCACAACAAACGCCAGCCGTGCCTCGCCTGCGGCTGCGGGTTAAACGAATTCAAACCCATTTCAGTGTGGCGCCGTACTCAGGCGCCGATGCCACTGCCTCTGTCCGACGTAGACGGTCGGCTTCAGGGCGATCGCAATGCCTTCCAGCTTGTCCATCGATTCACCGGAGTGCCGCTTCGTGCGGCGGCGGTCACACGTCCGTTACGAACCGGCCGGGGTTCAGCAGGTGCTGCGGATCGAGTTTTCGGCGGATTGCCTGCATCAGCCACATGTCATCACGCGGGCGGCCCCAAGCCGGAGTGGTTCCCTTCCAGGCCGCGGGGCAGCGACGTACGACGAGGTTGCCCCGCAGCGCGGCGGCGTGGCTCAAGAGGCGATTCAGGCTGACCTGCACTTGTTCGGGATCAGCCGGGGGCAGCACGTGGCCGAAGGCGACGCCGCTGCCCGCGTGGGCCGCCACGGACCAATCGACCGGTTGCCGCTGGGCGCCGTCGAGAAACTCCACGGTGCACGAGCCCAGGAAGTTCGCCTTGAACGTCGCCGCGCCGGGCTGCGCCGCTTGGAACTCGCCAAGCGACGCGAGCACGCGCCGAGCGCGGTCGCCTTCGAGCGACTGGAACCAGACATCGAGTCCGTTCAGTTCCGACTGCACATGTTCGCACTGCCACCGGACCGCCTCGGTGCTTTCCTCAAAGCCAATAGCCACGATCCAAGGGCGACAAGGCAACGGCTCGCTGGTGTTGGCCGCGACATGTTCCGCCGCGGCGGCGTTCAGAACTTCGATGGCGACCGGGCGCGTGGCCGACGCCGCCAGCCGGTCGATCGCGACCGCGACTTGTTCGATCGCGTCGAATTTCGCCCACACCACACCCGCCGCTTCGGGGATCGGCCGCAGCTTGAGCGTGACTTGCGTGATGATGCCCAGCGTACCCAGCGACCCGGTGTAGAGCTTGCACAGGTCGTAACCCGCGACGTTCTTGACTACGCGGCCGCCCGCCCGGGTCTCGTTGCCTTGAGCGTCGACGACACCGACGCCGATCACATAGTCGCGAAGCGTGCCGTAGCCGTAGCGTCGTGGTCCACTGACGTTCGTGGCGATCGCGCCGCCCAGCGTCGCCTCGGCGGCCCGCGGCACGTCGATCGGCAGGCGCTGACCTTCGGCCGCGAGCATCTCTTGAAGCTTGCCGACCCGTATGCCCGCCTCAACCGTGATCGTCATGTCGCGCGCGGGATAGTCGATCACGCGATCGAGCTTCAGCGTGCTGGCGCCGATTCCCTCGCCGCGCCCCGGCAGGCCAAGACCGAGCAGCGTGCGGCCGCCCAGCGGATAGATCGGGCATTGCGCCGCCGCCGCGACGCGAACCAACTCGCGCAGTTGCCCAACGTCCGTCGGCGTGCAGACAAGGCGGGCAGGAACTTCATCGAGCGGCAGACCGTCGGCGCCGCTGATCGCTCCGGTTGGCAGGCAGCCTTCCACGCGCTGTGTAATTGCCGACCAGTCGGTCATCTGCCTTCTTTCTTGAACTTCGCGTCTTCGCGCCTTCGCGTGAGGTATTCCCGCTCGCCGCTCACATCGCCGCGCGCACGGCCGAACTCCGTTCGATGCACCGCGCCCCGCCCGGAAACATCTTGGCCGGGCTGCACCGCCCGGTCGGGTTGAACGTTTCGCGAACGGCGAGCATCGTGGCCAGATCGCTGGTCGAGAACAAGAGCGGCATGAAGTCGATCTTCTCGACGCCGATGCCGTGCTCGCCGGTGACCGAGCCGCCGCAACGGATGCACTCCTCGAGGATTTCGTGGCTGGCGGCGAGCACGCGGCGCGTCTGGTCGGCGTCGCGCTCGTCGAAGAGCAGGATCGGGTGAATGTTGCCGTCGCCGGCGTGAAAGACGTTCGCGATCGCGATGCCGTACTTCTCGCCGATGCGAGTGATCTCGCGCAGGATGTGCGGCAGCCTGGTGCGCGGCACCACGCCGTCTTGCGTGCAGTAGCTGTTCGCCAACCGGCCGATCGCGCCAAACGCCTGCTTGCGACACTTCCAGAGGAGCAACCGCTCGGCCGCATCGCGGGCCGCACGCACCTCGCGACAGCCGTTGGCCTGACAGATCGCCGTGATCCGCTCGGCCTCGCGATCCAGACCGGCGGCCAGTCCGTCGACCTCGATGAGCAGCACCGCGCCGGCATCGAGCGGGAAGCCAAACCGGAACGCCTCCTCGACCGCCTTGATGATCAGCCGGTCCATCATCTCGAGCGCCGCCGGCACGATGCCCGCCGCGATGATCGCACTGATCGAGTTGGTCGCGTCATCGACCGACTCGAAGACGCCGAGCAGCGTGCGGCACGTCTCGGGATCGCGCGTCAATCGCACGATCGCCTTGGTGCAGACGCCGAACGTCCCCTCGGAGCCGACAATCAGGCCTGTCAGGTCGTAGCCCGGGTTGTCTTCGGCGACGCCGCCGGTCTCGACCACGCGGCCGTCGGGCAGCACGAACTCAAGGCCGAGCACGTGGTTCACGGTCACCCCGTACTTCAGCGTATGCGGTCCGCCGGAATTCGTGGCGACGTTGCCGCCGATCGTACACGCCCCCTGGCTCGACGGATCGGGCGCGTAGTGCAGGCCGGTGCCTTTGAGTTTGTTCGTCAGCCAGATGTTCACCACACCCGGCTCGACCACGGCGTAGCGATCGCGGGTGTTGATCTCCAGGATGCGATTCATTCGCGTGGTCGTGATCATCACGCCGCCCCCGACCGGCAGACATCCGCCGGCGAGGCTGGTCCCCGCGCCGCGCGGCACGAACGGCACATCCAGTTCATTGCACAGTTGGACAATCGCGACCACTTGTTCCGTCGAGGTCGGGAAGACGACGACATCAGGCACGTTCTTCTCGATCGTGTAACCGTCGCACTCGTACACGACCAGCTCGGCAGGGCTGGCGATGTACCCGTCCGGGCCAACGATGCCTTGGAGGCGGTGAACCATTTCTGTGGATGTCTCAGTCGCCATGAACTACTTATACCAGAAGGTAGTAGGCGGTAGCCCGTAGGGACGATGCCTATTCGCCTACTGCCTACTGCCTGCTGTCGCATCGCGCGGGCGGAATTGATAGGCGACCGCACCGATCGCGATGAACACCAGACCAGCCAGGCTTTCGACGGGCAGGGCAAGGAACATGTTGACTAGGAACCACGCGCTCGACAGCACAAACAGCACCGGCACGGCGGGGTAGCCCCACGTGCGATAGGGCCGAGCCAGGTCGGGCCGTTTCCTACGCAACACCAACACACCCGCGACGGCCAATGTGTAGAAAATGTACGACCCGAAGATCACAAAGTCGGTCAGCACGTCGAACGGGTCCTTGTCCGGCTTGTGCTCGTAAGCGCCGGCCGAAGCCACGGACAGCAGCCAGCCCAGCTTGGCCGCCAGCACGTCGGCGAACAGCACCAGCACGCACGCCCAGGCCATTTCGCCGACGATCGCGTGGATCGGCGTACGCCAGCGCGGATGCACGCGCCGCATCGGTTCCAGGAACAGCCGGTCGCGGGCCATGGCAAATATCACGCGCGGACCGGTGAGGACGTTCGAGTTGAGCGCCCCGAAAGTCGAACACATCACGGCCGCGATCGCGAGCTTCGATCCGATCGGTCCCAGCAATTCTCCGCAGAAGACATCGGCCACAAAGTGCGGCCGCGCCACCGACTGGACCTCGGTCATGTTCAGCACCAAGTGGTACGCAATCGTGACGCCGACGTACAGCGTGATCAGGATCACGAGGCCGCCGATCAGCGCGATCGGAATGTTGCGACCGGGGTCCTTCACCTCTTCCGCCACGGGTCCGATGTTTCCCCAGCCGTCGTACGCCCAGAACACCGCCGCCATAGCCGCCGCGATGCCCAACGACAGACTTGCGGCCTGCGGCGGGGCGGTGGTCGCCAGATTGTCCAAGGTGAACTGGCCTACGGCGAACGGCAGGACCATGAGCGCCAGCAACGTCGCCGCCTTGATAGCCGTCACCACGTTCTGCACCAGTCCGCCCCAGCGGGCACCGACGATGTTGATGGCGACGAGCACGACAATAGCCGCGACGGCAACTCCCTTGCGACTCCATTCGTGTTCCGGACCGGCGAGCGGCTCGAACAATTGGGCCAGGCGCGCCGTGAACACGACAGCCAGCGCCGCGGTCGAGCCGGTGCGGGCGACCCAAAACTCGACCCAGCCCCACAGGAACGCCACGAGCGGTCCGTACGCCGCACGCAGGTACACGTATGGCCCGCCCGCCTGCGGCAGCATCGCCCCGAGTTCCGCGGACGCCAACGCGCCCAGCATGCTGATCACACCGCAGCCAACCCACACGCCCAGAATCAGGTCGAATCGACCAAGCGACTGGGCGATGACCGGCGCCTTCAGAAAAACCCCCGACCCGATCACCGACCCAACCACCACGGCCGTGGCGGCCACTGCGCCCAGGACTCGAGCGAGTTCGTGCTGCGGCGACTTTTGTTGATCCATGCGGCGGGCCTCCGTGCCACACAACATAGCCGGTGACGAGCGAAGTGCAAGAAGGCAGTTCTCGGTTGAGGCGTCATTGCCGGAAGGCAGTCGGCTCGTGTAGTAGTGTAGGCTGGAACAAGTCCGCGCAGTTCCGGCTCGCGCCTGGGGCCGGAACTGCGCGGACTTGTTCCGGCCTACGCCTACTACGCCTACGCCTACGCCTACGCAATACGCGATCCGCCTTCCTTCCCGACATTGCCGGAGATGGGTCTCACAACTGTTTCCAGTCCAGCACCGGGTCGAGGCCCATGTCCTTCTTCATCTTGTCCCATATCTTCTCGACCTCTAGGAGCTGACGTCGTTGGCGGTAGTGCTGATTCTCCAGGCGGACTTGCGCGTTGGTGAAGAAGCGTCGCAGCCAGCCGGTTTGCATGGCGGCGTGCGAGGCGCGGGCCGCCCAATTGCGCACGCGCTCGAGGCGGCGGGTCTGGACGTGCTCTTCGAGTCGCTCTTCGAGCTTCTCGCCCTTGGTGATGAGTTCGAGTATCTCGTCTTCGAGGCAGATGAAGAATTGCGACGTGCCGGGGTCGCCCTGCCGGGCGCAGCGGCCGATGAGTTGTCGGTCGATGCGGCGTGCGGTGTGCCGCTCGGTGCCGATCACGCACAAGCCGCCGAGCGACGCGACCTCGCGGCCTTTCTCGCGAGTCCCTTCTCGCGCCTCAACCTCCTCGACCTTGGCCTTCCACACGTCGGGCGGCACCTCGAGACGGCCGGCGTACTGCGCCTTCAGTTCGTTCCACGCGAGGTATTCCACGTTGCCGCCGAGGATGATGTCCGTGCCGCGGCCGGCCATGTTCGTGGCCACGGTCACCATGCCGCGCCGGCCGGCCTGTGCCACGATCGCCGCCTCCTTCTCGTGCTCCTTGGCGTTCAGCACTTGATGCGGAACGCCTCGCTTGGCCAGCAACTGACTCAGGTGTTCCGACTTCTCGATCGACCGCGTGCCGATCAACACGGGTTGCCCGATCTTGTGCAGCCGGGCCACATCATCGGCGATCGCCAGCCACTTGTCTTCGGCCTTACGAAACACCACGTCGGGCAGCACGACGCGCCGGAGCGGCCGATTGGTCGGGATGTACAGCACCGGCGTGCGATAGGTCTTGCGGAACTCGGTTGCTTCGCTGGCGGCCGTGCCGGTCATGCCCGCAAGCTTCTCGTACTTGCGAAAGTAGGCCTGCACCGTGATCCGCGCCGACTCGCCGGTCTCTACCGTGATCTTCAGTCCCTCCTTCGCCTCGACGGCGCGATGGATGCCGTCTTGCCACTCGCGGCCCGGCATCAGGCGGCCGGTGAACTCGTCGACGATGATGACCTTGTGCTCCTGCACGACGTAGTCGCGATCGCGCAGGTAGCCTACGTGGGCGACCGTGGCTCGCTCGATCGATTTGTAGATGTCCTCCATCGCTTGCTTCTGAACGGCCGGCGATTGCTGGAAGCCGCGGACCTTGCGGCAGCCCTCCTGAGTAAGGTCGACCTTGCGCCGCACCGAATCAAACTTATAGTCTTCGTCGGCCCGAAGTTGTTGTGCGACCGCGTTCGACCAGAGATACCGCTCGACGGCCTCTTCGCCCGCCTTGCCCGACGCAGCCGAGATGATCATGGGCGTACGCGCCTCGTCGATCAGAATGCTGTCGGCCTCGTCGACGATGGCGAAGTGGTACTCGCGCTGCATTAGCTTCGGCCGCAGTTGGCCGTTGCCCACGATCGTGCTCCAGCGGTTGTCGGGCGCCGAGGCGATCTTCAGCCGGTCGCGCAGGAAATCGAATCCCAACTCCTTCGATGTGACGTATGTGATGTCGCGATGATATGCGCGCCGACGCTCCTCGCCGTTCGGGTCGTGCTTGTTCAGCACGCAGCCGACCGACAGACCGAGCAGCCGAAAGATCGGCGTGTTCCATTCGGCGTCGCGATTGGCCAGATAGTCGTTCACCGTGACGACGTGGACGCCGCGACCGGTGAGCGCATTTAGGTAGGCCGGCAACGTGGCCACGAGCGTCTTGCCCTCGCCGGTCTCCATCTCGGCGATGCAGCCTTTGTGGATCGCGATGCCGCCGAGCATCTGGACGTCGTAGTGGCGTTGGCGGACTGTGCGCACCGCGGCCTCGCGCACCAGCGCGTACGCCTCGACCAGCAGCTTGTCCAGCGACACGCCTTCGCCCGCCTGGCGGCGCAGTTTACGACTCCGCTCGGCCAGTCCGGCGTCGCTGAGCGTTTTCATCGTCGGTTCGAGCGCGTTGATGCGGTCGACCAACAGGCCCCATCGCCCGCGTCGCCGCTGCGTCGGCGTGCCGATCACGCCGCGTATCGCATTCCACCAGGTTGGTCCCACACGATTCATGATTCAAGACTAGCAAAACGTCTGGATTGCGAAAACCGCGGATCGCGATCGGCGTGGGCCTGTGGAAGTTCGAAATCCCTTGCCTGCTTTCGGCCGAACTCCTATAGTTCCGCCCTTTGAGCGGAACGTGAGGGAGGAACGGAGCCATGCAGCGGACGCAGACTTTTCTTGCCGGCTGTCTCTTCATCGCGGGTGTCTTTCCCGCGACGGCGGCGGCCCAGTTTCCCTACGAAGGCGTAGTCTCGATCGAACGCGGTTCGCTCAAGGTGCGCAGCGGACCGTCGGAGAACCATTATCCGACCGGCGTCTTGCAGACCGGCGATCGCGTGATCGTGACCGCCGAGGCTGCCGACGGGTGGCTGGCGATCGAACCGCCAGACGGCTCATTCAGTTGGATCAGCGGCGAGTTCGTGCGCGAGACGAGTGCGACCGAAGGCGAGGTGACGGCGAACAACGTGCTCGTGCGAATCGGCACGCCGATGGATGACCGGCTGCGCGACTATCCGCAGGTGAAGCTCAAGCGGGGCGCCGTGGTGCAGATTCTCGATCAGAAGGTTTCGGGCCAAGGTCCACTCGCCAAGGTCTGGTACAAGATCGCTCCGCCGGCGGGCGAAGTGCGATATGTCAGCGCTCAGTTCGTTCAGGCTGCCGACGGATCGCGGCCGCCGACGCGCCGATCGAAGGGCGGAGCGGCGCCGGGGCCAAGTGGTCAGTCGCCCGTCGCTCGCCGTGAGCCGCCGCCGCACGATGAGCCGAACGCGGACTCAGCGCACGAGTCGAAGCACCCAACCGCCGACGCCGCCCGAGACGGCGATCTGCTCGATCAGGCGGAAACGGCGTACCAGGCGATGTTGCGACGCAAACTTGCCGACCGAGATCCCGCGGCCGTTCGCCGGCTCTACGAACAGGCCTCGCAATCGGCTCGCACTGACGCCGAGCACGACCTCATTGCGCAGCGTCTCGACCAACTTTCGGCGCATGAGGACCGCCAGACGCGGATCAGCGAGTTCGACGAACTGCTGCGTCGCTCGCGCCAACGCGACGCGGTTCTGCTTTCGACGAAGGGAAAGAAACAGCCGGCGCCCGCACCAAGCTCAGACGCCGAGCCGGCTGACCCCGTGCGATACAACGCGAGCGGCTTTCTGCGAAAGTCGTCCGTGAGCATCGATGGCCAACCGACGTTCGCCCTGATGGGCCGGTCGGGCACGATCCGCTACTACGCCACAGCGGCGCCCGGAATCGATTTGGCCAAGTACTTGGGCCAGACCATCGCCGTTCGCGGCACGACCCGCTACTGCCCGGAAGTGCGCGGCCAGCACGTCTTGGTTCGCGAAGTTACAGCGATCGAGTACGCCCGCTAGCGGTGGGCACGTTGCTCGTGGGAGCGAACCCATTGCGAATGATCGCTTGATCCACCCTCTCGCCGCGGATAGCCTTACTGCACGACTGCCGCGTCGCGGCGACCCAACCAGGGCATTCGATCGGAGTCATCCGATGCTCTCAATCTCCGGGCGACCTCACGCTGCCTGCGACGGACTGACGCGGCGCGATCTGCTGCGTGTGGCCGGCACGGGTCTCTTCGGCGCCAGCCTGACGAAACTACTTGCGGCCGAGGCGGCAGGCGCGATCGAACGTCCGCGGGCCAAGTCGGTCATCTTTGTGTACCTGTTCGGCGGCCCAAGCCAACTCGAGACCTTCGACATGAAGCCGGACGCACCGAGCGGCATTCGCGGGCCGTTCAAGACGACGCCGTCGCGTACGCCGGGGCTGGCGATTTGCGAGCATCTGCCGCGCCTGGCGGCTATTTCCGACCGGTTCTGCGTGATCCGAACACTCAACCATCGCCAGAACGACCACAACGGCTGTCACTACATTCAGACCGGTCACCCGATGCCTCCGGCCCAGCGCGGGGCCGCTGGCGTCGACGCAACCGACAAAGACTGGCCCGCCATGGGGTCGGTCGTCGAGTACCTCGATCAGCGCGAAGCGGCTGGCCGCGTGCGCACCGCGCCGAGCTACGTCTATCTGCCGAACCGGCTGGGTCACGTTCAGGGCTACGATCGACTTGGCCAGTACGGCGGTTGGCTTGGCCGGCCCTACGACGCGCTGGCCACAGACATTCGCAAGCGCGACGCCAGCGATAACCCATACTTCCGACCCTGCACTGACGACGAGTTGGACTTTCGGGTCAAGGGGTTGGCGAACGACGCCGCGTTGACGCTCGATCGACTGGATAGGCGTCAGAGTCTGCTCGCCCAGTTCGACGCCGCTCGGCGTGGGCTCGACAGATCGACGCGCGTTGCGGAATACGACGGCTTCCAGAAGTCGGCGCTGGCGTTGGTGTCGGCCGGCAAGCTGCGCGACGCGCTCGATATCCGGCGTGAGCCGGCCGCGCTGCGCGATCGCTACGGCCGCCACTTGTTTGGTCAGTCGATGCTGATGGGCCGCCGCATGATTGAGGCGGGCGCGCGGTTCGTCACCGTGCTGTGGGACGCGCCCGACGGCTACAGTTGGGACTCTCACCGCACGAGCGCCGATGTCGAGAAGCACTTGCTCCCGGGCCTCGATCAATCGTTATCCGCGCTGCTCGACGACCTCGCCGGCCGCGGCTTGTTCGATGAGACCTTGGTCGTGTGCGTGGGCGAGATGGGTCGCAGCCCGAAGCCCGACACTCCACAGTGGGGTCGCGGCCACTGGAGCTTCTGTTTCCCGGCGGTGCTGGCGGGCGCTGGGGTCCGCGGCGGAATTACCTACGGCCGATCCGACAAGGACGCAGGCTACCCAGCCGACCGGCCGGTCAGTCCAGAGGACATCGCCTGCACGATCTTCCACTCGCTCGGCATCGACCCACACGGATTCATCCCCGACAAGCAAGGCCGTCCCGTCGCGCTCGTGGATGGCGGCCGCGCGCTGACCGAACTCTTTGGCTGACGCGAGGAGCAGTTGAACAGGAGGCGACGTTCAACTCTTCTCCGCGATCCGATTCCGCCGCTGTCTTGCAAAGACTCGGTCGTTACCTATAATTGCCGCAGCAAAGACGACCGGTGCGCTGGCGGAGGCTGAATCCGATAACGCACGTGGTTTTCGGGGCGGGTGTAGCTCAGTTGGTAGAGCACCACGTTGCCAACGTGGTTGTCGTGGGTTCGAATCCCATCACCCGCTCCATCTTTCTTGACCACCTGACTCGTGGGCCTTGCTGGACTGGCCATCGTCGGCCATGGGGCAGGCCCGACCCCGGACGAGACGTGCATCATGAGCGGTGAAACCGACATTCAAAACGAAGCGGCCGCACCTACTAACCAGACTGAAGAGCAAACTGACGGCGACGAGAAGAAGAAGCTCAAGCTGACTGTCGACATTCAAGCCGCCGGCCCGTGCCGCAAGCGGCTCAAGATCGAAATCCCCTCCGACGACATCGCCGGCGAATTCAACGAGCAGTTCACCGAGTTGGTCGAGAACGCCGAGATTCCCGGCTTTCGCCCCGGCCACGCACCGCGCCGGCTCATCGAGCGGAAATACCGTAAGGAAGTAGCCGACCAGGTCAAACGAAACCTGTTGATGAAGAGCCTCGAACAGGTTGGCGAGGACAGCAATCTGCAGGTGATCAGCGAGCCGAAGATCGACTTCGCCGCGATCGAGCTGCCCGAGATCGGGCCGATGGTCTACGAATTCGAGGTCGAAGTCAGTCCCGAGTTTGAGCTGCCGAACTACAAGGGGGTGCGAATCCAGCGGCCGGTGAAGGAGTTCGGCGAGGCCGACGTCGACAAGCAGCAGGCGAAATTCCTGCACGACTACGGCCAACTCGTGCCCAAGGCGGGGGCGGCGGCGAGCGGCGACTACTTGATCTGTGACGTAGCGTTCCGCGATGGGGCGCAGGAGATCAGCAAGTCCGAGGAGCTAACGATCCGAATCCAGCCCGTGTTGCGTTTCCGCGACGGCACGATCGAACAATTCGAGCGGGCGATGGTCGGCGTCCAGGCCGGCGAATCGCGCAAGGTGCCGGTTTCGATCACCACCGAGGCGCCCAACGTCGCGCTCCAGGGCAAGACGATCGAGGCCGAGTTCATCGTCAAGGACCTCAAGCGCGTTCGCTTGCCCGAGTTGAACAAGGAGTTCCTCGAAAAGATTGGTTACCAAACGGTCGAGCAGCTTCGCGACGCGCTGCACAGCGTGTTGCGACGCCGGCTGGAATACGAGCAGCGCCGGGCGGCGCGGCAACAACTGCTCGGGCAACTGACGCAATCGGTCACGATCGACCTGCCCCAGGACCTTGTGCGTCGCCAGGTGCAGAACACGCTGCGCCGTCGTGTGCTGGAGCTGAAGAACGCCGGGTTCAGCGAGCAGGAAATCCGCCGCCGCCAGGTGGAGTTGCATCAGCACTCGATCAGCGCGACCCAGCAATCGCTCCGCGAGCACTTCCTGCTCGCCAAGATCGCCGAGGCCGAAGAACTCGAGGTCAAGCCCGAGGACGTCGACAATCAGATCGAGATGATCGCGATGCAGAACGACGAAAGCCCGCGACGCGTCCGCGCCCGACTCGACAAGGAAGGCCTGATGGACGCGCTGCAGATCGAAATCCTCGAACAACTCGCCGTCGACCGCGCCCTGGAATACGCCGTATACGAAGACGTGCCGCTCGTCGAAGAGAAGGAAGTCGCCGAAGAGGCCGTGGATCAGGCGGCGGCGTCCACCGGCGACGAGGCCGAGGAGACCGAACAGCCGGCCGCCGCCGACCAGTCCGCAACCTGATCGTTCTTCCGAAATGCAAAGGATGTGCAATGTCTGACTATCCACACTGGAGCCCGCCGCTGGCTCAGCGCTATCGCGACTACACCCGCCAGCGACAGATGACTCTGGGCGACCTGCTGCTTGAGAACCGCATCGTCTTTGTCGAGGGCGTCATCAACGACGCGATGGCGAACCTCACGGTAATGAAGCTGTTGTACTTGCAGTACGAGAACAAGAGCCAGGAGATCAGTTTTTACGTGAACAGCCCCGGCGGGTCGGTTACGGCGACGCTGGCGATCTACGACACCATGCAGTTTCTGCAGTGTCCGATCGCGACCTATTGCGTCGGGCTGGCCGCGAGCGGCGGCGCGATCTTGCTGGCCGGCGGCACCAAGGGGAAGCGCTCGGCTTTGCCACACGCCAAGATCATGATCCACCAGCCCTGGGGACAAGTCGGCGGCCAGGTGTCCGACATTCAGATCCAGGCCGAAGAGATTCTGAGGAACCGCGAAACGTTGAACCAAATCCTGGCCCATCACACCGGCCAGCCCATCGATCGCATCGCTCGCGACACCGAGCGCGACCGCTACCTCACGGCCCAGGAGGCCAAGGAGTACGGACTCGTAGACGACGTGCTGGAAAAGATCAAAGACGAGAAAGAGAAGAAATGACCGGCGCCCGGTTGCCGGTCACCATCACTGGAGGATGCGATGTCGCTGTTGATTCCCTTTGTGATTGAACGGAGTGGTCGCGAAGAGCGGGCGATGGACATCTACAGCCGCCTGCTTAAGGACCGCATCATCTTCCTCGGCTCGGCGATCGACGACAACGTGGCCAACATCATCATCGCCCAGTTGCTCTTCCTGCAATTCGAGGACGGCAAGACTGACATTAGTTTGTACATCAACTCGCCGGGCGGGTCGGTGTCGGCTGGGCTGGCGATCTACGACACGATGCAGTTCCTGACCTGCGACGTGGCGACGTACTGCATCGGGCAGGCGAGTTCGATGGGCGCTGTTCTGCTTGCCGCCGGGCGAGCCGGCAAGCGTAACGCGCTGCCAAACGCCCGTATCATGATCCATCAGCCGCTGGCCGGAATGGAAGGTACGGCCAGCGACATCAGTATTCACGCGCGCGAGGCACTGCGCATCAAGCAGCGGCTCAACGAAATCCTGCTCAAACACACCGGCCAATCCCTGGACAAGATTGAGCAAGACACCGATCGCGACAAGTTCATGTCGGCCAGCGAGGCGCGGGACTACGGCCTGGTCGACGCCGTGCTCGACCGACTGCCACGCACTGAACCACTCCCGGCCACAGGCCAGTAGCCCGCCGCGGCGCGGGGACACACACCTTGCGGTTCCCCTCACCCCAGCCCTCTCCCCAAAGGAGAGAGGGAGAAAACTTGCGCATGGGATTCTCCCTCTCCCCATTGGGGAGAGGGCTGGGGTGAGGGGTTTGGGTCGGCGGATGCAAAGTGCAGTCGCCGCGGTGCATCGACGCGCGCCTATCGGCCGCAACGGCCGCGCTACCAGGTCTCGATCACTTGGCGCACGGCATCGGCGATCGCATGCGGATTGCGAGCGAGTATCCACACCGGTAGGGCAAGGACCACGCCGCCTGCCACCGCCATCAACAGTCCGACGGGCGAACGCCGCGGACGGTCTTCGACGAGGAGGCTCGGCAGGCCTAGCTGAATCTGGCGATACAGTTCGCGGTCGCGCATGCCGCGCACGCACAGCGTCACATTGTTCAGCACTGGAAACGAGTCGATCTCGAGACTCACGCCTCGGCCGGCCAGAATCCAACCGCCCGGCACCTCCTGAAACCCCGATCCGAGCCGCTCCAGGATCGTGCGCACCGCGGCGCCGACGCTCGACTCCGAGCAGTTGTACACGACAAGCGACTCATAGCTTCGCGGCGCCAGGGCCGCGACCAGCACCAGGTAGATGACAAGCCCAAACCATGGCCCGTGTTCCAGAAAAGCGGGCAGCATCCGACTGTGCAGCACAACGTCGATCGGGCCGTTCACGACCAGTCCGGCCAAGGCGATCGCCAACGCAAAGTAGTCGCGCAGCGCCGTCGTGACCAGCGGCCGACCTGACGCGTGCAACAGGCCGAGCACGCACAAATACGTGCCGATCGGCAGCAGGTTGGTGCAAATCACCAGCAGGAACGACATGCGGGATCCTCGATCTACCAGTATTTCTCAAAGTGAATATTGCCCGGCTCGCGTGGATGATCGCACCGAAACCCCCGCGCTTCGAGTAACTCGACCACGCCGGTCGGCTTGGGATATGTGTAGTTGCCATCGCTGCCTTTGTGCGGTACGCCGATCATGGCGGGATTGCCGCACAGAAACACGTGCGTGGTGGCGGGATCGAGCGGTCGGCTGATCCGCTTTTCCAACTCGCCGGTGCGCACCAGATCCTGAATGTACAGCTTGTTGGCGAGGTTGTGTTTCTCGCGAGTGGTCAGCGTGATGTAGCGATAGTTGGGAACTCGTGCGGCAACCTGCTGATGCGTAGCAAGGTAGCCGAGATCCGACTGATACCGCACGCACACGACCGACGCGATCATGCCGCGATGGCCCGCCCGCAGCAGTTCGAGGAGCATCTTGTTATGCGGCGCCTCGCCCGTACCGGTGGCCATGAAGATCACCGTGTCGTCGGGTCGCACGTGCTCCAGCGTGTAGTTGCCGGTGATCTTCTCGGCCACGAACAGGCGACCGCCCTGTTTCAGCGAGAACAGCCGCGGCGTCAGGGCCGGCGGCCGCTTCTCGGCGCCGCGCACCAGCACCACATAGAATTCGAGGAAGTCTTCGTCTTTGATCCGCAACAGTTCACCGTCGTCGCCTAGCACTGGGCACGAAATGGAGTACGCACGCTTGACGAGCTTAGTCCATTGGTCCGGCGCCAGTTCCTCCTCCTGGCATTGCGGCACGCGCGGCTCCCAGTAGCCAACGCCGAGGCTGGTGTACTGCCCCGCTCGATGGGGCGGGATGGCAAGGTCGGGCCTTACCCTGAGTATGGCCAGCTCGGGGTTCGCGTGATCAAAGCGTACGACCGTCGCGTTGTACTCCTGCTCGCGCAGCCGGCTCATTTCCTCTTCGGTGAGATTGTGTTGCATCAACGTGGTTCCGTTCGGCGGTTCTGCTGGAGCTTTGCCACAAATGCCGCATGATCGGAAGATGCAATGCCCCGCTCGAGAATCTCTACAACGGACTTGATGTCGCGGCGCACCAGGCTTGCGGCATCGAGCCACAGGCCGGGGAAAACCTCGCTGCGCGAAACACCGTCTGCACCGGCGCTGAGCCGTTCGTAGTCGCTTCCCCGCAGCACGAACCAGTCGATTGTCTGGACAATCACTCGCCAGACGATGTACTCGCGGACTCCGTTGCGTCGATACACTCGGAACTTTGTGTGCAGGTCAAAGCTCCCGGAACTTGATGCAATCTCGGCAACCAGTTCGGGCGCGCCCGCCACGTAGTCATCCGCGTCGATCATAGACTGGCCGCCACAGGCAGGGTCGATGATCAGGGTCGCGTCGGGCTGCGGCTCGTTTTCCAGATCAAGACGCACCGTGCCGTTGTCTCCGATCTCCAAACCTGGGGTATGGACGCGATAAAGACCCAGCCACGTGATCAGATCGGCGTGCGGGCCGGCATGCCGCCGCAGACGAGCCGGTGAGGGCATGTAGGCGACTCCTTCGATCAACTCGGCCTTCTTGAGTTGAGGCGTCGCCTCGTAACGCCGTTCGAACTCACTGCGAGTCAACTGGTCCCCCGGCTCCAGGGGCGGCGACGGTACCAGAGGCTGAGTTGTCGAGCCAGAATCAAGTCTGGTCATGGGTCACTCGCTTCTGTAAGGCAGACTGTCGTGGCGGATACCAGCATAACTTCTGTTTGTTCGATTGCTACGCTTTCCAGTCCACGTTGGATATCTTCGCCAGCGCCAGAATGAGCGAATGCGTGCCCTTGCGGCCGTGGCCCTGGGACTTGAGCGCAAGGTAGAGCTGCTCGGCGAGCGCTAGGCCGGGCAGTGCGAGGTTCATGCGCTTCGACTCGGCCAGGGCAATGCCCATATCCTTGATGAAGTGTTCGACCATGAAGCCGGGGTCGAGGTTGCCTTTGAGGATGCGCGGGGCGTAGTTCGACAGCGACCACGAGCCGGCCGCGCCGCCCGACACCGATTCCAAGACAGTGTTCAGGTCGAGGCCCGCCTTGTACCCGTAAAGCAACGCTTCGCAGACGCCGATCATCAGCGTGGCGATCAGGATCTGATTGACCATCTTGGTATGCTGCCCCGCCCCGGCGGGTCCTTGATGGATGATGGTCTTGCCCATGCACTCGAACAGTGGTCGCAGGCGATCGACGACCTCCTTGTCGCCGCCGATCATGATCGACAGTCGCGCCTCGCGTGCACCGATATCGCCGCCGGAAACCGGGGCGTCGACGCTGGCGACCCCGCGCGACCTGGCCGCCTCGTATACCTCGCGTGCGAGCGACGGTTCGCTCGTCGTCATGTCCACCAGGATCTTGCCGGCCGTGGCGCCGGCCAGTGCGCCGCTGGGGCCGAGCAGGACGTCGCGCACATCGGCAGGAAAACCGACGATCGAGAAGATGACGTCCGAGTTCTCGGCGACCGCCGTCGGCGAGTCGGCCCACGCGGCCCCGCGATCAATCAGCGGTCTCGCCCGCTCGCGCGTGCGGTTGAACACCGTGGCCTTGAAGCCTTTGGTCATCAGGTGCCCGCACATCGACGAACCCATGACGCCCGTGCCGATCCAGCCGATTCGTGTGTTGTTCGCATTCAGTTCGCTCATCGTCTTTCTCTTCGTAGGGCCAGGGGTGGTCCGAGTATTTCTCTGAGCAGGATCGCTCGGCGGATATCGGCGGGCGATGCGAGGTGGAGGACGCTGACCGCGGCGGGAACGGCCCGGCCGGTGACGGTCGATGCGGCGGACGGCGTGAGTGATGCGGCCGACTGCATGGAGGCGACGGCGTCGCTGAGCCCCTGCCGTGTCTCGGCGGCGACGCCCAATACCGGCGTAGCGAGGGCGGACGGCACAGGTCGCGCCATCGGGGGCGGTGCGCTGGCTCGCGCCCCGCGGTTCTTCTGCGCGCGGCGTGATTCTTGACGCGGACGATCCGGCGGCCGCCGCTGCGGCTGCGGCGCGCGCAAGACCACGAGCTCGGGCGGGCCCGCCTGCGGCGGAACCGGCGGGATGTCGCCGCGCTGCCGGCCCAGCACCTCGTCGAGCGCCTGATCCACTTCATCGACATCGACCCATTGGCGTCGCTGGGCGCGTTGCCGCCGCGGCGCTTCGGCTTCCTTGGGTTTGTTCTCGCGGTCGCCAAAGACCCGGTTGATCAACCAGATTCCCGATGCGAGCAAGATGAATCCCCAGCGGATCCACGGCTCGATGTCGAACGCGAAAAGGTGCATGGCGGTTCCTGTCCGAGCGAGTCCGATCCCGGATGTCGCCCCGGGGCTACTTGTTGTCCGTGTGTTGCTGACGCACCGGGCTGGCGATAGACGCCCGCATTTCCGTGTCGGCCTGAATGTTCCGCATGTTGTAGTAGTCCATCACGCCGAGCCGGCCGTCGCGGAATGCGTGGGCGATCGCGAGCGGCACCTCGGCCTCGGCCAGCACGACCTTGGCGCGGTTCTCGGCGACCAGCGCGGTCATCTCCTGCTCGCGAGCCACGGCGGCGGCGCGGGCCGTCTCGGCCTTGGCCCGGGCGATTCGCATGTCCGCCTCAGCCTGCTCGGCCTGCAAGCGTGCGCCGATGTTGTCGCCCACGTCGACGTCGGCGATGTCGATCGACACGATCTCAAACGCCGTCTGCGAATCGAGCCCCTTGGCCAACACCGCCTTCGAGATTCGGTCGGGATTCTCGAGCACCATGTAGTGCGTGTCGGCCGAACCGATCGCGCTGACGACGCCCTCGCCGACGCGGGCGATAATCGTCTCTTCGGTCGCACCGCCGATGACTCGGTCTAGGTTGGCCCGCACGGTGACGCGGGCCTTGGTCTTGAGCTGAATGCCGTTCTTCGCGACGGCTTCGAGCATGGGCCGGCCCTTGTTTGGGTCGGGGCAGTCGATGACCTTGGGATAGACGGAGGTCTGAACGGCGTCGAGCACGTTACGGCCGGCCAGGTCGATCGCCGCCGCACGCTTGTAGGTGAGCGGGATGTCGGCGCGGTTGGCCGCGATCAGCGCACGGATCACATTCGGCACGTTGCCGTTGGCGAGGTAGTGCGCTTCGAGCCACTTGGTCTCAAGCTGTAGTCCGGCCTGCACGGCCGATATCTTCGACCGCACGATCACCGTCGCGTTCACCTTGCGCAGCCACATGCCGATCAAGTCGAACAGCCCGACGCCGGCCCCGGTCGTGATCGACTGAATCCAGAGGTTGAAGAACTTGGCCATGAAAATGAGCAGGACTATCGCGACGAACCCCAAGAAGACGAGCGCCACGATCACGAGTATTTCCCATGTATTCGAGCCTTGAGCGAACAGCACAGACATGAATGTTTCTCCTTCGTATTCTCAGTGAGACGGCTCCGTCAGGAGTCCAGGACGTTCGCTTCCAGCTTGCGCACCACGACGCGGCGACCTTGCACATCGAGCACGCGGACCAGTTCACCTTGTTCGATAATCATGCCTTCGGCGACGGTGTCGATTCGGCGGCCGTCGATCTCGGTCATTCCGGCGGGGCGCAACTGCGTCAACGTGCGGCCCACCTTACCAACCAGCGAGTGCAGGTGTTGATCCACTTCGTTCGTTGAGTCGATGTCTTCCGGGTTTGGGCGAGCCAACAGCATGCGCCGGCCGATTGGTGTGCGGGGCCAGAGGTGCAGCCCTACGCCGACGATTGTCGGCAGTGCCACTAGCACGACGAGCAGAAACAGCAGACCCGCGCGGCCCGACTGCTGAAACGCCAGCGCGACGCTGCCTATGAGCGCCAAGCCCGCCATGATGCCCAATACGCCGCCCGACGGAATGAACAACTCCGCCACGAGCAGCATCAATCCGAGACACAGAACGAGTGTCGCCCAAATCAACGGGGTCGTCATGTCACCTGCTTCACTACGACGCGGTTGCCCGTCGCCTCGATCACCGCGACCGTGGCGCCGGCATCAATATAGGCGCCTTCGGCGACGACGTCTACGAAACGATCGCCGAATTGCGCTCGCCCGGCAGGCCGGAGCGTGGTCATCGCGACGCCCTCACGCCCCACGAGGTCGCTCCACTCGTTCGCCTCAGTCACCGACGGAAACGCCGCGCCGTCCATCGCTAGGTCGGGCTGAAGCACGACGCGATTCAGCAGCGGCACGTGCGGAAGGTACTTGCTCACCAGGTACGCAAACGCAAACAGGCAGGCAAAGGAAAAAGCCATCGACCCCAGATTGCCGGCCAACTGCTGCCACTCGCGTGGGCTCTGAGGCAGCACGAACGTCTGACTCGCCAACACGATCGACGAGACCATCAGTAGAATGCCCATGAACCCGAACACGCCGAATCCAGGCAGCAGAAACAACTCGATCGCCAGGCAAACCACTCCACCCACGAACAGTAGGATCTCCAGGCCCGTCGCCGTGCCGCCCATGAAATGACTCCAGAAGAACAACAGGAAGCACAGGGCCGCGATGATCGACGGCATGCCGATGCCGGGCAGCTTCAGCTCCAGGTACAGTCCGAGAATCCCGCCGACGATGAGCAGCATGCTGACCAGCGGCGTGTTCAGCAGCCAGATCATTGTGTCCACCCAGTTTGGGCTGACGAGTGCGACCGGCGCATCGCCTAGTCCGTAGAGTTCGCGCACGATGTCGAAACTCTCGACCAGATTCTGCGCCAGTCCAAACTCCAGGGCTTCCTTGCCATTGACCGTGAGGAATTCGCCCTTGGGTTTGACGATGCGCAGTTGGTCGTAGGCGTCAGCCGCAGCGTTCTTCAGGTCGACTTCAGACAGGTAGGTCGTGCGGCCGGTGCGGCGATCGCGCACTTCGTGCACGACCATGTCCTTGTCCATCATGGCCTTGGCCAGCGTCGGCGGGTAGCCGTTGGCTTCGGCGAGCGTTTCGAGCGACGTGCTGAAGATCGAGACGATCTTCTCAGGCACATAATGAAACTGGCCGCCTTCGACGAACATCGCGCCGCAGTCGCCAAGCTTTGCTTTGGGGTGCATGATGATCTCGTCGCAGCCCAGCGCGATGAACGCCGCCGCACTGATTGCCTTGTTGGGCACGTAGGCGACGGTCTTCACGCCGCTCATGTCGCGAATGAACTCGGCCAGTTCCATGCCGGCGTTGCCGTCGCCGCCGTAGCTGTCGATCTCGAAGATGAAGAAGTTGCGGCCGCGTTCCAACTCGCGCTGCACATGCCGCAGCACGTATTCCTTGGTCAGCACACTGATGAAGTCGGCGATGCGTATCTGCACCGGCTGCCACTCGACGCCGACCTGCACATCCTCGATCGCCGCCTTGGCCGACAACCCGAACAGCTCGGCCACCTCGCCGCGCGACTCGGCCGTGACCGCGACCAGCCCAATCTGGCGCAACTGATCGCCATTGAAGTTGCCCAGTTGCCCGGCCTCGATCAGCACCTCCTTCGACACGATCTGTTCGTCGCGTTCCAGCGCCTTGAGTTCCTCGTCCAGCACGTAGCGTGTGTCGGGCCGAGCGGTCGTCACTTTGTACACGCGGTGCTTGCGGTCGAGCATGCCGAGGATGATCGCGCGGTACGGTCGTTTGGATCGCTGGGCCAGGTCGCTGTACTCGGCGGCCATGCCCTCACGCACGGCGTTCTCGTCGCGGCCGATGTCGCCGAGCGTAGCCTTGGTGCTCATCACGATCTCGCCGGCCGCCAGTGCGACCATCACGGCGTGGCCGCCGAGTGGTTCGCGGACGAATGCAATCGTGCGCGCCCCCTTGATGCCTTCGACGTACTGCGCCAGGTTCAGGCAGTTGCCGTACTCGCTCTTGCCGGGCTGGATGTCGAAGACGATGGTCCGCGCTCCTTCGCTGAGCAGTTTTTCGCACTGCCGCCGCACGGCATGCACCGACGTGATCGGGCTCGGAACGGTGACGAAGCCGCCTTTGGCGTCGGCCTCCGGCGGCTTGGCCGCTTGCCCGAACACGCGCGAACTCGCCGCGGCGGCGAACATCAGCACGACCAGGAGTGTGCGACCGATGAGCATCACGACCGACCCAGAACCTCCCTGCGCATTCATGAGTGATTCGTCTTTCCATGCGGATTATAGGGGCGTCGCGCGAGGCAGTCAAAACAGCACCGATCGTTGATTCAACGTGGAGCCGACGGCGACCGTATTCCTGATCGTGGCTCGCCGTGTCAGGGGCGGTGCGGGACTTGCGGGGACGACTCGATTGCCGACCCGCCGCAGTTGGAGGACTTTGGGCCGGTGGGACGCGGCATGCTGAAGCGATCACGAGTCGTGGCATACCAGTCACCGCCCATGCGGGCGATGGCGTCGAGTTTTGCGGGGTCCACGGCACCGTCGGGTGTGAGGAAGCCCGCCGCGATGTGGAAGCACAGAACCTCGCCGATGCAAACGTGCCCGGCGAGCGGCCCGCTGCCGAGGTCGACTATCTGCATGAGCCGGCACTCGAGTTGAACGGGCGACTCGGCGACTCGCGGCGGCCGCACCTGCGTGCTGGACAACGAGGTGAACCCGCACACAACCAATTCGCTTACGTCGCGCGGATAGGTGAACGACGTCTCGTTCATCGCGTCGGCGATCGCGTGCGGCACGATGTTCACCACGAACTCGCCAATCTGCCGCAGGTTGGCCAGCGTATCCTTCTCGCGCCCGTGCCGGTCGTTGGCGGGCGCGAACATCACTGCCGGCGGATGTCCGCTGACGCCGTTGAAGAAAGAAAACGGCGCCAGGTTCACGACGCCGGTCGGCGAAAGCGTCGTCACAAACGCGATCGGGCGCGGAACGACGCACGAGATGAGCGTCTGGTAGTTCTGACGCATGTCGCGGCCGGCAACCGACAACGTTTCATAGTGGGTGAACTGGTTCATCGAAGTGCCGCGCTTGGGTGGAGACAACTGGGTTTGATTGGGGCTATGGTTCGAAAGTTGGGACTTGGCATTAGTCTTTCCATGACATCGGATAATCGGGCTGGTCGCAGGCCATCGCGTCGGCGGTGAGTTGCAACGGCGCGAAGGTGTCGACCATGACTGCCAACTCGTTGGTGTGGGTGTGCTGGAACGACGCCTCGATCGCGCCCGGATGCGGGCCGTGCGGAATGCCGCTGGGGTGCAGCGTGATCGACGATACATCCACGCCACGTCGCGACGAGAAGTTGCCGTTCACGTAGTAGATCATCTCGTCGGAGTCGACGTTCGAGTGAACGTACGGGATTTTGATCGCGTCGGGGTGATCGTCCAAGGCCCGCGGACAAAAGCTGCAGACGACGAACCGATCGGCCTGGAAGGTCTGCTGGACGGGCGGCGGCTGGTGGATGCGGCCCATGATTGGTTCGTAGTTCATGATGTTGAACGCCCATGGGTAACAGAAGCCGTCCCAACCGACCACGTCGAACGGGTGGAAGTCGTAGATGTAGCCGGTGAACTGGTCGCCTGTCTGTACACGAATCTCCCACGGTTCGCTCGACTCGTTGTGGGTCGTGAGCCTGGCAGGCGGGCGGAGATCGCGCTCGTAGAAAGGTGCGCCGAGTCGAAGCTGGCCGGCCGGGTTCATGTAGCGACTGGGGACGCGGATCATGCTCGGCGTGCGCACCACAAGCATGCGGGCCAGGGCGTCGCCGTCGGACTTGCCGGCGAACGTAAACCGGTAGGTGCAGCCGCGCGGGATCACCAGATAGTCGCCGTCGCCGAACGCGACGTCGCCCTGCCAGGTTTCGAGCGTGCCCGTGCCGAGATGGACGAAGATGACTTCGTCGCGATCGCCGGGCCGATAGAGGTAGTCCATCGCCTGGGTCGGGCGGCAGACGCTGATCGTCACGTCGCTATTGACCAGCAGCGGCCGGCGGCCCGAAATCGGGTCACCGCCTGCGGCTACCCTCGCGGCTTTCAGGTGATAGTGCCGCTTGACCGGCTGCGGCGCCAGCTCGATCGGCCGCACGCCGCGCTCGATCACCCTAGTGACGCGCGTGGGCGGATGGACGTGGTACAGGCACGAATAGCGATGATCGAACCCGTGGGTCGTGATGACCTGCTCGTAGCGTAGTTCGCCCTTCGGCCCCAGCAGCTTGGTGTGCCGCTTCGGCGGTAGTTCGCCCATTCGCATGTAGTACATGGCGCTCACCTCTCTGAGATCTCAGATTTGAGACTCGAAAATTGAGGTTGAAACTACAGACTTCATACAATCGGTGTTCGCAGCATGCCGAGTCGTTCAATCTCCAATTCGATCACGTCGCCCGGCTCGAGCCAGCCGTCGGTGTTCTCCGGTCGCAGTTCCAGTATACACCCCGTGCCGACCGTGCCGGAACCGATGATGTCGCCGGGCCAGAGCCGGGCGTCTTGGGCGGCGCGTGCGATCAACTGCGTGAAGTCGAAGTGCATGTCGCGCATGTTGCCTCGCGAGATTTCGCGGCCGTTCTTGCGGGCCGTCATGGCCAGGTCGTAGCGGCCTGGCGCGATGCGGCGGTCGGCCAACTCGTCGCAGGTGACAACCCACGGGCCGATCACGCTGGCGAAGTCCTTGCCCTTGGCCGGCCCCAGCCCGCACTTCATTTCTTCCGCCTGCAGATCGCGCGCGGATAGATCGTTCAGCACCGTGAATCCAAATATCGCCGCCTCGGCTTGGGCGCCCGACACATTCTCGACCTCGCATCCGATCACCGCGGCGACCTCCAACTCGAAGTCGAGCGCTCGCGTCGCCGCGGGTCGCCGCACCGGCTGGTTGTGCCCCTTGAGCGTGGTTGGGTTCGAGAAATAGAACACGGGAAACTTGTACCACTCCGGGACCATTTCCAACCCGCGGTGCGCGCGGCACGTCTTCACATGCTGTTCGAACGCGTAGAAATCGCGAAAGGTGCGCGGGTCGGGAACCGGAGGCAGCCAGTCCGCGACCGACTCGAATGGCATGGTCTGGCCCGTCTGCTTGGCGAGGCGAACCAATCCGGCTGAACCATGTTGGACCAACGCACCGCGCACGCTAGGCGGAGCATCGAGGCAGGCAACTCCGTCTGGTCGGCCTATGGCCAGACGTGGTTGGTCGTTTCCGCTGAGTTGCACTACACAGAATCGCATTCACTCCAACCATCCAATGAAGGTCGCGGTCGCGGGCGCCGTCCCGTGCATCAAAGCGTTCCGCGTTTCATTTGCTCGCGTTCGATGGCCTCGAACAGTGCGCGGAAGTTGCCTTCGCCGAAACCGCGGGCGTGGCCGCGTCGCTGGATGACCTCGAAGAACAACGTCGGCTCGGCGAACACGGGCCGCGTGAAGAGTTGAAGCAAGTAGCCGTCGGGGCCTTCGCGATCGACCAGGATGCCGAGCCGCCGCAGGTCGTCGAACGGTTCTTCGATCTCGCCGACTCGGCCCGGCGCCGCGTCGTAGTATTCATCCGGAACCCGCAGGAAACTGATGCCGCGACGCCGCAGATCGTAGATCGTCGGCACAATCGCCTTGGTCAGCAGCGCGATGTGCTGCACGCCGGGGCCGTTGTTGGCGTTCAGGTACTCCTGTATCTGCGAGTTCTCGCTGGACGGCTCGTTGATCGGCAACTGGATGTACCCGTGCTCGGCCGTTAGCACCTTGCTCATGAGCGCCGAGCGTTTCGTGCGAATGTCGAAATGTCGCGTCTGCTTGAAGCCGAAGACCCGCTCGTAAAACTCAACCCAGCGATCCATCTCGCCGGCCGGCACGTTGGCCACCATGTGGTCGACGATGGCGAACGTCGAACCGGTGGGATCGGGCGCCGTAAGTTCGCGGTCGGTGATGTTGTGGTAGCCCGGCCCGAACGGCGGCTCGCCCTGCACATCGACGAGCGTGTGGGTCACGTCGCCGTAGGCCGCGATCGACCCGAAGCGGATGCGTCCGGAGTCGAAGTGGTCCGTCTCAAGTTCCGAGACGACGCGGGCGCCGCGTTGGGCGCACGTCTCGAGCGCCGTCGCCGCGTCGTGAACCAGAAACGCGATGTCGGCGACGCCCTGCGGGTGCCGCCGCAGAAAGCCGGCCACAGCGCTCTCGCGATATGCCGCTTGCGTCAGGATGAATCGGATGCGGCCGTGACCGACCACGCGGCACACGCGATCGCCCTTGCCAGAGTACGGCCCGCCGTGGGCGACCTCGCGGAAGTTCAGACGGTGGACGAAGTAGTTCGCCCAGTCGCCTATGTCGCTGACGTAAAAGTTGACGTGATGGACGCGGATGATGCCGATGTCGGAACTGGCAACGGGCGCGTCGTGCTCGGATTCAGATAGCAGCGTGTCGGCGGTGGACATGGTGTTGCCCTCGACTACTCGGAACTTTGGCGATCGTCGCCCATTGGCATCATAGCCTCAGTACTGTGCCACATTGAATAGGGTCTGAAATCGGCTTCGGTCGTTTAACCAGCAGCCGCAGGCGAGGCGCACCAAACGCCAGCCATGCCTCGCCTGCGGCTGCGGGTCAAACGAATTCGAACCCCTTTCAATGTGGAACAGTACTCAGTGTCGCGGGCATCAAGTTCACTGGGGAAGATTGATCCCCGGGGGCGCGACGGGCGGTCGGCCGCCGCCGGCGTCGCCGGGCGGTTGCGCGGCTCCAGCGGCTCCGCCGGCCGGCGCCCCTGCGCCACCGGCAGCGCCGCCCCCGCCGGGCGCCGGACGAAAGCCCGGCATCTCAGTGTCGGGATCGCCAAACGGACGGGCGCGATGATAGCGCACGATGAAACTCGAGTCGCGATCGAATCCCGGCCGCCGGCCCCACTCGAAGTACCGACCGGTGGTAGCCTGCACAAATCCCAACCAGAAACGGTCGATGCCCAGCCCCCAGAAGGCGTGTCGTTCCCACTGGTAGCCGAGGAACTGCTTGTGAATCGGCGCCGTCTGGGCGATGCAAAGCAGCATGCCGACGAAGTACCACGCCGTGGCCCCGCCGAACGCCAAACGCCCGACGTGAAACAGCCAACCCGGGAACCGCACCATGCGCGGACCCAATGCGTCGCTACCCAGCCGGAACGCCGTGAACGCGATCGAAAACAACACGATCAGACAGACCATGTCCGAGAACGATTTCATGAACCCGACGTTGTTGTCGAGGAACGCCGCACACGGCTCGTAGAGGCTGAACGCTACCAGGCCGCCGAACATGACGTTCACCCACATCAGGGCAGCGCCCCACAGGCCTTCGCTGCTCACCACATAGGTGAAGCCCAGCACGAGCAGCAGCAGAACAACATCGATCACCCACGAATACGCGCCCATACGTGTTCTCCAGGTTTGTCAGGTGTCGCAACTGACAACTGACAACTATCACGTGATGACTCGCATCAACTCCTGCACCGACGTGATCCCCTTGATCACCTGGCGCAGGCCGTCTTCTTGCAGGTACAGCATGCCGTTCTTGCGCGCCTCGGCCTTGATCGCGGTCATCGACGGAGTCTCCTTGAGCATCTCGCGAATCTTGTCGCTGATGACGAGCAGTTCAAAGACTCCGGTGCGGCCGCGGTAGCCGGTGCCGCCGCAGTTCGGACAAATCTCCTCAGTTTGCTTGGGCGGACGATAGAAGACGTCGATCTTGTTCGCCGGCAGGTTCGCCTTTTTCAAGAACTCCGGCTTGGGCTTGTACGGTTCCTTGCAATGGTCGCAGAGCCGGCGCACCAGCCGTTGGCTCCAGATGGCGGAGATTGCGCTCGACAGCAGGAACGGCTCAACGCCCAGATCGAGCAATCGGAACAGGGCCGTGATCGCGTCGTTCGCGTGAATCGTGGTGAAGACCATGTGGCCGGTCGTCGCGGCCTGGCAGCCAATCTTGGCGGTCTCTTCGTCGCGAATCTCGCCGATCATGATCACATCGGGGTCCTGACGCAGTACGCTGCGCAGGCTGGTCGCGAAGGTCTGACCCGACTTAGTGTTGATCTCGATCTGCGTGACGTTGTCGAGGTTGTACTCGATCGGGTCTTCGATCGTGATGATGTTTCGCGTGAAGCGGTCGATCTCGCGCAGCGCCGCGTATAGGCTGGTGCTCTTGCCGGCGCCGGTCGGCCCGCACGCGATGATCATGCCGTGCGGCTGAGTGACCAGGCCGCGCACCTCTTCGACGAGCTTTTCGCGCATGCCCAGATCGGTCAGCCGGTTGATATTGGCCGACTTGTCGAGGATGCGGAGGCTGAGTTTTTCGCCTTCCATGGTGCCCTGCGAGGCGGCGCGGAAGTCGATCTGTCGCCCCTCGCTTTCCGCGGCAAAGCTGCCGTCTTGAGGCTTGCGTCGCTCGGCGATGTCCATGGCTCCGAGCACCTTGAACACGTTGATGACTGCGTCGCCCGTGCTGCGCTCGAACGGCTCGGCGGTGTGCAGGATGCCGTCGATGCGGTACCGCACCGAAAGTTGATCCTTCTTCGGTTCCAGGTGAATGTCGGTTGACCGGCGCACGATCGCGTCGTACACGAGTTCCTTGGCGGCCATGTAGCCGGTCGATTGCTCGGCCGCCTTCACGCGATCCGGGTCCTCGGCGGTCTGAGTGATGCCCTTGCCGATGAACCGGATCGGCGGCCCGACCTGTTCCTCCTCCTCTTCGCGTTGGCGGATGCCGAGCTTTTCGAGGATCGCCCACATCACGCTGTGGAACGTGACCATGTCCGATTCCGGCACCCGCTTGTTGCGGTCGTGGATGTAGATAAACAGCGGCACGGAATAGAACAGCAAGGCCAGCAGTATCTGGACGATGTAGATGTCGATGACCCAGCACAGGCCGATGCCGATGAGGCCGGGGAAGAAGACGACCGGGTGCCAGAGTTCGAACTTGCCCTTGAGCTTCTCGGTGTCGCGGTCGACCCAATGCGTGGTGTACACCCACAGCAAGTAGATGGCGACGATCGGCGCGAACTTGAACCAGTTCAGGGAGTTGCCCGGCCCTCGAGTGGCTTGGGCGAACACAACGGCGTCGGTCAGCCATGAGGGCGAGGCGACGAGCCGGTCCAGCGCAGAGAACCAAGTCATCAACGGAGTCCTTCTACAAAATGCCTGGCGTGGAGACCTTGATGCCCTTCAGCGCCATCTTGAGTGCGTCGATGTTCGGAGCGGCCTCGAAGGCCGTCGACCGCTCGATGTACTCCTGAGTCACCAGGTAGCGCAGGCTCTCGGTGAAGTCCTGCATGCCTTCGCGCATGAACATGCGGATCGCATCGCCCAGCTTCTCGTCGTTCTCCTCACTGATCAGCTTGGTGATCGTTGAGTTTTGAATCATGATCTCGCAGGTCGGCACGCGTTTGACCCCCTTCTCCTGCATTTCCTTGGTGGTGGGCAGCAGTTTCTGGGCGATGACCGCCTTCAGGTTGAACGCCAGGTTCTGGCGTATCGCGCCGTGCATTTCGTGTGGGAACAGGTCGAGGATGCGGGCGATCGTGCTGGGCGCCGACGACGCGTGGATCGTGCCGAACACCAAGTGGCCCGTCTCCGCCGCATGGCACGCGGCCTCGAACGTGTCGCGGTCGCGCATTTCGCCGACCAGGATGATGTCGGGGTCCTGCCGCACGGCGTGCTTGAGCGCCGTTGGCCAGTCCACCACGTCCACCCCGATCTCGCGCTGGTTGATCACGGCCTTCTTGTCGCGGAACATGTACTCAATCGGGTCTTCGAGCGTCAGGATGTGCACACGCTCGTTGTTGTTGACGTACTCCAACATCGACGCGATCGTCGTGCTCTTGCCGCTGCCCGTAACGCCGGCCAGGATGACCAGACCCTGATAAAACTTGCACAACTCTTCGACAATCGGCGGCAGGTACAAGCCCTTGAAGTCGGGTATCTTGGTGCTAACGCGGCGAGCGACCAGCGCGAGTCGGCCGCGAGCGCGGAACAGGTTCACGCGGAACCGGCACTCGTCGTCGCCGATGATGTGCGCAAAGTCGATGCCGCCGGTCTCGTCCAGAATGCGCTGTTGCCGTTCGGTGAGTACCGGCAACAGCAGCCGTTCCATGTCGCTCGCCGTCAACGGCGGCATGTCCATCTGCCGGATCGTGCCGCCCAGCCGCATCATCGGCGGCAGGCCGGTCTTGAGGTGCAGGTCCGAACCCTCGTACTTCATGACCATGCGATAAAGCTTGTTGACTTCGGGTTCTTTCTTCGGCGTGGCGGCGACCGGTTCGGGCGCCGACTGCACCGGGGGCGAGGCGACTGCCGTCGACATGTTAGTTCCCTTTCGTCTTTCGCACAGGCACACCGCGCTGTGCCAGATACTGTTTCGTGCCGTCGATCGAATACTCGCCGTAGTGGAAGATGCTGGCTGCCAGCGCCGCATCGGCCCGGGCCTCGGTCAGTACGCGGTACAAATGGTCGGGGCAGCCTGCTCCGCCGCTGGCCACGACCGGTATCTCAACCGCCTCCGACACGGCCCGCGTCATCGCCAGATCATACCCGGCCTTGGTCCCGTCCGCATCCATGCTTGTCAGTACAATCTCGCCGGCCCCCAGCCGCTCAACCTGGCGGGCCCACTCGACCGCCTCCAGCCCGGTCGGCACGCGGCCGCCGTTGATGTGGACTTCCCAGAACTCGCGGCCGTCGCGCGGCACGCGTTTCGGGTCGATGTTCACCACAATGCACTGGCTGCCGAACCGCCGCGCCGCGGCCCGCACAAACTCCGGATCGCGCGGGGCCGCCGAGTTGATCGACACCTTGTCAGCGCCCGCGTTCAGCAGCGAACGAATGTCGTCGATCGTGCGAATCCCGCCGCCCACGCACAGCGGCATGAACACCACCTCGGCGGTGCGTCGCACCACGTCGATCATGATGCCCCGGCTCTCGTGGCTCGCCGTGATATCGAGGAACACCAGTTCGTCGGCCCCTTCGGCCTCGTAGCGCGCCGCCACTTCGACCGGATCGCCGGCGTCGCGCAGGTTCAGGAAGTTCGTCCCCTTAACCACGCGACCGCGGTCGACATCGAGACACGGAATAATTCGTTTGGCCAGCACGGCGTTCGTTGCCTGTGAACCAAGTGGGGCCCGGCTCGGAGTCTGCGAGGCGCCTGTCCCCATCTGGGCGACTTAGCTTCTCGGACCGATCACGCTCGGATGGGCCACAATCTAAGACCTGCCGATAGACTCGTCAACGGGCGGCGTTGCACTCAGGCCGCCGCGTGAATAGAATGCTCTCGGCTTACAGCCGACCGAAGACAGACCGAAGACAGCGATACTTTCCTGCCGGCGGGTCCGACGTTCTGCAACGTCCCTTTCCTCGGATGGGACCCGAAGTTGAACAAGCCAGGACTCGGTCGGTTGGCATCACTCTTAGCACTGTGCCGCATTGAATAGGGTCTGAAATCGGCTTCGGTCGTTTAACTCGCAGCCGCAGGCGAGGCATGGATGGCGTTTGTTGTGCCTCGCCTGCGGCTGCGGGTTAAACGAATTCGGACCCATTTCAATGCGGCGCTGTACTTAGCTCGTCCACGCCAGCGGCATTTTTTGGAGGGTGTCCTATGAAGCGTGTTGCGATCGGAGTGGTCGTGGTGGCGGCGATGTGCATCACCGCCACAGCGGCAAGGGCCGACCATCGGTACCATCGACATCACAGCCATCACAGCCATCACGGCGGCTGGAGCGTGTCGATCGGCTACGGCGGGTATGGCTATGGCGGGTATGGCTACCGGGGCTATGGATACGGTGCGTCCTATTACTCACCCCGGTACAGCCACAGCTACCCGCCATACGCCGGATACTATTCGTATCCACGGTACAGCTACCACTCCTACTATCCGTCGTACGGCTACTCGTACTACGGCGGCTGCTGGTAGAGTCGCAATCGGAGAGCAGGACCGATCAGTTCGCCAAAGCCCCACCAAGTCGGTGGGGCTTTGCATTGGCGGGCGGTCAGTGCGACTCAACGAAGGGCAGCAGCCACCGTTGCGGAACCGAACCGAATCGGAGCAGCCAGTTGTGGAAATCGCGCAGCGAGGCGCTGGGGCGCAGCGAGCGATAGCGATCTCGCAGCGCGAGCGTCTCGTGGCGGCCAAGCAGGTAGCTCATTGGCGTGCCCGGCGACTGCGTGTACCAGTTCAGTTCGCACTGGGCGCGGAGTTCGGTGAAGCCGAGCTCGCGCTTGAGCATGTCGACGGCCTCGCGCACGCTGATGCGCCGAGTGTGTACGCCGACGTCGATGCGAATGCGCCACGCACGCCAAAGCTGCGACAGCAGGCAATCGAGTTGCCACATCGGCGTGGCCAGGTAGCCGAGATCGACGATGAGCTGTTCGCAATAGAGCGTCCAGCCTTCCATGAAGATGATGTGATGTGCCATCTGGCGAGCCAGCGAGCCTGCACGGTTCGCCCAGCACAGTTGCACATGATGGCCGGGGTAGGCCTCGTGGGCGCAGGTCGACTCGAATCCGAAATGCTGGCCCAGGTTGTCGCGGAACTCGGCTGGCGGCAGCGACGGCGGCGGGTCCGAGACGTAGTAGATGCCGCGCTGGACGGCGTCGAGCGGCCCGGGCGATGAATACGCGGCCGACGGGATGACCGATCGCAGGAACGCCGGCGTCGAGATCACGTCGCACGTCTCGCCCGGCGGCAGTTCGATCACGCCATCGGCCACAAGTCGGTCGCGCAGGCCATAGGTCGCCTCGCGATACTCGCGCAGCAGGTCGTGTGGCTGGGCGGCGAATGCGATGCGAGCTTCTTCGTGAATCTGCTGCCACGAGCGCCGAGGGTCGATCGAGCGCGCCAGCTCGTTCATGTCGCAACCGATGCGAGCGACCTCGCGCTGGCCGATCGCGTCGATTTCGTCGAGCGTGTAGGGCAGGCCGTGCTCATCACGCACGATCTCGTCGAGGGCGGCCTGTCCCACGGCGGGATCATCCGACAGCGGCTCGGCCAGCAGCGACTGCAGCCAGTCGTCGTACAGCCCGAGCGCTTCGATCGCTGCCGCGGCGGCCGATTCGAGTGCCGACCGCCGCGCGGGATGCCGCTGAGCCAGTTCGGGCACGGCGTCGCGCAGGAACTCGACCGCGCCGGTGGCGGCCGGCCGGGCCGCGACGACCCACATCCGGACCGGGCGGTCGACCGAGCGGGTTACGGCCCCAAGATAGTTGGGAATCGCCAGCAATCGACGGCGCACCGCCTCGGCCGTCTCGGGCAACGTTACGTCGCGCCGCATCAACAAACCGAAGATTGCCCCGATCGCCGTCTCCACCGGCTCGACCGGGTTGGTTCGCCAGTGCTCGATCTCGGCCAGACGCAGGTTCGTCATGTCGAGGTGAGCGGCGATCGAGTGCCGGTCGAGCCACTCGACGGTTCCCGGCGACGGTGTGGGCAGTTTGTTCAACTCGGCTCGTGTCGCCCGGACGTCGGCCAGCTCGCTAGCCACGAGGTCGGCCGTCGGCGTTTCCAGCCGATCGTCGTACTCGGCCCGACCGATGCGTGATCCTTCGGACGGACGCCGATCCCATTCGCGAAGGTAAAAGCCCTCGACAAGTCTCGACAGCGCAGGCCCATGCGGCATCGACTGGTCTCCTGGTCCCTCGGTTCGGCGGCCGACCACGAATCCGATTTGATCGCGCGGCCGACGTCCATGGGGCCAGATTGTAAACAGGTTCGACCCGCGGCGCGAATTCGGTTCACCAAAGCAAACAAGCCCGACGCGCAAGCATGATCCGCCCCGAAGGGCGGATGGGCTGCACGCCGGGCTTGGCGTGACTGCAGCGCGCGGCGCGCCGCGACACGTTCCCGAATCTTGGTTCGACACCTACTGGCCGTAACCGACCTGCCATACCTCGCGCACTACGCCGACCGGGATTCCGACGAACGTACCGGCCAGGACCTTGACGACCGGGTTGGTGCCGGAATCACGATAGTAGTTGCGCGGGGCCGACAGGATCGGGTGCCGGTCGACGAAGCCCTTCTCCGCGGCCGGTGGCATGGCGTCGACCTCGGGCGGCAAGGCCGCCATGTCGGCACCCGCCAGGCTGGGGTCCTCGGCCCCCATTTGCACCTCGGGCGGTGCGGGGGCGTAGCTGCTGGAGCTGTAGTACGGCGCAGCCGACGAGCGGCAGCCGCTCAGCACCACCAGGCCCAGCAAGACACACGTCTTCTTGAACATCTCGACACCCTCCTCTGCTTGCATCCCCAATGGACCTCCGGCGGTTGTCGTCGGAGTCGTCCTGCTACACTCTAACCCAAGTTTGGCTGCAGAACGGGCAGACCGTTGTCAACTCGTGTTGCATTTTCGCATCGTTTCGACAGACACAGCAGCGTTTGCGCAGACTCACACCGCAGCAGCCCATCGACGCAACTGGCCTCAGCGACGCCGGTTGTGATGTCCGGCCGCACGCCACACTTCGACTGACGCATCCGGCACACTCGTTGCTACATCACCACAGCGACGGACACACCTGAAAGAGGCACTGAGACGCAACGAAGAACTGGGGGTGTACGATGGCTGCTCTCCGCAACATACCGACTTCACAAAGTGACGCGCCCGCCAACTGGGCCGAGTGGCTGTTAAGCGTCGGCAAGTTCGCTCGCAAGCAGATTCGCCGCGGGGCCGGGATCGAAGAGGTTGCCACCAGGCTCGAGATTGAGGCGGACACATGCAAGCTCGCCGTGGTTTTTTATGAGTCCAGCGACACGTTGAAGTTGCGGGCGATCGTCGAGGATTGGACGTGGGCTCGGCTGGTCTCCGAACTTGCGGGTGCGTATCGCATCCAGAGGCAGCCGGAGCCGGCAGCGGTTTGAGCGACCGGGGCCTACGCGATCGTGGGGTTCTCTGAGCGCACGGGCAGTTCAATCGTGAACGTGCTTCCCTTGCCAGGCTCGCTCGCGACGACAATCTGGCCGCCGTGCTCACGAACGATCTTGTCGCTGACCGCCAGTCCGATGCCCGTGCCGCGAGCACCCTTGGTCGAGCTGAACAGCGTGAAGAGGCCGGCGATCTCGTCGGCGGCGATTCCGACTCCGTTGTCGCCCACGCTGACCGCGATAGTCGACCGCGCGGCGTCGTGCAACACCGAGACCTCCACCACGCCTCCCTCTTTCTCCTGCGTTGCGTCGATGGCGTTTGACACGATGTTCAAAACCGCCCGATGGATTCCCTCGGGGTCGATCAACGTTCGCGGAATGGACTCGTCCACCGACATCCGCAAAGCCACCCCCACCTCGGCCGCATGCTGTTCCATCAGTTCAACGACTTCGCGCACGACGTCATTCACGTCGGCGTTCTCGAGTACCGGCTCGCGTTCCTTCGAGTAAGTGAGCATGTCCATGACCAGGTCGAAGATCTTGCCCTGATTCTTGTTGACGATCTTCCAGCCGCGCCGCAGTTGTTCGAGATCGGCTGCCGACAGGCCCATCTCCACCAAGTGGCTGCCCCCCCTGATGCCCTGCAAAATATTCTTGATGTGATGGCTGAGCGTCGCGATCGTCTGGCCGACGGCGGCAAGTCGCTCGCGTTCGACCATGGCCTGATGGTGCCGAGTGTCCTCGATGGCCAGCGCCGCCTGATGGCCGATGGCGATGAGCAGCTTGAGCTGGTCGTCGGTGAAGCGATGCGACCGGGGCGTCTCGATCGGCTGGTCGGGCGGCGTGCGCACGTCGAGGTAGACGACGCCGAGCATACTGTGCCGCCCCTGCATCGGCACGCAGATCGCCTCGCGGATGCCCATGCGCACGATGCTCCGCGCGGGACCGAATCGTTCGTCGGCCGCGGCGTCGCTGGTGCGCACGCCTTCGCCCTTCGAGACCACGAAGTCCATGATCGTGCGACTGACCTCGATCTGCTCCTGCGTGTCGGCGCCTTCGCGGAAATGGGCCGCCCCACAGTGGAACTGATTCGTCGCCGTGTCCAGCAAGAATATGCACCCGCGGTCGGCCTGGACGGACTGAAGCGTCAGTTCCAAAATCCGTTCCAGCAATTCGCCGAGGTCGACGATGTGGCTGATCGCCTGACTGGTCTCGTAGAGCACGCGCAAGTGAGCGATCGCGTTCTTCAGCCAGGGGGCGTCGGCCTGGTCGGGCCGGGCCAGGTACTGGCTGCCCTCGGCATGGCTCATCGCCTTGACGATGGCCGAGGCGTCTTCCTGTTTGCCGCGCGTGATCAGCGTGATCTTCTTGGCGAGGTCGCCGCCGGCGACTGTGGTGCCGGTGCCGAACACCAGCACAGTCTGACCGATCTGGATTCGATCGCCCGCGTCGAGCCGGGCGCGCGGCACTCGGCGGCCGTTCACAAAAGTGCCGTTCGAGCTCTTCAAATCGACAAGCGTGTAGCCGTCGTCTTCGAAACGCACTTCGGCGTGCTGCCGCGAGATTTCGTTGTCGGGCACGCGGATCGGATTCGACGGATCGCGACCGACGCGCATCACCGGCTGATCCAGTGTGTAGCGCTTGCCCCGTTCCAGACCGTGAATCACCACCAACGTGGCCAAGGCGGCTTGCTCCAACAACCTTGACGCCTGCGGAACTCACCGGAGAGAATACCGCGCAGCACGAGGCGACGAAACACCTGCAAGGAGAACCATGGCACGCACATTCAAGTCGATAACGGTTCGGTCGATGCTCTTGATCTCCGTCGCGCTGGCGGCGCTGCTGACGGCTGCCGACGAAACAACCGCGCCGCGATGGCTAAACGACATCAAGTACCTGGCGGCCGACGATCTCGAAGGTCGCGGGGTCGGCACCAGGGGGATCGATCTTGCCGCAGACTACATCCGCGACGAGTTCCGCAAGGCCGGCCTGAAACCGGCGCTGCCGAACGACAGTTTCTTTCAGCCGTTCACCATGCCGCTCGGCCGCCAGATGGACGACAACAACACGATCGTGTTGCGCGGGCCGGGCGGTCAGGTCGTCGAGCTGGCGCAGGGCAAGCAGTTCGTGCCGTTGCGGTTCAGCGCGTCCGGCACGATCGCCGGGCCGCTGGTCTTTGCCGGCTACGGCATCACGGCGCCCGAGTATTCCTACGACGACTACGCCGGGCTTGATGTGAAGGGCAAGGTCGTGCTGTTGCTCCGCCACGAGCCGGGACCGCACGACAAGCAGGACAAGGACGCGCCGTTTCAGGGTAACGTCGACACCAACCACGCCCGGTTCGATCAGAAGGCCGCCAACGCGGCGGCGCATGGGGCCGTCGGCGTGCTCTACGTCACTGCGCCCCACACGGCCAAGGGCCAGCCCGACACGCTCATGCTCTTTGGTCAGGTCGGATCGGCTGGCGACGCGAAGCTGCCGCTGGCCCAGGTCACTCGCGGCGTGGCCGACCCGATCGTCAGGGCCTCGCTCGGCAAGGATATTGCCGAACTCGACGCGGCCATCGATGCCGAACTGAAGCCGCACAGCGGCGAGCTGCGTGGATGGACCTGCTCGGCCACGATCAAGCTGCACGATCAGTCGGCCGAGGTGAAGAACGTGATCGGCGTACTCGACGGCGCCGGCCCGCACGCCGACGAGACGATCGTGCTCGGGGCGCACTACGACCACCTCGGCCACGGCGGCATGGGTTCGCTCGCTTTCGGATCGCGCGACATTCACAACGGCGCCGACGACAACGCATCGGGCACCGCCGGCCTGTTGGAACTCGCGCGGCGGCTGGCCGGGCGCGCCAAGCCGCTCGGCCGGCGCGTGCTGTTCATCGCCTTCACGGCCGAGGAGAGCGGACTCATCGGCGCGGCCCACTACATTCGCGACCCCGCGATCCCGAAAGACCAGACGGTCGCCATGCTCAACATGGACATGATCGGTCGGCTCCGCAACGACAAGCTGATCGTCTACGGCGTCGGCACCGCCCCCGAGTTCCCGCCGCTGCTCGAAACGACCAGCAAGAAGCAAAGCCTGAAGATCAGCCCCGTGGCCACGGGCGAAGGGCCAAGCGACCAGGCCATCTTCTACCGCGCCTCCATTCCGGTACTGCACTTCTTCACCGACAACCATCCCGACTACCACAAGCCGTCGGACGATTGGGAGAAGATATCCGTCGAGGGCACCGAGCGCGTCATCGCATTGGTCGAAGAACTGACCGTGGCGTTGGCCGATGCCGAGCGGCGGCCGGTGTTTGCCAAGGCCGACGCCCCCGCGCCGACCGGCACGCGGCGCGGCATGAGTGCGTCGCTCGGCTCGATCCCGGCCTACAGCTACGACGGCAAGGGAGTGCTCCTGGACGGCGTCACGTCGGGCAGCCCCGCCGAGAAGGCCGGTCTTCAGGCGGGCGATATTCTCGTAAAAATGGGCGATCGCGAGATCGACAGCGTGCAGACCCTGTTCGAGGCCCTCGGCACATTCAAGCCGGGCGACAACGTCAAGGTCACCGTGATTCGCGGAACCCTACGCATCACCTACCCCGTCACGCTCGTCGGCCGCGCGAGGCCGCCTGAGTAGGCGTCGCAACGCGAACGGCAGGAGCGAAAACCAACGCACAAGCCCGACGGTCAGCGAGGGAGGGAAACGCGGATCACTCGCAGCGCGTCGGGCTGGTGGAGGCGTAGTCGCAGCCGTCGCTACGGCAGCCGGTCCAACTGAGCGTTCAGCTCAGCCACGCTCTCAAACGCCGCGACGCGATCGGGGCCGAGTCGCGATCGCGGTTCGTTCAGCCGCGCCGCGTCCCAGTTGCCCGGCACGCGACGAATCCAGACGCCCACGAGCCGATCGCCGTGACTGCGAGTGATCTCGCTGTAGACCTCGGGGTCGTGCTCGCCGCTGTCGCCGATGAGCAGCACGGGCGAGTCGCGAAACTGGGCGAGCAGCGTTCGGATCGTCGCGACCTTGAACTCCTTGGTGTCGAGCGGATCGCTGTTCCAGAAGTCCCAACTGATCTGGCGGCAGTGCATCACCGACGGAGGGAACTCGGCGTCGGAGAGGAACTGGTCGATCAGCGGAGCGACTTGCCAGGGTGAGCCGGATACGTAATGGAACCAGGCGCCGCGCCCCGCGAGCCGGCGATAGAGTTCGCTCATGCCCGCGATCGGCTCGTAGGGACGCAAGAATGTCCGCTCGGCCAGCGTCGGCTTGTGCGTCACCTCGGCAATCCGCACGGTATCGTCGACGTCGCTGATCACCAGCAGCGGCAGGCGGCGCGGCGGTTCGGCCACGCGCGTCGCGAATCGCCGCGAGTCGGCGGCGGGAAGGACCGCCTCAATGGTCAGGTGAGTCGCCGACCCCATCAACGCGCCGACGGCTTGTTCACCAGCCGAGTCGGTCGCGAACGTGAAGCTGCCGCCCATGTCGGTGCGCGGCAGCCGCAGCGTCGCCTCGCCGCCCGCACCACGAAGACGCAACGCGATTGTTGATCGCGACTCGCCGTCGTACAGGAACGGCTGGAGCCGCTCGTACATCAACGCCCTCGCAGCGTCGTCGAACTCAGCCGGCCCTTTACCGATGTAGCGAAACAGTGCCGGCGCGATCAGTCGGTCGATCGCCGCTCGCCGCTTGCTGCTGTCGCGTTCCGGTTCGTACAGCCTCCCGCGCAACACCAGACGCAGCCGCCCCGCCTCGCTCCAGTACATGTAGGGCGAGTAGAACGCCACTTCTTCGTCGGGATCAACTTGGTTCAAGCGGCTGAACGACATGAGAATCGCCAGTAAGAGGAGCGGCGTGGTCAGCCGACGCGCCAGAGATCGCGGTGTGCCGACCATGTCGCCTTATCGGAACAGGTCCATGTATATCCGGACGAGAACGTACAAGCCGACGCAAGACCAGCCGACGAGCATCCACATGCCGAACCACTCGGGCCACCAGCCGCGGCAACGCACCCAGCCAGCCGCCGGCCGGCCCGCGACCGCGCATGCGGCCAGCAGGAACAGTGCCATGAGCGGCAGAGTGTAAACGAAGCACACGCTGGCCATCGTGCCGGGTGGCGCCATCTGCGTCGAGGGAGTGCGCAGCCGGGCCAGCGCGATGGCCGGCGCAAGTCCCCAGCAGCCCGCGCTAACCGCCAACCACATGAACGCACCAGACCGCCAGCGTCGCTGACGTTTCGAGCGATCGACCAGTAGGACGGGAGCACCGGCCAACGAGATGCCGCCCAGAACAGCCACAGGCACCACCAACCAATCGTCGGGGTCGTTCGACGGCAACTGCTTGATGCTGTCGGCGAACAGCCAAAGCCCGACGGCAACGCCGGCGATCAGGATCATCGCCTCACGGATACCCAGTTGCTGCTGCGGGTCGATGGGCATGGTAGTGGGGCAGGCTTCCAGCCTGCCATGCATCCGACATTGGCAGGCTGGAAGCCTGCCCCACGGCTAGCGGCTGGCGAGCTTTGCGTCGAGCGCGATGAGGCGTGAGCGTACATCGTCGCCGCGTGCGCCGGCGGCCAGTCGGGAAGCCGATTGATAGTAGAGCCGAGCGATCTTGAGCTTCCCGCGCGCCTCGGCATCCTGGCCGCGGGCCAGCAGGTCGGCGAACTGAGCGTCGCGCTGCTGCGCGGCGTCGGCCTCAGCCGATTTCGCGGCGCTGGCGGTGGGTGACTGGCGGACATCGCGCGTGGTGGCGTAGCTGTTCATCGCGCCGGCGAAGCCCGTGGCCGGCCGCACGTCGTCTGTCACATGAAAATCGCCCGCGGGGTCGAGCTCGCTGAAGTCATGGATCCACACGCGAACGCTCGCGCCCGCCGACGAACGACTCTCAGAAATGCCCGACGAGAAACCCGGTCGGAACTCGCTGCGGAAACTCGACGCCCGGTCGACGCCGCCCAGATACATCGTGCCGCGGTCGGGCACGGTCACAGACGTGCGGACCGCGAACACCTGCTGGATCGGCACCACGATCTCAGCGCGGGCGGTCGCCTGCGCGTACGCGGCCGGGGCCACAGCGGCAACGATCAACCCGCTCCACACTGTCACGAACGCGATCCTGGTCATGGGGGCGCTCCGTATGTGAATCCGTCGCCACCAAGCGGCCACAGATTAACGAATCGCGCTTATTCAAATCAAGCGCGGCATCGGATGGGGGAGGAAACCGGGGCCGGCGATTCAACGGGTCAGTCCCCAGCAGTTCGTTGAACAAGACTCGCGATCCCACATGGCGGTCTTTTCTCCGCCCCTTTTTCCTCCGCCGATCGGGGCTCCGTGCTTGATCGGCGGCGTGACGGAGAGAACCGACGTAGCGCCACCCGGCGATCGGCGCGGCGGCACGATCATCAGTGAAGAATTGGACTTATCCCCGTTCTTCGGCCTCCCCGTTCTTCGGCCACGGGGATGCCGGTCATGGCTGTTCTCGTACGTCGTGATAAAACTGACGGCGGTCTCGTTGCCCGATAGAACCAAAGAATGGTCGCTTGAGTTCGCGAACTACGGTGCAGGACATACCAACGCGGTTCCGCCAGTTGATCCTGTCACTGGCCAAGTGGATTGCGCGAATCCGCCGTAACCGTTACGTCGTCCAAGGGCGCTTTCATGAAAACGGTGCTGCGACTCGCTCTGTGCCACGCCTATGTTGCAATCACTGTGGCCGCACAGCCCCTCTGGCAAGACGCCACAGGGCAGGACTCACGGCACGAGTTCAAGCTTGTGCGCGATCCAAGTGATGAGGCAGCGGTGTTGGAAATAGTCGCTCGAGGCGAGCAATTGGTGGTTGCTCACCTGGATCCGCGGGATATTCCCGACCGTGACAAGTACATCCATGACTTGGTGGCGATTCTTCAAAGGTGCAGTCAGCAGGACAAGTTTCGAAAAAGTGGATATGAGTTGGATGAGGAGAAACTCGGATTGGCCGAACCGCCGCCGATAAGGCTCAAGTTGCGAACGGTATCTCGCATCATTCGGCTCCTCGGCGATCTGGAGGCCGCGGAAGCCTGTTCCACGCTGGCGGACTTTCTCACTTTCCCAATGGACGTACGCACGAGTGGGATTCATCAATTTGGGTGCCAGCCAACGGAGTGGGCCCTGTTCCGAATTGGCGACTCGGCTCTGCCAATGCTTCGGCAGAGGATGGCCAGCGGAGGCTTGTCCCGGCCGTTCACTCGTGGTCAATCTAGTACCGAAGAACGCGGCCGAATGGTGGCCGCCCATTTGGCGGCGACTATTCTGGGACCGCGGGCGCACGATGAATTGGACGGTTGGATAGCTCAAGCTGATACAAGCGCGGAACGCGATAGGCTTGGCAGTTACCGCACGTTGTTTCACCGTGTGGCCACAAATCTCCAAGGAAAGAGCCTCGCGACATACCGAAGTGAGAGATTGGCCGCTGTGCGCGAACGACTGGCGGTCAAGCTGAGGCCACCGCTTGTGGTGTTCCCCGACGAGATGGAGGCCTCGACGAACACGCAACGGGACTGTACCGACGAGACGAAGCGGCAACGATGATCGATCAAGAAAGGTCTCATTGGTGCGCCCCGCCCGTCATCGAGCCGGCGGCCGGTGCTGGCCACCGTAGACCGGTGGGCCCGAAATGCTGTCTTACTGGCCGGTCATCACACCGTTGTGATCCAGTGCGCGCGGCAGCCGGTCGAGATCGCGTAACAGGGCGAGCCGCTGGTCGAGACGTCGCAGGTCGGTGCCCGCCGCGAGACTGAGGTTCGGCGGAATGGCGAACGGCATGGTCGCATCGCGCGGCGGCAATCCCGTCTCGAGCGGGTCGTGAGCAACGCCCAGGTAGTTGGCCGAGCCGTAACGCACTCGGTCGCCCAATTGCCCGCGATCGGGGATGCAGACGTAGGCCGGGAGTGGGTCAGAGATCAGTGATCGAGACCACGGACTCGATCACCTACACCGCGTTTGCGGCACCATCGCGCCGCGGGGCACACATCGCATTTCGGACCAATCGGCCGGCAGATCGTCTTGCCGTGCGCGACCAGTATCTCGTTGATCGTCAGCCAATGCCGCCGCGGTAGCAAGCGGGCCAATGCTCGTTCGGTGTCTTCAGGCGTCTTGGTCCGCACCCAGCCAAGACGGTTGGCGATGCGGTGTACGTGGGTGTCCACGGCGATCGCCGGCTTGCCAAAGGCGTACACCAGCACGCAGTTGGCGACCTTGCGGCCGACGCCCGGTAGTTCGAGCAACTCGTCGATCGTGGCCGGGACGCGACCGGCGTGCTTGGCGACGATGATCCGGGCCGTGGCGATGATGAACTTCGCCTTCTGGCGATAGAACCCGATCAGTCGCAGTATCGGCACGATGTCGCGGGGGCGTGCTTGTGCCAGTCGCTTCGCCGTCGGGAAGCGATGGAACAGCACCTCGCAAACCCGCTCAGTCATTTCGTCTCGCGATCGCGCCGAGAGGATCGTGCCGATCAGAATCTGGAACGCCGAGCGGCGGCCGGCGAACGAACCAAGCATCGTCGCCGGCGGGCGAGACGCAAGCGCGGCGAGCACACGATCGATGACGGCGGGAGCGGGATGTTTCATCGTCGGCGATCTCTGCCTGGGGCCGACCACTGACCACTACGGCAACGGTTCCAGGAGCTGAGCAACCAGTTCGGGTGATTTGAACCACGCCCACCAGCCGGCGGCGACGATCGCCGCGAGCACCAGAACCTTCAGCGTCACCACAACCGCCTGAAAGCGACGTTCCAAACCAGGCTCGACAGCGACTCGGCGCAGGAACTCGACCCGTTTGGCAATGCTGAAGTGGCGCCACGATCGCAGTTCGCGCGGCGAACCGTTGAGCAGGGCGATGCGTTCGAGCGTGGCGACGAACGTGGCGATCGCGGTCGGGCAGATGGCCACAGCGCCGGGGCCGCCTTCGGCCGGCTGATGTGTACCGCCGCAATCGCGTCGGCCGCACGAGATCGCGCGGCAACCGAACAGGTCGGCCTGACGCTCGAAGCGACGCGACAAGAACCCAAAGAACACGCCGAAGTACAACGCCGAACAACCCAGCGGCAGCAGCAGACCCTGCCCCAGCCAGACCGCTTGGCTCGCGGCCGTGCCGCCCAGCAGCGTTTCCACCAAGCCGCGGACCGCGACCATGAGCGCCAGCAGAAACACCGTCGCCCCCTGCAGGAACCCGATGTAGAACCAGAGATGATGGTGACGGATGTGGCCGACCTCGTGGCCGAACACCGCCTCGATCTCGTCGGGACCGAGCGCGTCGAGCAGGGCGTCGCTCAGCAGTACGTAGCGCGGCCGAGGCAGGATGCCGGCCACTGCCGCGTTGATCACCATGCCGTGCGTGTTCCAGATCAGGATGTCGCTCGCACGAAATCGCAACCGACGAGCCATCGCCTCGAGTCGCTCGCGCAGCGGCCCGGCCGGCAGCGGCCGCGCACGCCACAGCCAACGCAACAGCACCGGGGCAAAGATCAGCACCGCCGCCAACCCGCCAAGCCCCACGACCAGTTCCGCGGGCGCCTGCATCGAGGTGCCGCCCACCACCAGGCTCACGACGTCCTGGGCCGTGAGCAGCAAGAACAGCGGGCCGAGCAACACGCCCAACTGATGTCGCAGCAGGAAATCCACATCGCGCACGAGCGATGGCCTGCCGGCGAGCGCCGCATCGCCTGCTATGCACGATCGCGCCGCGTGCTCGACCCGGCAGTGTGCCAGATGCGACACGACTACCGACGCGAGGAACGGTGCGAGCACCGCGAGATCGTCCACCAGCACCCATCCGCCCAGGCCCCACGTCTCGCGCACCACCGCCGGCCAGTCGAGGCCGAACACGACCGCGAGAAACCCGCCCAGCAGCACGGCACCGTGCGCCCAACGCAGTCGCTGGTGGCTGCGCAGCGTCGCGCCGCGGCTGTCCGGCCAGCGTACGATCCGACGCACCGTGAGCTGCGCGAATGCCTCGGCAAGAATCCAGTTCACGGCCACCATCGCCGCGACCCCCGCGACCGCGCTCGACGCCGGAGTAATCTGCCAGGCCTCGAGCGGCGGCTCGTAACTGAACGCGATCAGGATAGCGAGGATGACGATGAAGAGCATGGGAGCAATCAAGGTTCGGGGTTCAGGGTTCGGGGTTCGGGGTTCGGGTGGGAACCGCAGGGTTCCTGGTTCAGAACTCTGACCTCTGACCTCTGAACCCTGAACCC